>VBHN01000180.1 GCA_005881155.1 Chloroflexota bacterium | reverse complement strand
GCCTACAACCCGGAGTCGGAGGAGTACGTGCCCTTCCAGGAGACCTCGGCGCGCCGCCGCAAGGAGGGCATCCAGGAGTTCGCCGAGCGGGTGCCGATGCGAGCGTTCGTCTTCGACGTGATGTTCCGGGACGGGACGGACCTGACCGCGATGCCCTACTCGCAGAGGTTCGAGATCGCCTCGGAACTGATTGGTGGGTCGGAGACGCTGGTGCCGGCGCCGCTGACCCGGACCGACTCGGCCGAGGTGCTGACCCGGGAGCTGCTGGACAACATCAGCCGCGGCCTCGAAGGGGTGGTGGCCAAGCGCCTGGACTCCCCGTACCAGGCGGGCGCGCGCAACTTCAACTGGGTGAAGCTGAAACGGAACACGAGCGGCCAGCTGAACGACACCATCGACGTCGTCCTGCTCGGCTACTACCAGGGCAAGGGCAAGCGGGCGGAGTTCGGCGCGGGCGCCCTGCTGGCCGGCGTTTACGACGCTGACAAAGACGAGTTCGGGACCATCAGCAAGCTCGGCACCGGGTTGTCGGACGAGGGCTGGCGCGACCTGCACAAGCGCCTGGCGGGTCTCGAGGTCGCCGAGAAGCCGGCGCGGGTGACCTCGATCCTGGTCCCCGACGTCTGGCTGGAGCCATCGATCGTGGTGGAGGTGCTGGCCGACGAGATCACCCCGAGCCCGCGGCACACCGCCGGCATGACGGGGGACCGGCCCGGATTCGCGCTGCGCTTCCCCCGGATCGTCTCCTTCCGCACCGAGAAGAAGCCGGAGGACGCGACCAGCGTCCGGGAGGTCAGGGAGATGTTCGAGCAGCAGCGGCAGCGCACCCCGGCGACCAGGTCGGATGGACAGGAGGATGCAAAATGAGCGAGCTGACCACGAAGCAGGCGGTGGCAGCGCCGGCAGCCGTCACGCGTTGGCTCGCGAGCTTCGAGGAAGCGGTAACCGCTGGCAACGTCGAGGCGGCGGTTGCGCTCTTCGCGGAGGAGTGCTACTGGCGAGACCTCGTCGCTTTCAGTTGGAACATCGTCACCGTCGAAGGGCGCGCGGGGGTGCGGGATCTGCTCACCGAAACCCTGGATCGGGTGCATCCTCATGGCTTCACGATCGCGGAGGAACTGGGGGAGGCGGCCGCGGAAAACGAGGCCTGGATCAAGTTCGAGACCGAGGTCGGCAGGGGGATCGGTCACCTCCGGCTTCTCGACGGCAAGGGCTGGACGCTTCTGACGACGCTGAACGAGCTCAAGGGTTTTGAGGAGCCGAAGAGCCTGCGACGAGCCAAGGGCGTCGAGCATGGGGCGATACCGAACCGCGAGACCTGGCTCGAACAGCGCCGGCGCGAGGCGGAGGAGCTCGGTCGCGCCATCCAACCCTACGTGGTGATCGTCGGTGGTGGGCAAGGCGGCATCGCCCTCGGCGCCCGGTTGCGCCAGGTTGGCGTGCCGACGATCATCGTCGACCGCAATTCCCGGCCCGGCGATTCGTGGCGCAACCGCTACAAGTCGCTGTGCCTGCATGACCCCGTCTGGTACGACCACCTGCCGTACCTGGACTTCCCGCCCAACTGGCCGGTCTTCTCACCGAAAGACAAGATCGCCGACTGGCTGGAGATGTACGCGTCGGTGATGGAGCTCAACTATTGGAGCTCCACCGAGTGCCTCAAGGCCTCCTACGACGAAGACGCCAAGGAGTGGGCGGTTGTCGTCCGGCGCGACGGTGTCGAGATGACGCTGCGGCCGAAACAGCTGGTGCTCGCCACCGGCATGTCGGGGAAACCGAACCTCCCCAAGTTCGAGGGCATGGACATCTTCGAAGGCGAGCAGCACCACTCCTCCAAGCACCCCGGACCCGATGCGTACCGGGGCAAGAAGGTGGTCGTCATCGGCTCCAACAATTCCGCGCACGACATCTGCGCGGCGCTCTGGGAGGTCGGCGCTGAGGTGACGATGGTTCAGCGGTCGTCGACCCACGTCGCGAGATCGGACTCGCTGATGGAGCTTGGCCTGGCGGCCCTTTACTCGGAAAGCGCGGTCGCTTCCGGCATCACGACTCCAAAAGCCGACCTCACCTTCGCCTCGGTGCCGTACCGGCTCATGCACACGTTCCAGACGCCTGTCTACGACGCGATCCGCGAGCGCGATTCCGATTTCTACGCGCGGCTGGAGAAGGCGGGCTTCATGCTCGACTTCGGCGACGACAACTCCGGGCTGTTCATGAAGTACCTGCGCCGCGGCTCCGGGTATTACATCGACGTTGGCGCGTCAGAGCTCGTGGCGAACGGCGACATCAAGCTCGAGTCTGGGGTCGACGTCGTGCGATTGACGAAGGATGCAGTCGAGCTGTCCAATGGCAAGATCCTCCCGGCCGACCTGGTGGTCTATGCGACCGGCTACGGATCAATGAACGGCTGGGCCGCCGACCTCATCTCACCCGAGGTCGCGGCCAAAGTGGGCAAGGTCTGGGGTCTCGGGTCGAACACGAGCAAGGACCCGGGACCGTGGGAGGGGGAGCTGCGCAACATGTGGAAGCCGACGCAGCAGGAGGCGCTCTGGTTCCATGGCGGCAACCTGCACCAGTCGCGGCACTACTCCCTCTACCTGGCCCTCCAGCTCAAGGCGCGGATGGAGGGGATCCCGACTCCGGTCTACGGACTCCAGGAGGTCCACCACCTGAGCTAGCCAACCGGCCCAGCATTTAGCGATGCCCGAGGGCCAGCTCGACATCCGCGACCGACGGCTGCCTGAGTTCGTGGGCGTGGCGCAGCCGGGTTGCGATCGCGTCCGCGACGAAACCGGCGTCCTCGCCGACCCCTCCGATCAGGCCGGAGGCCAACCGGGTCTGGAATGGAAGGCCGACGAAGTAGAGGCCCGACTCACCTTCGGCGACCCCGCCGGTATGCCGGGGGTACCCGTCGGGGCCCGCCACCGGGAACTCGATCCAGGAGTAGTCGCGCGTGAAGCCGGTGCACCACACGATCGTGCCGGGCTCCATCCGACGCCCGTCTTCGCAGATCGGGAGGCCGGCTTCGACCGCGGTCACGCGTGGCGCGCGCTCGACGCCGGCGGCGATCGCGTCGCGCATCTTGACGCGGATGAGCGGTGCTCCGTGCGTCAGAACCAATGGCTTCATCCGCCGGCCCATCGGTGTTCGCACCGAAGCGATGCGGTTCGCGTAGAACCAGAACGCCCTTCCGTCGAAGGCGTAAAAGACGCCCGGGATGGCGCCGGTGCCGCGGCCGGCCAGAACGGTGCGGTGACCGGCCCTCGCTGCCTCGATCGCGATCTCCACCCCGGAGGTGCCGGCACCGACCACGAGGACATCACCGGTCAGCTGGGCGGGGCTTCGGTACTGCCCGGCCGCCAGCTGCTTGATGGCCGGCTTGAGGTCGGCGGCGAACGGCGGCAGCTTGGGCTTTTGATACCCGGTCGCAACGACCACATGAGCCGCCGCTCGGACGCCGGTGCGCACCGGCAACCCGCCGGCGCGTGAGTACGCCTCCAGGTAGTCGGCCATCTCGTCCTTGCCGGGAAAGCTGGCGGGGGGCGCCGGGAACTTCGACCCGGGCAGCGCGTCGTGTCGGGCGGGCGTGAAAAGGCGCAGGGAATCCCAGCGATGCCGCCACTGGTCGCCGATCCGCTCCTCAGCCTCGAGCACCGCAAAGCTGACGCCGCGGCGGGCCAGCTCGTACCCGGTCGCGAGGCCGGCCTGGCCCCCACCGACAACGATCGCCTGCAGCTTCTCGACCTCGTTCGCGCCCATCCCCAGCCTCCAGTTCAGCTTATCTGTAGTCACTGCAGTTTGACTGCACTCAATGTCGTGCTACTGTAGACGCTGCCATGGGGGAAGTCAAGGCGGCTCGGATTCCCCTCCGCCAGCGCCAGGCGTCGGAAACCCGGCGCGGGATCGTGCGGGCCGCTCGAAGGCTGTTCGCCGCGGGCGGGTACGCCGCCACCAGCATCGACGTCGTGGCCGAGGAGTCTGGGGTCGCAGCCCGGACCGTCTACGCGATCTTCGGCACCAAGAAGGCGATCCTGGCCGCCATCTGCGAAGAGTGGCTGACCGAAGCCGGCGTCATGGAGACGGTGGCGGAAGGCCTCAAGGAGCGCCACCTGCGCCGGCGTCTCGCACTCGTCGCTCATTCCAGCCGGCGCCAGTGGGAGTCGGAGCGCGGTGTCAGAGCGATGCTCGAAGGCGCCGCGGCGTCGGACGCCGAGGTGGCGAGGATGCTCGCCGGCTGGAAGAGCGATCGCGCACGCTCCCTCCACGGGATCGTGGCCGGCGTCGAAGGGGACCTGCGCGGCGGGCTGGATGGCAAGCGTGCCGGTGCGATCATCCGTGCCCTGACGAGCGCCGAGATCTATTCCGAATTGGTGGCAGGGGAAGGCTGGAGTCCGGACGAATACGAGGAATGGCTTGGCGGGCTTCTCAGCGATCTGCTGTTATCTGATCAGGCGTGAAGACCTCGAACACCGGTCGACCGATCGCGGCTTCGCCGGGGCTGTCGACGTCGATCCTGTCGACATAGCGGACGAACCACCCACCGAGCCTCGAATTTCGCGCGAGAGGAGCTATCACATCGCGGATGAATTCGACCGCCTCGGCCTGCCCCAACTCCACCGCGACCACCTCCTCGCTGCTGCGTCCGAAAGTGACAGTGGCTCTGCCGGCCGCGCGCAGGTTCCGCACCCAATCGGTCTCGCCGAAAGGGCTGATCACGCCGCGCCTGCCGGCGAACTCGCAGAGCGTCACCGGAGTTGTACGGGGCAGGCCGGACCTCCGACCGCGAACCGTGATCAGGACGTCCGGACCCATCGGAACCCCGACGGCCAGGAGCGGACGGGCGAAGGTGTTGAAGATCGGCACCCACCGCGGAACTCGATAACGCCTGGGCTCCACCGTCATCTCGTTCTTCCTTGAAAGCTTGAGCTTCTCGTCGACGGCACAATGGAGGGCCCAAGATGGTCGCCTCCGACACTGCCTGGAAACACCCGTCGCCTCGACTCAGGTCGCTGCGGCGCGCCCAGGTGGCGGTCCTCGCCCTGATCGTGGCCGTCGTCGGTGGCCTACTGGCCGGATTCGCCTTCGGTCCGGGGCCCGGGGCCGGTGTCGCGGTAGCCGCCGTCCTGGCGGGCGCTCTGGCCGATCGGTTCGTCCAGCGTCGGGTGAGGGCCTGGGCGTATTGCGAACGCGCTGAGGACCTCCTGGTCCGCCGCGGCGTGCTCATCACCCGGCTGTCCGTCGTCCCCTACGGGAGGATGCAGTTCGTCGACGTCGTGGCCGGCCCGATCGCGCGCTCCTTCGGCCTCGCGACGGTGAGGATGCACACGGCCGCCGCTGCCAGCGACGCCCGGATCCCGGGTTTGGAGCAGGCGGAGGCCGACCGGCTGCGGGACCAGCTCTCCGCCCTCGGCGAGGCGAAGGCCGCCGGGCTCTGAGCACCGAACCACCGGCCGCGGTCGCCGTCGCCGCGCTGGAGCCGGGGACCTGGCATCGACTGCATCCGCTGACGCCCCTGGTCCGGGCCGGCCGCATGCTCGTGCCGCTCCTCTTCGTGGCGTTTTACGCGATCAGCTCGGGCAACCTCGGGAGGGGAGTCGGAGGAACCATCGTGCGGCTGGTGGCGCTGCCGATCGTCCTCCTCTTCGCCGTCATCTCCTGGTGGGTCACCCGCTGGCGGATCGAGGGCGACGCGCTGCGGATCGAGACCGGCCTCATCCGCCGCAGCTCGCTTCGCTTCCCGCTGACCCAGATCCAGGCGATCGACACCGTCCGGCCGGCGCTGGCCCGGGTTCTCGGGCTGGCCGAGCTGAGGCTTCGGATGGGCGGCGCCACCGGCAGCCAGGGCCGGCTCGCCTACCTGTCCCTGCCGCATGCCGACACGCTCCGCGGCCAGCTGCTCGCCCTGGCCCACGGCATCCCCATCGACACGGCCCCACCGCCGGAGCAGGTGCTGCTGTCCGTGCGCACCGACCGGCTCCTGGCTTCCATCGCGCTCAGCCGGTTGGGGGTCGTGACGGTCGTGCTGCTGGCCGGCGCCGTGGTCAGCCTGGTCGTGGCCCCGCGCGTGGCGGTGGGCGTGATCGGCGGCAGCGGGACCGCGATCCTGGGCCTGGTCACCGCTTTCTGGCGGCGCCTGAACAGCGACTACGGGCTCACGGTCGCGGAGGCGGGAGACGGGCTCCGGCTCCGGTCGGGGCTGATCGACACGGCCGCCGAAACCATCCCCCGAGGTCGCGTGCAGGCGGTCCGGATGATCGAGCCGCTGCTCTGGCGTCCCTTCGGCTGGTGCCGGGTCGAGGTCGACGTGGCAGGCAGGCAGAAGTCCCGCGGCGAGAACCGGTCGGAGAGCCGCGAGCTCCGCGCCGTGCTGCCGGTGGGCAGCCACGCGGAGGCGGCCTGGCTCTTGGGACGGCTGCTGCCCGACGCTCCTTCGGCGACGACGCCGGCCCCGCCGCGGGCCCGTTACAAGGCGCCGCTGCGCTACCACTTCCTGGCCTGGGGCTGGACGGACACCTGCGCGGTCGCCACCTCGGGCCGGCTGGCCCGGGTCACCTCCTGGGTGCCGTTGGGCAAGATTCAGAGCCTGCGCCGCGTGCAGGGTCCGCTGCAGCGCCGCCTGCGGCTGGCGACCATCCACCTCGACACGGCCGGCCGCCGGGTGGGAGCGTCCCTGCTCGATCGTGACGTGGACGAGGCGGACCGAGCTTTGGGGGAGCTGACCGAGCTGAGCCGAGCCGCTCGGAAGACGCGGCAGGCAGGGGGGACCCCGGTGATCCCCCCTGCTCCGGCCTAGTCCTTGACCAAGCCCACCACGTGGCCCTCGGGGTCGGCGAAGAGCGCGAAGGTGACTCCGCCGGGCACCTCGACCGGTGCCTGCACCGTCTTGCCGCCTAGGCGGCTGATCTGGTCCAGGGCGGCCTGCGGGTCCTCGACCCCCACGTAGAAGGTGACGTGCCCGGGGCCCTCCGGCGCCTTCCCGATCCCTCCGTCGATGCCGCCGCCCTCCTTGAGGTGGACCATGCTGTACTGCAGCGGCGACTCGTCGACCGGGCCCAGCTGCCAGCCGAATGCTTCCCCGTAGAACTTCCTGAGCGCGTTCGCGTCGCGCCCCAGGACCTCGAAGTGGACGACAGGATTTCGCGTTGCGTTTCTCATGCAGACCATCCTGCGCCGAGATATGTGACACCTTCTGTCACAATCCGCGAGATACTTTTGCTGCATGCGCGCTGACCGCCTGCTCTCGATCCTCCTCCTGCTCCAGGCCCACGGCCGGCTGAGCGCGGGCGACCTCGCGGAGCGGCTCGAGGTCTCCCGCCGCACCGTCTGCCGCGACCTGGACGCGCTGAGCGCGGCCGGCGTCCCGGTCGTCACCGACCGCGGGCCCAACGGGGGCGCCTACCTGCTGGGCGGGTACCGGACCGACCTCACCGGCCTGACCGAGCCCGAGCTGGAAGCGCTGCTTGCGTTCGGTGGGCAGGGGCCGGCCGCCGACCTCGGCCTGGGCGTCGAGCTCGACCAGGCCTCGCGCAAGCTCGCGGTCGCGGCTGGGCCAAGCCGTTCGGGCCGGCTGCAGGAGCGGATCCTGGTCGACGGCGAGCGCTGGTTCAGGGCCGCATCGGTGCCGCCACACCTGTCACGCGTCCAGGACGCGCTCTGGTCGGACCGCCGCCTGCGCCTCCGTTATCGCCGGGGTCTGGACCGCATCGTGGACCGCACCGTCGAGCCTTACGGCCTGGTCTGCAAGGCCGGCACCTGGTACCTGCTGGCCGGGGTCGGCGGGCAGCCGCGCGTCTATCGCGTCTCGCGGATCGAGGACGCGGAGCTGACCGAGGAAGGCTTCGAGAGGCCGGCGGGCTTCGACCTCCGCGCGGCCTGGACGGTGCAGGTCGGGAACTTCAAGAGCTCAGCACCGGAACGGGTGTCGGTGACGGTCCGCGTCGAGCCGGCGGTGTCCAGCCAGTTCGCGCGGGTCATGGGCGACCTGGTCGTCGACCGGCCCGGCGAGGGCCTGGCCGTCCTCGACTT
>VBHN01000046.1 GCA_005881155.1 Chloroflexota bacterium | reverse complement strand
AGAGCTCGGCCTGCGACTTCTGGACGCTGAAGGGCGCCCCCATCACGGAGGCGTTGGCGACGCTGAGCTTGAGGGGACCCGCCGCCAGGCTCGACGGGAGGTCGTAGTCGAGGACCGTCATCGGGAAGCTGCTGCTGTTGTTGGCGGCCACCACCCGCGCGCTCGCCCAGCCCGCGCTCAGGGTGTCGATGCCCTCCAGCTCGATCGGCGTCGCGAAGGCCGAGAGCGCGGTTCGGCTGGGCTCGGTGCCCCCCACCCGGAGGCTCGGGATCGGGTCCACGATCCCGGTCAGGCTCGTCACCTCGCCGGAGCTGCCGAGCAGGCCGGCCGCGGTCAGCATCAGGGAAGCCTGCTTGTCGCCGGGTGTTTGCGGCCCGTTGGTCTGGCCGCAGGGAACCACGGAGGTGGAGGCGGGGCCGCCGCAGGCGATGACGACCCGGTTGAGAGCCTGCAGGGGCGCGGTCTGGAGGATGCCGCCCACGGTCACCGTGGCGCCCGGGGCCAGCGAGGCGGCGAGCGTGGCGCTCCGGCCGTCCGGCGTGAGCAGGGTCAGCCGGCGGATCGGAATCCGCCCGTTGTTGGTGACCGACCCCACGATCTGTCCTTTGGACAGCTTCAGGTGCGCGATCACCGTGACGTTCACGTGGGCCGCCTCGACGTACTTGAAGTCACGGGGCTGCCAGACCGCGACGCCGGCCAGCTTGAGGCTGGGGTTCCGACCGGCCAGGACCCGGTCGTCGCCGGTGGTTCCGCCGCCGGAGTAGTTGGGGATGAAGGTGGAGGCCAGGCTGGACTCGGGCAGCTGCACGGTGAGGTCGCCCCGCCGAGGCGAGAAGAGCGCGTCGTAGGTCGTCGCCTCGACCCCGCCGCTGGGCGCCACCCGCAGCACCTGGAGCTCGTTCACGAAGTACTCCTGCCCGTGGACCAGGACGCCGGCCGAATAGGCGCCGCCGGTGGCCAGGATGGCGACCAGGGGAATGGTCATCCACATCAGCTCGCGCCGGCGCAGGCTCCTCAGCACGGCGTAGTTCAGGGGGCCGGCCACCAGCACGTAGAGGATGAGCAGGCCTCCCAGGATCCCGAGCGGAGGCAGGGCGCTGGCGGCGGTGTCACTCAGCAGCGCGGCGATCTGCGACTCGAGGTTGTAGTGGTTGAAGCCGACCTGGTTCGGGAAGGCGGAGGAGACCGCCCCCGGGGCGACCATCACCGCCGGCGCGAACTTGGCGTTGCCGCTGGAGCCCGCGCTGACGACGCGGTCGAGCGCCGCCGCCCAGCTGCTCCGAACCTCCTCGGCGTGGCTCGCGACCGGCTCGTCGGCGGGGTCGAAGGCCAGCTCGACGACGCGGCCGGCGCCATAGGCCACCTCCGCCAGAAGTGGGTTGCCGGCGGCGTCCGCCAGCACGACCCGGGCGCCCGGCGCGAGGGTCCCCACCACCGACTGCGCGACCAGCGGGCTGTGCTTGCCGAGCAGGTCCAGCAGCGGCTCGAGGCCGACGGTGGCGCTGGCCTGGGGCCGGAGGGGGACCAGCTCGGGTGGCAGCTGGGTCAGGGTCCGGCGCCAGCCGGCGCCGCCGCCCAGGACCAGGGAGCCGCCCAGCCCCACGTACTGCTGGAGGGCCTGGACCTGCGCCTGGCTCAGGGTGGAGGTGTCGAAGTTGTCGATGACGACTGCGCTCAGCCCGGAGAGCTGGATGGCGCTGCCGGGGAAGTCCGGGGGCGTGAGGTTGACCACGCTCAGGGGGCGGGCGGAAGGCAGCTGCACATCCTTGATCTCGCCCTGCGCCTGCAGTGAGTCGGCCAGCAGGCCGATCCCGAACCGCTGGCTCACCGAGGCAGAGCCGCTGCTGCTGACGACCGCGCCCGAACGGTCGACCAGGTCGGCCTCGTAGCCGGCCGGGCCGCCGGCCGTGGCGTCGGCGAACTCGCCGTAGATGGTCACCCTCTTCTCGACCCCGCCGGCGATCGAGAAGGGCGTCTCGTAGGTGGTTCCGTAGACCGAGCTCGGCGCCGAGTTCGGGGAGCCGGCGGGACGGCGGGCGTTGAGGACCAGGGTGCCGCTGAATTCGTGGGTGCCGGTGTTCTTGACGTCGACCCGGTAGGGGATCCAGGACCCGGCCACGGCCGCGCCGTCCCAGCCGGCGGTGAGCGTCACGGTGAGGGTGGGGTCATCGGCGCGTGCCGGCCCGGCCACCAGCGCGGCGGCCAGCGCGACCATCACCCCGGCGACGCGCAGGAACCTCATAAGAGTTGCAGCCAATCCAACGCGGCCGGACGCCGGCCGTAACGGCCACCGCGGAGACTGACCCTAACGGGCCAAGCTTACGCGAGCCGCCGTCCGCTTCCTACCCGTTACTCCGAGTCGACCCGGCCGACGTCGGTGTGGATCTCGGCTTTGCCCCGGATCTTGATGGCGGCGGTGAGCTGGGTGAACTGGGCGACCATCACCTCGCCCGCGTCGAGCCGCTCGGAGTGATGGGAGCGGGTGTCGCGCCCGCGGGTCAGACCCATGATGGTGACGCCGTCCTCGAGGGCCTTGACCACGATGTAGCGCCCGGTGGCGAGCTCGCCGGAGCCACCCTGCTCGTCAGCTTCCATTTCTGCGTCCGTAGCGTGCGCCTCCCCCGTTTCCATTCGGCGCCTTGTTGCGGATGGTCTCGACCCAGGTCGCCTTCGGGCCCAGCAGCCGGTCCAGCTCGGAGGTCAGGGTGCTGGTGGCAGCGACATGATATCTGGGGTCCGGCGCCAGCACGACCTCGTGCCCAGGGATCCGGATGTGGAGGACGACCTCGTCCGGTCCCGGATGGGTGCTGAACATCTCCTGGAGCTGCGCCATGCCGACCCCGCTTCCCTCCGGCACGGCCAGGTGCAGCACCTGCCGCCTCGCCACCGGCGCGCAGTCGGGGTCATCCCAGGCCCAGGCCTGCTCGATGACGACCGAGGCGCGCTCGGCCTCCGCCTCCAGCTCCTCGCCGTCCGGGCTGACCGGCCCGTTGGAGCGGTTGCCCGCCCGGACGTCCACCTTGCCGAAGACCACCACCAGCGCGTCGGGCTCGAAGAGCCGGTGGTACTGCTCGTATTGGCGCGGGAAGAGGATCACGTCGACGGTGCCGGTGAGGTCCTCGATCTCCGCGTAGGCCATGATCTGGCCCTTCTTGGTGACCACCCGCCGGCGCTCGCGGACCAGGCCGCCGACCCTCACCTCCTGGCCCTGGATCTCGGAGGTGATCTCGAGGGCCTGGGCGTCGGTCAGCCGGGCCAGCTCGGAGGCGACCCGCTTCAGCGGGTGGTCGCTCAAGTAGAGCCCGAGCAGCTCCTTCTCCAACCGCAGCTTGTCCTCGGAGGACATCGGCTCGACCGAGGCCGGCACCGACTGCTCGATGGGCATCTCCTCGAAGAGCGTGGTCTGCCCGGCGGCCCGGTCGCGGGCGCTGCCGGCCGCGCTCTCCCAGGCCTTGTCGAGGTTGAAGAGCAGCCGGTTGCGGTCGTCGAGGCTGTCGCAGGCGCCCGACTCGACCAGCGACTGCACGGCTCGAAAGTTCACCTCGGGGAGGCCCGCCAGCCGCTCCAGCAAGTCGTCGCGCGAGGAAAACGGCCCCTCCTTGAGGCGTTCGGCCACGACCGACTCGCAGGCGCCGACGCCGATGTTCTTGATCGCCCCGAGGCCGAACCGGATCGACTCCCCGGCCACCGAGAAGTCGACGCCACTGACGTTGAGGTCGGGCGGCAACACCTCGATGCCGTGCGCGCGGCAGTCGACGATCGTGGCGGCGACCTTGTCGGCGCTGCCCTGCTCGTGGACCAGGAGCGCCGTCAGGTACTCGAGCGGGTAGTTCGCCTTCAGGTAGGCGGTCTGGTAGCTGAGCACGGCGTACGCGGCGCTGTGGGCCTTGTTGAAGGCGTACTCGGCGAACTTGGTGATGCCCTCGAAGAGGCGGGTGGCGGTTGCCTCGTCGATGTCGTTGGCGAGAGCGCCGGCCAGGAATTTCTCCTTCAGCTTGGCCATCTTGGCCTTGTCCTTCTTGCCCATCGCGGCGCGCAGGATGTCGGCCTCTGAGAGGGAGAAGCCGCAGAGCTGGCGCGCGGTCTCCATGACCTGCTCCTGGTAGATCATCACGCCGTAGGTGTCGCGCAGGATCGGCTCCAGCTTGGGGTGCAGGTACTCGATCCGCTCCCGGCCCTGCTTGCGGGCGATGAAGGCGGGGATGTTCACCATCGGGCCGGGGCGGTAGAGGGCGACGGCAGCGGTCACGTCGCCGAAGTCCTGCGGTCGCATCTCGGTCAGCATCCGGCGCATGCCGGCGCCGTCGAGCTGGAACACGCCGTGCGTGTCGGCGGCCGCGATCAGCTCGTAGGCGGCCCTGTCGTCGAGCGCCAGCCGGGACATGTCCAGCTCCAGCCCGCGCCGCTGCTTGAGCATCTCGACCGCGGTCGAGATGATGTCCAGGTTCTGGAGCCCCAGGAAGTCCATCTTCAGGAGCCCGATCTCCCCGACCGCCTTCATGTCGTACTGGGTGATCACCGACTCCCGGCCAGGACCGAACTGGAGCGGCGCGTGGTTGACCAGCGGGTCGGGCGCGATCACCACGCCGGCGGCGTGCGTGGAGACATTGCGTGACACGCCCTCGAGGTTCTTGGCGACGTCGATCAGCTTCTTGATGCGCGCGTCAGACTCGTACGCCTCCCGGAACTCGGGGACCTCTTTGAGCGCGTCATCGAGGGACTTGGAGCGGCCCTGCCAGACCGGCACCAGCTTGCTCAGCCGGTCCGCCTCCCGAAGCGGCACGTCGAGCACCCGGCCGACATCGCGGATGGCCGCCTTCGAGGCCATGGTGGTGAAGGTGATGATCTGGGCGACCCGGTCGGTGCCGTATTTCTCGGTGACGTAGCGGATCACCTTCTCGCGGCCCTCGACCGAGAAGTCGCAGTCGATGTCCGGCATGCTGACGCGGTCCTTGTTCAGGAAGCGCTCGAAGTAGAGGCCGTGCTCGAGCGGGTCGAGGTTGGTGATCCCGAGCGCGAAGGAGACCAGCGAGCCGGCCGCGCTGCCCCGCCCGGGACCGGTCGCGATGCCGTTCTGGCGGGCGAAGTTGTAGAAGTCCCAGACGATCAGGAAGTAGGACGCGTAGCCGGTCTGGGAGATCACCGCCAGCTCGGTGTCGGCGCGCTCCCGGTGCACGCTGCTGGGCGTGCCGTAGCGCCAGCGCAGGCCTTCTTCGACGCGCAGCTTCAGGTAGCTGTCGGGCGTCATGCCCTCGGGCACGTCGAAGGGCGGCAGCAGGGTCTTGCCGAGCGTCAGCTTGACGTCGCAGCTCTCGGCGATGTCGAGCGTGCTCTGGAGTGCGTCGGGATGGTCGGGGAAGAGCGCCGCCATCTCCTCGGCCGTCTTGACATAGAAGTCCTGGGACCCGAGCCGCCAGCGCTTGGGATCGTCGTAGAGGGCCCCTGTCTGCAGGCAGAGCAGGACGTCGTGGGCCTCGGCGTCGTCCTTCTCCACGTAATGCAGGTCGTTGGTGGCTGCCAGCCTCAGCTTGAAGTCCTTGGAGAAGGCGGCCAGGGCCTGGTTGACCGGCTCCTGCTCGTCGATCCCGTGGCGCTGCACCTCCAGGAAGTACCTGTCCGCTCCGAAGATGTCCCGGTATTCGCCGACGGCCTCCCGGGCACCCTCGGGGTCGCCCCCGGTGACCTTCGAGGCGACCTCGCCGGCCAGGCAGCCGCTGAGCGCGATCAGCCCCTTGGAGTGCCGCGCCAGCACCTCCTTGTCCACCCGGGGCTTGTAGTAGAGGCCTTCCAGGTGGCCGATCGAGCAGAGCTTGAGCAGGTTCAGGTAGCCCTCCCCGCTGGCGGCGAGCACGGTCAGGTGGTGGGGATCGCGGTCGGCTCGGCCCTCCCGCTGAAACCGGCTCCGGGGCGCCACGTAGAGCTCGCAGCCGAGGATGGGCTTGATCCCCGCCTCCTGGCACTCCTTGTAGAACTGGACCGCGCCGTACATGACCCCGTGGTCGGTCAGGGCCACCGCCGGCATGCCCAGGTCGGCGGCCTTGTGCACCAGCCGGTGGATCCGCCCGGCGCCGTCGAGCAGGGAGTACTCGGTGTGGTTGTGGAGGTGGGCGAAGCTCTTCGGGGCGTGCGGCATTCGTTTGTCTTCGTGGGTGGCGGGCCCCGCGGGGCGTAAGTCTAGCGGTCCAGCGGCTACCCTAGGCCCATCCTGAAGCCGCTTCCGCCCCTGTCAGCCGGGCCCGCCGAGATGTCCCATTCCGGCATCCGGGAGATCTCGAACATCGCGGTCGGCATGCCAGGCACCATCCGCCTCGACGTCGGCCAGCCCAACTTCCGGACCCCCGACCACATCTCGGAGGCGGGCAAGCGGGCGATCGACGACGGCTACACGTTCTACACGCACACGCAGGGGCTGATCGACCTCCGCGAGCGGCTGGTCGCCAAGCTGCAGAAGATCAACCACTACTCGGTCACGCCCGAGCAGATCGCCTGCGCCTCCGGCGGCGTTGGCGCCATCGCAGCCGCCCTGGCCGCCATCCTCGAGCCCGGCGACGAGGTCCTGCTGCCGGACCCGGGCTGGCCGAACTACCGGATGATGCCGCCCTGGCTGGGCGCCCGCGCCGTCTACTACCCGCTGCTCGCGGAGCACGATTACCTGCCCGACCTGGAGCGCCTGGAATCCCTGGTCACGCCCCGGACGCGGGTCCTCCTGATCAACAGCCCCGCCAACCCGACCGGGGCCGTCTTCCCGCGCGGCGTCATCGAGGCGCTCGCCGAGGTCGCCGTCCGCCACGACCTCTGGCTGCTCAGTGACGAGTGCTACGACCAGATCCTCTTCGAAGGCGAGCACGTCGGCCCGGCCTCCTTCCTCGACGACGGCCGGGTGATCACCGTCTACACCTTCTCCAAGACCTATGCCATGACCGGCTGGCGGCTGGGCTACGCCGTCGGCGAGGCGGGCCTCATCGACACCGTTACCAAGGTGCTGGAGTCGAACACCTCCGGCCCCAGCACGATCGCACAGAAGGCCGCGGAGGCGGCCCTCGACGGTCCCCAGGAATGCGTCGCGGAGATGGTCGCCGCCTATGCCCACCGCCGCGACCTGGCGGTCGACCTGCTCCGGGAGTCAGGGCTGCTGGTCAGCATCCCGCAGGGCGCCTTCTACGTGATGGCCGACGTCTCCGGCGCCGAGGGCGACTCGCGGCGGTTCGCGCTCCGCCTGGTTCGAGAGCGGGGAGTGTCGGTGGCGCCCGGCACCGCCTTCGGCAGGGTGGGCGCGGGGATGGTCCGGATCAGCCTGGCCAGCTCTGACGAGGACCTGCGGGAGGGGATCCCGAGGCTGGCCGAAGCAGTGAGGGACTGGAAGACGTGATCACCCATATCTACGTGGCCAAGCTCAAGCCCGACGCCACCGACGCGCAGGTCGCCGCCTGGCTGGAGGCGATCCAGGGGCTCGAGATCGGCGGTATGAGCGAGCTCCGCTGCGGCGTCGACCTGGGCCTTCGCGACGGCAATGACGACGTGGCCATCACCGCCGACTTCGAGGATGCCGAGGCCTGGCGGCGCTACGACCAGGACGAGCTCCACAACCAGATCCGCGCCGAGCACGCGAAGCCGATCGTGGAGTCTCAGCAGCGCTGCCAGTTCACGCGGCATTTCCGCTTCGAGACCCTTTGCGACATCCGCAACGTCACCCTGATCACTTTCAAGGCGGACGCGCCGGAGGGACACGCGGGCCACGTCGCGGAGCGGCTCCAGGGCCTCAAGGTCCCGGGCCTGGCTCACCTCGACGCGGGGCCCGACCTCGGCCTCGCGCCGGGCAACGCCTCGGCCGGAGTGATCTGCGACTTCGAGGGCGCGGAGGGCTACCTGGCCTACGACCGGGACGCTCTCCACAACCGGATCCGGCAGGAGGACGTCCTGCCCTACGTCGAGTCGGCGCGCCGCGTGCAGTTCGAGATCTAGGCGGGCGCCGTCTGAGCGAGGCCGGCCGGTGTCGCAGCTGCGGCGCCGCCGTGGCCGGCGGGACCGAAGGCTGCCAGGCGCTCTTCGACCGGCTCTCGGCCCGGCTGCTGGAGGGCCGCGAGGTCTCCTACCTGGTACGCCGGCTCGCCGTCGACTGCTACTGCCTTCAGCACCCCGACCGCTACTGCGTGTCGGCGAAGAGCCTGGCGGCCCACCTGACCGGCGCCTGCTGGGCGCTCGAGTTCGGCGGCGGTGAGCCCGGTTTGAAGGCCCTCCAGTCCTGGCTCAACGGCCGGGTCCCGCTGGCCAAGCCGGCGCTTCCCTCGAGCTTCGGCGCGCTGACGGTCGCCGACGTCGCGGCTGCGGACTCGCTCGCCGAGGGCGTGGAGGCCTGGGCCCGCTCGACCTGGGAGGCCTATGCCGGCCTGCACCCGAGCACACGGGGCTGGGTGAAGGCGGCCACCGGCCGGGGCTGAAGCAAGGCGTTTCCAGGGTCAGGCGCGCTCCAGGAGCACCACGGTCTCGATGTGGTAGGTCTGGGGGAACATGTCGACGATCGCCGCCCGCCGGAGCCGGTAGCCGCCCCGGATCAGGAGGGCGACGTCGCGGGCCTGGGTTGACGGCTCGCAGGAGATGTAGGCGATCCGCTCCGTCCCCAGCCTCAGAACCTCGGCGATCGCCGCCTGCTCGAAACCGGCCCGGGGCGGGTCGGCGATCAGTGCTTCGTGCCGGCCGAGGCGGACATTCTTGAGCGCGGACTCGACCCGGCCCTGGACGAACTCGACGTTGCCGGTCCCGTTGATCCGGGCCGCGAGGCGGCCGAGGGCGACCGCGCGGGGGTTCTCCTCGACCGCGGTGACCGAGCCCGCCTCTCGGGCCGCGGAGAGGCTGATCGTCCCGATGCCCGAGTAGAGGTCGAGGACTCGGTCGGAGGGGGCCAGGGCGAGCATGTCGAGCGCGGTCCGGTAGAGCGCCGGCATCTGGCGATGGTTGGCCTGCACGAAGGTGTCGCTGCGGACCCGGAAGTGAAGGCCCCAGAGCTCGAGGTCCATCGAATCGTCGAGGAGCACGGCGTCCGGCAGCAGCTCCTGCGCGCGCGTCCCCAGCTCCCGCAGCACGGGGCCGGCCTTGCCTTCCACCCTGGCCTCCCAGAGCAGCCCGCGTCTGGCCGGCTCCGCGGTCAGCAGGAGGTGCTTCAAGCCCCTGAGGTGCAGCTCGTTCACGGCCTGCCGGAAGGCGCCCAGCGCCTGCTCGATCCGCAGGTGGTGGATCGGGCACTCGCGGACCGCCAGCACCGAGTGCGAGCGCAGCCGGTGGAACCCGAGCTCGAAGGTCCCGTCGGCCCGGTAGATGCCCTCGAACTCGCCCCGGATCCGGTACCGCCAGGGATCCTCCATCTCCAGCACCGGCGTGTCCGGCGGGAGCCGGAGACCGGCCCGCGCCCAGACGTCCTCGACCACCTTGCGCTTGAACCGGAGCTGCGCCTGGTAGTGCGCGTGCTGCCAGTGGCAGCCGCCGCACTCGCCGAAGTAGGGACAGCGGGGATCGACCCGGTCGGGGGAGGCCTCGAGCACCTTCTCGACGGTGGCGAAGGCGACGCCGCCTCGGCGCCCCCGCGGGCGGACCTCGACCGCCTCCCCGGGCAGCGCGTAGTGGACGAGCACGACCCGCCCGTCGGGCTCGCGGGCGACCGTCGAGCCGCCGTGCGCGGGCACCTCCGGCCGCAGCGTCACCCGACGAACCTCGAGGAGCCGAAGAGGCTGGCGAAGAGAAGCAGTGCCGCCGCCGACACGCCCAGCCAGGCCACTCGGAGGAGGCGATGCGGTGCGAGCCAGCTGGCGAAGGCGAAGTAGCAGGGCACGACCACGGCCAGGTAGCGCGGGATGGCCTCGAAGCCACCGACCGCGTAGGCCTGGCTCACGTCGAGGACCAGGTTCGCCCCGGCGAAGAGTCCGTAGCCGGGCGGCAGCCGGCGCAGGGCCCAGGCGGTGCCCGCCGCGAAGGCCACCAGCAGCGGGAAGCCATACGCCTCGATGCGGGTCGGGTCGAGCCTCAGCAGAGCCTCGCCGAACTGGCCGATCGGGAAGAGCGGGTTGCGGTGGACGCCCAGCACCCAATGGAGCTGGCCGTGCAGCCAGCCCAGCGGGTCGCCGGCGAGGAGCCACTCGAGGAGGCTTACGATCGCCAGCCCGAGGATGGGAGCCAGGGTGGCGGCAAGGGCGGGCAGCCGGCGCCCGCCACGCCAGGCCTCGACGGCCAGGGGGACGGCGAGCAGGACGCCAGGCACCCTGCTCATGGCTCCGAACAGCGCCGCCGCACCGGCGAGACCTGGCCGCTTCGCGTCCAGGCCGTACAGCGTGCCCGCGATGCCCAGCAGCAGCAGCGACTCCGAGTAGGCGTAGCTGAAGAAGATCGAGGCCGGGCCGAGCGCCAGGATCCAGAGCAGGAGCCGGCTCGGGGACTCGTCAAGGTGCCGGCGCGCGAGCAGGTAGAGGATGGTCAGCGCCGCCAGGAAGGCCAGGTTGGTGACCGCGAGCAGGGCCCAATCGCTGCCGCCCAGGAGCCGGGCCAGGAAGGGGAGCAGCGGCAGGAAGGAGGTCCGATAGGCCGTCGGCGGCAGCGGCGGGACGGGGCCGCCCCGATAGCCGAAGTGGGTGACCACCGCGAAGTACTGCGCGTCGAAGTGGAAGAGCCGGCGCAGGATCGGGTTGGCGGGCCGCCAGAAGTCGGCGTAGTAGTGGGCCTGCGGGAGCAAGGGCGCGATCGCCTCGGTCCCGATCCAGACCAGCAGGCGGCTGGCCAGGAAGGGCCAGAGCGCGGAGAGCAGGGCGCCGCCGAGAACCGACCTCCTCACCGGCGCCAGAACCCGGCCGGGTCGTCGCTGGGACGGAAGCCCGCCGCCTCGACCAGCGCCGCCGCCGCCGCAAAGCCGGCCGCGATCTTCGCCGGCTCGTGGGAGTCGCTGCCGAAGGAGACCCGCTCCCCTCCCAGCTCCCACCACCAGCCGAGCACGATCGGGCCCGGGCAGAGGCCGCGTCCTGGTTCGGCGCCCCGGGTGGTGTTGACCTCGAGGACAGCGCTGCGGCCGTCCGCGGCCTCGAGGACGGCCCGCAGCTCCTCCTCGAAGTCCGTCTCGCGGTAGGCGAGCTCAGCGTGGGGCCAGTAGCGCTTCGGGTAGTCGAGGTGGGCGAGCACCTCGAACGGCTGCTCGCTCTCCAGCAGCGTCAGCAGCTCCGCGAGGTACTCCCGGACCAGGGCCGGCGCCGCCTCCGGCGTCAGGAGGCCCTGGCTCATGTCAACCGCTGCGCCCGCCTGCCGGATCGTGTGCACGGACCCGAGGACCCGGTCGAGGGGCGCCACCCGGAGCAGCGCCGAGACCTCGGCCGGGAAGCGGTGCGGCTCGCCCAGCTCGACCCCGCTCAGGATCCGGAGGCCGGGGAACTTCGAGCGACAGCGCTCGACCGACTCCAGGTAGCCGTGCATGTCGACCGGCCGCTGCTCGGCGAAGGCCCGGACGTAGTCGGCGTGCTCGGTGAAGGCGATCGCCGGCAGCCCGATCTCGAGCGCGCGCGCGCAGGTGGCCTCCATATCGCCCCGGGCCGCGTCCCACGACCATTCGCTGTGGACGTGGCCGTCGGCGATTCTCGGGCTAGCGGTCGAGGCGATCTTTCAGGAGCTCGCGGGCGAGCCCGGGGTTGGCGGTGCCGCCGGAGGCCTTCATGACCAGGCCCACCAGCGGCCCGATGGCGCTCGGGTTGGCCCGGTAGTCGGCGACGATCTTGGGGTTCTCGACCAGAACGCGATCGACGATGGCGGCCAGCTCGCCCTGGTCGGAGAGCTGTGAGAGCCCTGCCGAAGCCTCCTCGAAGCCCGCTCCATCGAGGAGGCGGCCGAGGATGGTGCGACCCTGCTCGCGGTTGAAGGTGCCGGCCGCGATCCCCTTGACCAGTGCCGCGAACCCGCCCGCCGCGGGCAGGCTGCCGGAGTAGGCCGGCAGGATCTCGCCGATGATCCAGTTGGCGGCCGGTTTCGCCTCAGCGCCATGGCCAACGACCTGCTCAAAAAGCGTGGCGAGCTCGGCCTCGGCGGTCAGCAGCGCCGCGTCATAAGCGCTCAGCCCGTGCCTGGCGACGAGCCGCGCCCGGCGGGCGGCGGGCAGCTCCGGCAGCTCCTTGGCGAGCGCGTCGAGGTGAGCACGCTCGAAGCTGAGCGGCGGTAGGTCGGGCTCGGGAAAGTAGCGATAGTCCTGGGCGAACTCCTTGGTGCGCTGGGAGAAGGTCCGCTGCTCGGGCTCCGACCAGCCGCGCGTCTCCTGCACGACCTTGCCGCCCGACTCCAGCACCTCCGCCTGACGCCTCAGCTCGAAGTCCACTGCGCGCTGCAGGGCGCGGAAGGAGTTGATGTTCTTCAGCTCGGTCTTGACGCCGAGCTCGTCGGAGCCGTGGGGACGGATCGACACGTTCGCCTCCGCTCGCAGATGACCCTTCTCCATGTCCGCCTCGCTGGCCCCGATGGTGCGCAGCAGCGCGCGCAGCTCGACCGCGAAATCCCGTGCCTCGGTCGCCGAGCGCAGGTCCGGCTCGCTGACGATCTCCATCAGCGGCGTCCCGGAGCGATTCAGGTCGACGAAGGAGGTCTCGGCGGACTGGAGAGCGTCGCCGGCATGGACCAGCTTGCCGGTGTCCTCCTCCAGGTGGACCCGCGTGATCCGGACCCGCTTCCCCCCCACCTCGATCCAGCCGTGGCGGCTCATCGGGAGGTCGTACTGGCTGACCTGGTAGCCCTTGGGGAGGTCGGGGTAGAAGTAGTTCTTGCGGTCGAACTTGGTGAACTCCTGGACCTCGCAGTTGAGCGCCATGGCCGAGGTCAGGAGCAGCTCGACCGCCCGGCGGTTGATGACCGGCAGGCTGCCCGGCAGCCCGAGGCAGACGGGGCAGGTGTGGGTGTTCGGGGGCTGGCCGAGGTAGTCGGTGCTGCAGCCGCAGAACATCTTGGACCGCGTCGCCAGCTGGACATGGACCTCCATCCCGATCACGGCTTCCCAGTCGGTCTTGGTGTCGACGCTCACAGCGGCGCCACCTCCGCCAGGACGCCGCTGGCCATCTCGTAGGCGCGGCCGACCTGGAGCGCGAGGTCCTCGCGGAACTGGGGGGAGATCACCTGCAGGCCGACGGGCAGACCATCCTCCGCCCGGCTCGGCAGGCTGAGCCCGGGCAGCCCGGCCAGGTCCGCGCCCAGGGTGAGGACGTCGCAGAGGTACATAGCCAGGGGATCGCCGGTCTTCTCACCGATCTTGAAGGCGACCGTCGGCGAGGTGGCGGAGACGATGGCGTCGCACTTCTGGAAGGCTTCGTCGAAGTCACGCTTGATCAGCGTCCGGACCTTCATCGCCTTCAGGTAGTAGGCGTCGTAGTAGCCGCTGGAGAGGGCGTAGGTGCCCAGCATCAGGCGGCGCCGCACCTCGGCGCCGAAGCCCTCGCGGCGGGTGTTCAGGTAGTTCTCGAGCACCGTCTCGGCCTTGGGGTCGCTCAGCCCGTACCTGACGCCGTCGTAGCGGGCCAGGTTCGAGGAGCACTCCGCGGGCGCGACGATGTAGTAGGCGGCGAGCCCGTAGTCGGTGTGCGGGAGGCTGACCTCGACCAGCTCGGCCCCGGCCTCCTTGAGCACGTCGATGGCCTCCGCGATCGAGCGCTTGACTCCCTCCTCCATGCCGGCGACCTCGAAGTACTCGCGCGGCAGTCCGAGCTTCAGCCCCTTGACGCCGTCGTTCAGGGTGCTGAGGTCGAGGGGCCGGTCGAAGCAGGTCGAGTCGAGTGGATCGTGGCCGGCGAGGGTGCCCAGCACGGTCGCGCAGTCGTCGATGCTGCGGGTGAAGGGGCCGACGTGGTCGAGGCTGGAGGCGAAGGCGATCAGCCCGTGGCGGCTGACCCGCCCGTAGGTGCCCTTGAAGCCGACCGTGCCCGTCAGCGCGGCCGGCTGCCGGATCGAGCCGCCGGTGTCGCTGCCGATGCTGAACACCGCCTCGCCGGCCGCCACGGCCGCGGCGCTGCCACCGCTGGAGCCGCCGGGGACCCGGGTCGAATCCCAGGGGTTGTGGGTGGGCCAGTAGCCGGAGTTCTCGGTGGAGCTGCCCATGGCGAACTCGTCGCAGTTGGTCATGCCCAGGAAGACGGCGCCCGCCTCGCGCAGCCGGGCGACGGCCGTCGCGTCATAGGGCGGCTTGAAGCCGGCCAGGATCCGGCTGCCGGCGGTGGTCTCGACGTCCTTGGTGCAGAAGACGTCCTTGATGGCGACCGGGATCCCGGTCAGCGGGTGGACGCCGTGGTCGCCGGCGGCCAGCCGGCGGTCGGCCTCCTCGGCCTGCCGCCTCGCCAGCTCGGGGGTTCGCCGCAGGTAGGCCTTGACCTCGCCGTCGACGGCGTCGATGCGCTTCTCGTGGGCTTCCAGGAGCTCGACCGCCGAGACCTCTTTCCGCCGCAGCCGGCCGTGCAGCTCGGCGATGGTGGCGTGCGTCAGCTCCTCGCTCACCCGGGGTCGGCGTCCTGGATGGCCTTGACCACGAAGAACCCGTCCCGCGCTTCCGGCGCGTTGGCCAGCGCCTCCTCCTGGGTGAGGCTGGGCTGGATCACGTCGTCGCGCATCACGTTGCGCATCTCCACCACCTGGGCGGTGGGCGGGATGGCCTCGGTGTCGACCTGCCCCAGGCGGTCGATGTGCTCGAGGATGTGCGACAGCTGCTCGGCGTAGAAGTCCTCCTCGCCGTCCTTCAGACCAAGCCTGGCGAGCAGCGCGACATGGCGCACCTGATCTCGGGAGAGGGTCATGCAGGCAGTCTAGTGAGTTCCCCCCGGCCGTCCTCAATGACCATCAGGCCCTCCCCCAACGCTCCAGCTCGGCCTTCGTCATCTTCGAGCGGCCCTTGATGCCCCGCTCGCGAGCCTCGTTGCGGAGCTGGGCGTAGGTCCGGCCCTGGGAGCCCCGGTGCGAGCGCAGGCCGCCCCGGCGGCCGGACGAGATGTCCTTGACGGAGGTCCGGCTGGCCTCCCGCGCCTCACCGTGGCGCGCGCGTTCCTTGTTCACCGTCCGGGCCGCGATTTCCTCGGCTTTTTCATCTCCGGTCCCGCGCTCGAGCAGACCCTCCTTGATGTGCTCGTACTGGCGTTCGCGCTTGGCGCTCCACGCTCGCTGCGGCATGGTGATAGTCCTCCTAGCAGGTTTTCCACCAGCGTACCGCCTTATCCAGGCTGTTTGACCAGCTCCAGGAAGTCCGGCTCCGAGAGCACGCGCACCTTCAGCTTCTCTGCCCGCTCCAGCTTCGAACCCGCTCCCGGCCCCGCCACCACGTAGTCCGTCTTGGCGCTGACGCTGCCCGCGGCCTTGGCGCCCAGCGACCGCACCAGCGCCTCCGCGTCCGGCCGCGACATGCCCTCCAGCGTCCCCGTGAAGACGAAGGTCTTGCCCGTCAAGGGACCCTCGCCGCGCGGCGCCGCCTCCTGCCGGNNNTTCCCCGCGAAGAACTTGCCGATCTCCGCCGCCAGGCTCGGGCCGACGCCTTCCACGGTGCGCAGCTCCTCCTCGGAAGCGGCCCGGACCCGCTCCAGGGTGCCCAGCTCGGCGGCCAGCAGCTCGGCCGTGGCCTCTCCCACCTGGGGAATCCCGAGCGAATAGAGGAAGCGCGCGAGGGTCGGGTTCATCGACTCCTCCAGGCGGCGGACCATGTTCTCAGCCGACTTGGGGCCGAAATGCTCGAGCGACTCCCATTGCTCGGCGGTGATCCGGAACAGGTCGGCCGGCTCCTCGGCCAGTGTCTTGTCGAGCACCTGCTCAACCGTCGAGTAGCCCAGGCCCTCGATGTCCATCGCCAGCCGGGAGGCGAAATGACGCAATCGCTCCAGGCGCTGCGCCGGGCAGAAGGGGTTGATGCAGCGATGCGCGATGTAGGGCTCTTCGCGGACGACCTCGCCGCCGCAGATCGGGCAGCGCTCGGGCATCTTCCAGCCCTGCTTCGGCTCCTTGACGCTGACGATCTCGGGGATCACGTCGCCGGCTCGCCGTACGACCACGGTCGCCCCCACGTAGACGCCCTTCGCGTTGACCTGGGACTCGTTGTGCATGGTCACGTTGCGCACCGTCACGCCGCCGACGATCAGCGGCCGGATGTGCGCCACCGGCGTCAGCACGCCCGTCCGGCCCACGTAGACGTCGATCTTCTCGACGACGCTCTCGGCCTCTTCGGGCGCGTACTTGTAGGCGATCGCCCAGCGCGGGCTGCGGGACACGAAGCCGAGCTCCAGCTGCTGGTCGTGCCGGTCCACCTTCAGCACCACGCCGTCGATCTCGTGCGCGAGCTCGTGGCGGTGGTCGTGCCAGTGGCGATGGAACTCGATCACGTCCTCGATCCCATTCAGCAAGCGGCGGTTGGGATTGACGCGGAAGCCCATCCTCTCCAGCCCGTCCAGCACCTCCCACTGCGAGGTCGCGGGCCCGGCCGGGTCGAGCGTGTACATGAAGGTCTGCAGGTTGCGCGAAGCCGTCACCTTCGGGTCGAGCTGGCGCACGCTCCCGGCGGCCGTGTTGCGCGGGTTGACGTAGCGCTCGCGGCCGGCCGCCTCCACCTCCGCGTTCAGCCTCTCGAACGCCTCCAGCGGGAAGTAGACCTCGCCCCGGACCTCGAACTCGTCGGGCAGGCCCGGCAGCGGCCTGACGGAGAGCGGCACGCTCTTGAGCGTCCGGAGGTTGGCCGTGACGTCCTCGCCGGTCATGCCGTCACCGCGGGTGGCGGCCCGCGCCAGCCGCCCACCCGAGTAGGTGAGGCTGATCGCGAGCCCGTCGATCTTGAGCTCGCCCGCGTAGCGGACCTGGTCGCCGACCACCGATCGGACGCGCTTGTCCCAGGCCCGGATCTCCGCCTCGTCGAAAGCGTTCTGCAGGGAGAGCATCGGCGAGCGATGGCGCACCTTGGCGAACTGCTCGCCGAGCTGGCTGCCGACGCGCTGGGTCGGCGAGTCGGCTGTGACCAGCTCCGGGTGCTCCTCCTCGAGCCGCCGCAGCTCCAGGTAGGCTGCGTCGTACTCGGCGTCGCCGACCTCGGGGTGGTCGAGGACGTGATAGGCGTAGTCCCAGCGCCGGACCAGCTCCCGAAGCTCCTCGGCGCGGGCGGAGAGCGCGGAGGCGCTCAGGCCAGCTTCTCCAGCGGCGCCAGGGCGCCGGAGAGGATCTTGAGCCCCGCCTTGTCGAACTTCACGACCAGCTCCTCGTCGGTCCGGGTCAAGGTTGACTTGATCACCTGGCCTTCGCCGAAGTTGGGGTGCCGGACGCGGTCGCCGTCTCCGAAACGCTGCACCGGCGGCGGGGCCGGCGCAGCCTGGACGCTGCGCTCCAGGAAGCGCTGGCGGTACTCGTGCCGGGGAGGCGGCGCGGCCGGCGCGCGGCCCTCGCGCGGAGCCGAGATCAGGGCCTGCGGGATGTCGCCCAGGAACCGGCTCGGCATCCCGGCGGCGGCCTGGCCGAAGATGTGCCGGCGGAAGGCGCAGGTCAGGTAGAGGCGGTCGCGCGCACGCGTGATTCCGACGTACATCAGCCGCCGCTCCTCGTCGATCCCCTTCTCCTCCTCGAGCGAGCGCTGGTGGGGCAGCAGCCCCTCCTCCAGGCCGACCAGGAAGACGACCGGGAACTCGAGGCCCTTGACCATGTGCAGCGTGATCAGGGTCACGCCCTCCTCCTTCTCGTCATAGGTGTCGACGTCCGAAGTCAGCGTCACCTCGGCGAGGAACTCGTCAAGGCCTTCCTTCGGGTCGAGGGGGTCGAACTCCTCGGCGTAGCCGTGCAGCTCGGCCAGGTTCTCGATCCGGGCCTCGCCCTGGGGCGTGCCGTCCTCGTAGAAGGCGCGCAGCTGCATCACCTCGATGACCAGGTCGACCAGCTCGCTCGGCCGCAGTGCCCCGACGGACGCCTGCAGCGATTTCAGCTGCTTGGCGAAGTGCTCGATCGGGCCCAGGGCTGGTTTGGGCGCTCCGGCTTCGGCCGCCCGGTCGAGCATCTCCATGACCCCCAGCTGCTGGTCGCGGGCGAAGCCGATCAACCGGTCGACGGTGACCTGGCCGATCTTGCGGCGCGGCACGTTGACGACCCGCACGAAGCTCACCGAGTCCGACGGGTTGGCGAGGATCCGGAGGTAGGCGAGCAGGTCCTTCACCTCTCGCCGCTCCCAGAACTTGATGCCGCCCACCAGCCGGTAGGGGATCCGGCGGCGGACGAAGACGTCCTCGAAGCCGCGCGACTGGGCGTTGGTCCGGTAGAGGACCGCGAACTCCTTGTACTTCCGGCTCTCGGCACGGCGCAGGCGGTCGATCTCGTCGGCCACGAACTCGGCCTCCTCGATCTCGTTGTAGGTCTGAACCGCGATCACCTTCTCGCCGCCCTTGCGGTCGGTCCAGAGCTTCTTCGGGGCGCGCTCAGGGTTGTGCTGGATGACCTGGTGGGCCGCGTCCAGGATCGCCTGGGAGGACCGGTAGTTCTGTTCCAGGCGGACCACCGTCGCGTCCGGGTAGTCCTTCTGGAAGTCGAGGATGTTGCGCACGTCCGCGCCCCGCCAGCCGTAGATGGACTGGTCGTCGTCGCCGACGACGGCCAGGTTCCGATGCTCGGCGGCGACCAGGTTGACGAGCACGTACTGCGCACGGTTGGTGTCCTGGTACTCGTCGACCAGTACGTAGCGGAAGCGGTCCTGCCAGTAACCGCGGGCGTCCTCCTGCTCCTGCAGGAGCTTGACCACCGACAGGATCAGGTCGTCGAAGTCGAGGCCCCCGGAGCGCCGCAGCAGCGCCTCGTACTCGACGTAGCAGCGCCGGACGACCTCGTCGAAGTAGTTGCGATTGGGGATCCCCTCCGGCCCCTGCAGCTCGTTCTTGGCGTTGGAGATGGCGTTTGCGATAAGGGACGGCGGGTAGCGCTTCTGGTCCAGCCCCAGCCCGTCCAGCACCCGCCGCAGCGAGGCGCGGGTGTCGTCGTCGTCGAAGATCGTGAAGCTCCGCTCCAGGCCCAGCCGCGGCGCCTCCCGGCGCAGGATCCGGACGCAGGTGTGGTGGAAGGTCCCCACCCACATGTCCTTGGCGACGTCCTCCCCGACCAGCTGGCCGACCCGTTCCCGCATCTCGCGGGCGGCCTTGTTGGTGAAGGTGACGGCCAGGATCCGCTCCGGCCAGGCCTTGCGCTGGGAGATCAGGTAGGCGATCCGCGTGGTCAGCACACGGGTCTTCCCGGAGCCGGCGCCGGCAAAGATCAGGAGCGGTCCGTCGGTGTGCTCGACCGCCTCCCGCTGCTGTGGGTTGAGCGCAGCGAGAACGGCGGACAGGTCGGGTCGAAGGGCTGGGGTCTGGGTCACCGGCAGAGAAGTTTATGCCCCGAAACGAGGGCCTCCAGAGCGTGGAAACCGCCAATCGCGCTGTTAGACTCGTCCGGCTTCAGATGGCCACCTCCGATCCCATGCTGAGCCGCGATCGGCTCCTCTACGAGGTCGCGGCCGACCTCACCTCGACCCTCAACCTCGACGAGGTCCTGCGCCGCTTGATGGACAAGGTCATCGACCTGATGAACGCGTCCCGCGGCTTCGTGGTGCTGGTCGAGGAGGGCATCCTGCGGGTCCGAATGGCCCGCAACCAGACCGGCACCCATCCCGACCAGGGCGAGTTCACCGGTTCCCACAGCTTCGTCGAGCAGTGCATCGCCAGCAAGACGCCCCTGTTGACCACCGACGCCCTCGCCGACGAGCGCTTCAAGGGGAACCAGTCGGTAATCCTCCGAAACCTGCGCTCGATCATCGCGGTGCCACTCTTGGTCCGGGGCGAGTGCATCGGCGCCATCTACGTCGACAACCCCTACAAGTCCGGGATCTTCAAGGACGAGGACAAGGAGTTCCTCCAGGTGATCGCCCACCAGGCCGCGATCGCCATCGACAACGCCCGCCTCTTCTCCTCGCTGAAGGAGAGCTACGACCATTCCGAGAAGCTCCGGAAGACCTTCGAGCGCTACGTCAACAAGCAGGTCATGGAGCGGGTGCTGGGCGACCCCAAGGGAGACTTCCTGGCCGGGGAGCGGCTCAAGGTCACCATGCTCGCCTCCGACATCGCCGGCTTCTCCACGCTCTCCCAGGCGATGGAGGCCGAGGACCTGGTCGCACTCCTCAACGACTACTTCCGGCAGATGGTCGACATCGTGCTCGCCCACGGCGGCAACATCGACAAGTTCCAGGGCGACGGCCTGCTGGTCGTCTTCGGCGCGCCGGTCCCGGTCGAGGACTCGGCCCAGCGCGCCGTCCGGGCGGCCAGCGACATGCTGCGCACGATCCGCCAGATCAACATCCCGCGAGCGGCAGTCGGCGCGCCGCCCATCAGCGTCGGCATCGGGCTCGACAGCGGCTACGTGGTCGGCGGCAACATCGGCTCCGAGCGGCGGCTGGAGTACACGCTGATCGGGGTCCCGGTCAACAACGCGGCCTACCTCTCCAAGCGCCGGCCGGCGGGCGCCTTCCTCTCCGAGAGCACATTCAAGCAGGTCGCCGCCGACGTCACCGCCACCGAGCAGGAGCCGGTGGTGCTGAAGGGGGCCAGCCTGCCGACGCCGATCTACCTGCTCGAGATCGACTAGCTAGGTCTTGGTCGGCTCGGTCTCGGCAGGTTCGGTTTTGCCTCGCCCGGGCTTGCCGTCCTGGACCGCGCCCCTGCCGGTGTAGGTCCGGGCGCGGGCCGCGACGCCCGAAGGCGTGGTCTCGCTCTTCAGCAGGTACTCCCGGGCGCCCAGGCGGAGGCCGCGCTCGATCAGGGGCGGCTCGCCGTAGTTGGAGAGGATCAGGACCGGGATATGGCGGGTGCGGTCGTCGCCTCGCATCGCCTCCAACACGGTCATCCCGTCCATCTTCGGCAGGCGGACGTCCAGGAAGATCAGCTGCGGCTTCTGCTCCCGGGCGACCCGGAGGCCCTCCTCCCCATCGCCGGCGACGGTGACCTTGTAGCCGTCCATCTCCAGCTTGAGCTTGTACATGCCGGCCACCGCCGGGTCGTCTTCGACCAGCAGGATGTGCAGGGTGCCGGCAGCCATCACGCCGCAATTATGTACGCCCTCGGCTGTGGTCAAGTCCAGCCGGGGCCCGTCGCCGATCCGAGTCCGAAACGGCGGCGCTTCGACCGCCCGCGGGCGCCCCGGTCCGCCTCGCCGGGTTGTTAGATGAACCTCACTTCGCACTTCCCCCCTCGTGAGCCGCGGCTTTCCCAGCCGCGGCTCCCCTAATTTTTGGGGAAAGGGGTGTTTGGTGCCGGCGCAGGGATTCGAACCCTGGACCCTCGGCTTAAAAGGCCGCTGCTCTGCCAGGCTGAGCTACACCGGCACGACCGGAGAGTAACCCGGGGGCGTTCTAGACTGCGCCGGGTCACGCACTGCAGCCGACCCTGCCACCCATGACCGAAGAGCCCTATCGGCCAGGGAACCTGGACGACTTCGACCGGCTCTACCGCGAGAGCTACCCGAGACTCTTCCGGACCCTGTTCGGAGTGCTCGGCGATGCCGCTGCGGCCGAGGACTGCGTGCAGGAATGCTTCCTCAAGGCCTTCCTGGCCTGGCCGAAGTGGCGACCGGACGCCCCGGCGGAAGCGTGGCTGCACCGGATCGCGCTCAACCTCGCCCACTCCCACCGTCGCCGGGAGCGCCTGCGAGAGGCGGGCGAGGTGGTGCGGCGGCTGGGGCGTCCCAAGCCGGAGCCGGACCCGGTCGAGGTCGTCGAGGGCGCGGACCTGGTGGCAGCGCTGCGCAAGCTTCCTCCCGACCTGGCGACCGCCATGGTCCTCCGCCATTACCACGGCTACAGCAACCGCGAGCTCGGCTACGTGCTCGGGATCTCGGAGCGGACCATCGGCTCCCGGCTGGCCCGGGCCCGCCTCAAGTTGAGGACCGAATTGGGCCCGGATTGGGGCTCCCTTCCGACTTCGGGCCCGGCGGACGTTGATTCGTATGTGAGCTCTGAGGTCGGCGATGCCTGAGGACGGGTTCGAGGATCGGCTGCGACGGGCGCTCGAGAGCCCGCGCCCGGCCGCGCCCACGCCCGTGCAGGCTCGCTACCGGCAGGCGAGGGCGATCCGCGCCCGGCGCTCGAGGTCGGCCTGGTTGCGGGTCGGGACGGCCTTCGCCGCCGGCGCCATCGCGGCGGTCATCGTCCTCTCGACCTCGACCGGCTCGGCCAACCCGAGGGTCTGGCAGATGAAGGTGGTGTCGACCCTGGTCGACCTCCGACCCGAGCCCGCCCCGACCCCCACCTCGACCCCGACCGCGACACCGGGCCAGGAACAGGGAGGCACGCCCCAGCCGAAGGCGGCCGGGAAGGGGGCCAAGGAAACGCCGAAGCCCACCGAGAAGCCGGACACGCGGACTCCTGAGCCCAAGGAGAGCTCGTCGCCCTCCGGCTCCGAAGACCACTCCGGCGACGGAGACGGCTCCGAGCAGCATGGCGGGGCCTCGCCGGCACCGACGGCCTCGCCTCATCCCGAGAACTGAAAACCGACCCCTGCCGACTTTCGCCGGCTCGGGCGTTGTCAATAAGTCCCCCCGTCAACAGGAGGAGCTGAAAGGAACCAGATGTTGAGATCAAGCTACAAGTACCTGATCGCGGCGGCCCTCGGCGCGGGCGCCATCCTCGTCGCCAGCGGCGGGAGCGGCCTCCAGCTGCTGTCGGCGACCACGCCCGGCGCTGCCTCGAGCGGCGTGAGCGCCGCCCGGCATGCCCTCTCGGCGTCGGAGTCGCCGGAGCCTTCGGAGAGTCCTGAGGCGTCCCCGAGCCCGGAGCCGTCCGAGAGCCCCGAGCCGACCGACACGCCCGAGGCGAGCCCATCCCCGGAGCCGTCCGAGAGCCCGGAAGTGGGCGAGGACGCCAACGACAACGAGCAGAACGACCAGAACGAGGCCGACGCCAAGGCCCCAGCGCCCACGACCACCGCGAACCCCGATCACGAGAGTGACAACGGCGCCGACCACGAGCACGGCGGCGGCGGCGGCGGTGACGGGGGCGGCGACTAACTCAAGCTCCCTCTTCCCTTTGAAGGCCGTGGAACTCGAGTCCGCGGCCTTCTTTTTCCCTTCCGCAGGTGGCGCGTAGGCCGGGTTTACCCCGAAAGGGGGGCCTGCCCCCCTTTGCCTTCAGTCGGCAAAGCCAAGGATCTCGGCGAAGACCGGGATGTGGTCCGAGCCGGGCAGGTCGACGCTCCAGGACTGGTACCGGAGCGGCCGCTCGCAGCTTACGAAGATCGCATCCAGCTTCTGGCGGACCCGGACGCGGCGCATCGAATGCGTCCACCTGATGTCGCTGGTCAGGTCCTCGAAACCGGCCTCTGCGGCCGCTGCCCGGAGCCTCGTCCAGCGCGGCCGGGTGGCCATCTTGAAGGTGTTCAGGTCGCCGGCCAGGATGGTCATTGCGGCCGGGTCGCGGGTCGCCGAGTCGGAGAGGATGCGCCGGAACTGGGCCAGCTTGTGCTGGTAGCCCATGACGTCCAGGTGAGCGACGTAGACCCGGATGCCGAGGCCCGCCACCAGGCAGTCGAAGACCAGGCAGGTCCGCTGCTGGCGGGGCATGACGCGGAGCAGCGTCCGCTCCGTCCGGGAGAGATCGCTCTCCACCAGCCGCGGCAGCTTGAGCACGTCCTCGCTCAGGATCTGCACCCGCTTCGAGTTCCAGACCAGGGCGTTGGCCTGCACCCTCCCCCGGAGCAGGTGGGCCTTGACCTGGAGGTGTCGATAGTCACGGCCGAGCTGGTCGGCGATCGCCCTCGCGTCCTCGCGCCCGTCCTGCTCGGAGGCCTCCTGGAGCGCGACCAGGTCGAGGTCGTTGAAGTCCTCCTCGCGCTCGATCGACTCCAGCACGCTGGCCAGCCGAAGGCCCAGGTGGAGGTTCCAGGTGCAGAGGCGGAGGCGGGGCGGCGCGGTGCTTTCGATGACTCCCAAACCTAGCTAAGGTTGGCCCTGGGATGAGGGCGTGGGTGGTCCGGCAGCTGGGCAAGCCCGACTCGATGGTCCTGGAGGAGGTCGAGGAAGGCCCGCCGCCCGCCGACAAGGTGCGGGTGAAGATCGAGTCGGCGGCCGTGTGCAGTCGGCGCCCGCGGGCGCCCACGTCAAGGAGGGCGACCGGGTCCTGGCCCTGCTCCAGACGGGCGGGCTGACGGGGGGCGGCTTCGCGGAGCTGGCCGACGCCAGCCCGGCGACGGTGGTGCCGATCCCGGAGCAGATGGGCTACGAGGACGCCTCGGCCCTGATGCTCACCTACCAGACCGGCTATTTCGGCCTCCACCGGCGCGCGCACCTGCAGCCGGGCGAGGTTCTGCTCGTCCATGCCGGGGCGGGCGGCGTCGGCAGCGCCGCCATCCAGCTGGGCAAGGCGGCCGGCGCGCGGGTCGTGGCCACCGCCGGCTCGGAGCCGAAGGTCGAGCTCTGCCGCCAGCTGGGCGCCGACCTGGCGGTCAACTACAAGGACGGCGACTTCGTCCAGGCGGTCAAGGAATTCACCTCCGGAGCCGGCGCCGACGTCGTCTACGACCCGGTCGGCGGCGACGTCTACGACCGCTCGACGAAGTGCATCGCCTTCGAGGGCCGGCTGGTGGTGGTCGGCTTCACCTCGGGCCGGATCCCGACCGCGGCCGTCAACCACGCGCTGGTCAAGAACTACTCGATCGTCGGCCTGCACTGGGGCCTCTACAACCAGAAGGCGCCGGAGCTGGTCGCCGAAGCGACCAAGGAGCTGTTCCGGCTCTACCTGTCGGGGCGGATCAAGCCGCACATCTCTGCGCGCCGACCGTTCGCAGAGGCGCCGGAGGCCCTGGCGACCGTGGCCGAGGGCCGGAGCACCGGCAAGGTCGTCATCCTCCCCAGCGCGTAGCGGCCTCGGCCGGCGCGTAGGCGGCGCAGATCATCCCGTAGTAGGTCGGGTGCTCGTAGGAGAGGAACTCGCCCTTCCAGCCGCTGCCGAGGGCGCCGGAGAGCATCAGCATCTGCCACCAGCTGTCGGCGGCCGCCGCCTGGACCAGCTCCGGGTCGAACTGCACCAGCTCCGCCAGCCGGTCGGCCTTGAGCACCTCGACGACCCGGTCGTCGAAGATCTTCGACTCCTCGCGAAAGCCGTAGGGGCCGTCCTTCAGGTGGCCGTGCCCGTGGTCGCAGCTGGCGACCAGCGCCACGCGCTTGCCGCTGGCGGCCGCCGCCTCCGCGATCGCCTTGCCGGCCTCCACGTGGGCCTCGGGAGTCAGGTCGCGCGCCGGCGAGACCACCACCACCGGCGTCTGCGGGTCGGTCCGGCCGCCCATGAAGAGGAGCGGGATCAGCACCGCCCAGTCCATCGGGTGGACGGCCTCATGCGGGTTGTTGCCGCCGAAGCTGATGCCGACCACGGGGATTCCGGCGGCCCGAATGCCGGCCTTCACGCCGTCGGCGAGCTCCCGGTCGACCGGCGCCTTGAGCGCGATGCCGGGCGCGTCCCATTGGGCGAGGTCGCCGGCGAGCCCGCCCGCGGTGACCACGGCCATGGCCCCTTCCACGTGCACGTTGTGGGGTGTGAGCACGATCACCGACTGCGGACCGGCGGCCCGGAAGCGGCGCTCGAGCTCCGCCATCGACGCCTGGGTGGTGACGCCGCGCGCATCCTCCTCGGCCCCGGTGGCGCCGGGCACCGCCGAGGTTCCGTGTGGCGCGATGGCCGCGAAGACGAGGCCGCTCACGCGGGCTTGGCGGCGAGCACCGCCTGGGTCTGGGTCACGCGCGCGACCAGCTTGCCCTGGTCGTCGCGAAGCTCGGTGTCGACGACGATCGTCGTCCGGCCGACGTGCAGCGGCCGGGCTCGGGCCTCGACGTAACCGGAGCGGACGGCGCGCAGGAAGTTGGTCTTGGACTCGATGGTGCTGGTGCCGGCGCCTTCGGGCAGGTTGAGCACGGCACAGTAGGCGCCGATGGAGTCGGCCAGCGCCATCAGGACGCCGCCGTGGAGCACGCCGAAACTGGTGCAGAGCTCGGGATGCCAGCTGACGCGGCCGACGACCTCCTGCGGGGTGGCGCTGACCTGCTCGACCCCGAGCACCCGGGCGAAGGGCATCATCCCCAACAGCGCCTCGGTCTCGGCGGTCGCCACCTCGCCTCAGAAGGTAGCGCGTTCACTGTTACTGTCGTTCGCATGCCGGACGAGGTCGAGGTCCTGGAGGTCGGGGGCCGCGAGGTCATCATCACCAACCCGGGCAAGGTCTTCTTTCCCAAGACCGGGCACACCAAGCTCCAGCTCGTCAACTACTACGCGGCCGTCGCCGAGGGCGCGGTTCGCGGGGTCGACGGGCGGCCGATGGCGCTCAAGCGCTTCGTCGAGGGCGCCGGCGGCGAGGCCTTCTTTCAGAAGCGCGCGCCCAAGTCGCGGCCGGAATGGATCGAGACCGTCGAGCTGAGCTTCCCCTCCGGCCGCACCGCCGAGGAGATCGTGGTCCGGGACCCTGCACAGCTGCTCTGGGTCGTCAATCTGGGCTGCATCGACCTCAACCCGCACCCGGTGCGGGCGGACGACCTCGACCACCCCGACGAGCTCCGGATCGACCTCGACCCGATGCCGGCCATCCCCTGGTCCCAGGTCCGCGAGGTTGCCCTGGTCGCAAGGCAGGTGCTGGAAGACCACGGCCTCACGGGCTGGCCGAAGACCTCCGGCTCGAGGGGCTTCCACATCTACTGCCGGATCGAGCGGCGCTGGACCTACCCCGAGGTGCGCCGGGCCGCGGTCGCCTTCGCGCGGGAGGTGGAGCGAAGGGCTCCCGAGATCGCCACCTCCAAGTGGTGGAAGGAGGAGCGGCACGGGGTCTTCCTCGACTACAACCAGAACGCGAAGGATCGGACCATCGCCTCGGCCTACTCCATCCGCCCGACCGCCGATGCCCGTGTCTCGACGCCCCTGCACTGGGACGAGGTGGCCGGCAGCGAGCCGGAGCGGTTCACCATCGACACCGTCCCCGGCCGCTTCGCGTCCGTCGGTGATCCGGCGGAGGGGATGAATGGCTCGCCCGGGTCGATCGAGTCGCTGCTCCAGCTGGCCGGCGAGCAGGAGGCCGCCGGGCTTCCCGACGCCCCCTGGCCGCCGCACTACGCCAAGCAGGAGGGCGAGGCGCCACGCGTCCAGCCCTCCAAGCGGCGCGCGGGAAGCGTGCCCCCACCCGCTCCGGGAAAGGCCGTCGGGCCGACCGGGCGCCGCCGCACCTCGGTCCCTCTGATCGAGATCGCGCGGGCCAAGAACGAGGCCGAGGCCCGAGCCGGACTTGAGCGCTGGCGGGCGCGGCACCCGAAGGTCTGGGAGCACCTCGCGCCCGCCGACGTGCTGATCGACTCGATGCGCGGGCGAAGCTCGCTCTGGACCCGGATCCGGGTCCACCTGAGCCGGGTGCCCGAAGAGGAGCGTCCCACCCAGGAAGCGCTGGAGGTCGACTACGACCCCTGGACGGGCGCGCGTCCCCAACGCCGCCAGGCCTGAAGCGATTCGGCTGAAATCAGATGCGGATCGCCGTCTACGAGAACCTGCCGCCCGGCGGCGCGCTGCGGGCCTCCTTCGAGCTCGGCCGCCAGTTGCTGCAGCGCGGCCACACCCTCGACCTCTTCCGGCTCAGCACCTACGCCGAGAAGGGCCCCTTCGACCTCGCCCCGCTGATTGGTTCGGTCCGGGTCGAGTCCTACCGACCGGCCCTCGGCCTGCTTGACGCGCGCCTGAGCGCCGGCCGCCTCGGGCCTCGTTCGCTGACCGCCTTCGGGGCGCTCCGGCGAGCCCACCGCCGGCTGGCGGCGCAGATCCGGGCGGGCGGCTACGACGCCGTCCTGCTGCACCCGGATGGGATGACGCAAGCCCCCTATGCCCTGCGCTGGTTGGACGGCCTCCGGACCGTCTACTACTGCCAGGAGCCGCCTCGCTTCGCGACCGAACGGGCGATCCTGGACCGGCACCGCCGGCGGCTGGCGAGCTCGCCCTTTCCGATCGGCCTGGCGCGGCTGGTTGAGGACCGCCTGGTGAGCCCACGATTGATCCAGGAGGACCGGGCCAGCGTCGCGCACGCGACCGTGATCGCGGTCAACTCGGTCTACAGCCGGGAGCGGGCCTGGGCCGCCTACCAGCGCGAGGCGCTGGTCGTCCACCTGGGCGTGGACGCCGACCGGTTCCAGCCGGCCTCCGATCAGGTGGCGCGCGCGGAAGTCCTCTCAGTGGGCTCACCGGCGGCGGCTAAGGGCCACGACCAGGTCATCGAGGCCCTCGCCCTGCTCCCCGCCGCGTCCCGCCCGGCGCTGCGGGTGGTCCTGGGGCGGGGCGAGCGAAGCGACCTGGCCGAGCTGGCCGCGGCGCGCGGGGTCACCCTGGAGATCGAGGCCGGCCTGGGGGAGGCGGAGTTGGCGAGGTGCTACCAGCGAGCCCTGGCAACGGTCTGCGCGGCCCGCCTGGAACCCTTCGGCCTGACCGCGATCGAGTCACTGGCTTGTGCGACGCCGGTGGTCGCCATCCGCGAGGCCGGCTACCGGGACTCGGTCGAGGACGGCGTGAACGGTTTCCTGACCGATCCCGAGCCGGCGGCCCTGGCGGAGGCAGTCGGGCGGCTCTGCTCCGACCCGCATCTGGCACGAAGGCTGGGCCGGGCGGGACGGGAGCAGGTCCTGGACCGGTGGACCTGGGAGCACGCCGCCGCGCGCTTGGAGGCGATCCTGACCGGCCGCGCTTGACAGCGGCCGCGGTCCGGAACACGATTCGCGCGGTCCCGGGCATTCTTGCCGCGGGCATTGCTAAGGGGGGTATTCGCATGCGCTTGAAAAAGCGATTCCTGTTCGGCCTGCTGGTGATTGCCGCGGGAGCTCTATTACCAAGCCAGGCGGCCGCCGCGGCACCGGTCAGCCTGGTGTCCTGGGGCCTCGACAGCCCACGGGGCATCGCTTTCTACCATGACCGCCTGGCGGTGGCAGAGGCGGGCCACGGTGGCACGGATTGCCACTTCATTCCGAACGGTCCTCCGTTCCCGTTCTGCATCGGCAACTCGTCGCAGATCTCCTGGGTGAGCAAGTCCAACCCGGGCGTGCCCGACCCGTTTGTGACGGGACTCTTCTCCGTCTCGGCCGGTCCCGAAGGCGTCCTCGGCGCGAGCGGGCTCTCGGTTCGAGACGGCCGGCTGTACGCCATCCTCGGCTCGACGCCCCAGGAGGGCTTCGGGAATCCCCTAGCGGAGAAGCAGTCGGGCCACCTCCTCTCCATCAACCCGAACAACGGCAAGTTCAAGTCCGTCGCGTCGGTCGGCGAGTCCGACTTCAACTACACGCTCCAGTTCACCCAGCCGACGCCGGGCGTCTACAGCCCCGGCACCCAGGAGCACGACGCCAACCCGAACGGCGTCCTGGCCACCGATCACGGTTGGCTAGTCGCGGACTCCGGTGCCAACACCCTGAGCTTCGTAAACAGGGAAGGCGACGTCAGCGTCCTCCAGTACTTCGCCTGGAGGGACCCGAACCCTGACAACTTCCCGAGCGACGACGTCCCCACCTGCGTGACGCGAAGTGACGAGGCGATCTGGGTGGGTACCCTCGCAGGGCATCTCTACCGCGTGGACGATGGCGGCGTCACCCAGGTCGTGCCCAAGGACAGCGCGGGCAACGGCCTGCTGACCCACGTCACCGGCTGCACCGCGGACAGCCGGGGCAACCTCTACCTGGTGAACATGTTCGGGCCCGGCATCCCCTTCGCCTCACAGTCCTTCTTCTTTGGGAACGTGGTGAAGTACAACTCGGAGTCCGGCAAGGGCTCGGTGCTGGCGAGCAGCGTCGACAACCCGATCCTGATCCTGCCGTACATGCCGACCATCGGCCCGGACGGCAACCTCTACGTCACGGCTGGGGCGATCTGCCCGGCGGACGGCTCGTTCCAGGGCGGCGGACCTTTCAACCCCTGCCTGGCCGGCGGCAAGCCGGGCGGCAAGGTCGTGAAGATCACCCTCCCGCACCAGGACGACTAGCCGAGTTCAGGGGGCCGCTTAAAGGCGGCCCCCGACTCGGCCTGCGGCGTCTCCTTTGACCGCGGCCTTTCAACGGGCCTAGACCGTCGCGGCCAGCGAGTAGTTGGACCCGCGGAAGTCGTCGCAGAGGGCGGTGCAGGCCTTCAGGTGCTCCGTGAAGGCCGGTAGGGCGCGCCAGCGCAGCAACGCCTCCCGGCTCTCCCAGGTTGCGAAGGAGATGAAATGCCGCGGATCGTCCGCATCGTGGATCAAGCGGGCAGCGGTCAGGCCCGGCGCGGAGTCGCGCGTCCACTCCAGGAACTCGGTCCAGCGCGCCACGAACTCCTCTTCCCGCCCCGGACTCACGCACCAGTTGCCGGAGGCGAATTCCTCGCTCACGACGTCGCTCCGAGCTCGATCGGTGCCCCCACGAGCGAGCCCCATTCGGTCCAGGAACCGTCGTAGTTGCGCGCACGCGGGTAACCGAGCAGTTCGTGGAGCACGAACCAGGTGTGCGCGCTGCGCTCGCCGATCCGGCAGTAGGCGACGACCTCCCGGTCGGGCGTGACGCCCTGGCCCTCGTATAGGGCACGGAGCTCGGGTAGGCCGAGAAAGGCGCCGGTCTCGGGATTGACGGCCTTTGCCCAGGGGATGCTTCGGGCGCCTGGGATGTGACCCGGCCGCTGGGCCTGCTCCTGGGGCAGATGCTGCGGCGCGAGCACCTCGCCGCGGTATTCCTCGGGCGAGCGCACGTCGACGAGCGTGAAGTCGGAGCTTCCGACCACCTTCTCCTCGACGAACCTGCGCAGCGCGCGGATGCTGTCCGCCGGCGTCCCCACGCGGTAGCCGGTTCCGGACACCGTGGCGGAAGGCTCGACGGTCAGGCTGCGCTTTTCCAGCTCCCACTTCTTGCGTCCGCCGTCCATCAGCCTCACCTGCTCGTGGCCGTAGTACCGGAAGTACCAGTAGGCGTAGGCCGCGAACCAGTTGTTGTTCCCGCCGTAGAGCACGACGAGGGTGTCGTTGCCGATGCCCAGCCGGTCCATCAGCGCAGCGAACGCCCCGGGCCCTATGAAGTCGCGCCGGACGGGGTCCTGGAGGTCGTTCTTCCAGTGGATCCCGAGGGCGCCGGGCAGGTGACCGCGGCCGTACGCCTCGGTGTCCTCGTCGACGTCCAGCAGCACCAGTCCGGGCCGGCCCAGGTTGGCCTCCACCCAGTCGGTTTCCACCAACACCTGTTTGCTCGTCGAGATGGCCATGGCGTTCTCAGACCTCCTTTGTGACTCCTCGCCGGCAGAGCGCCGGCTGTCTGCCCAGAAGTCTCCGGAGCCCCCGTTCCCCGAGCGTTCCCCGCTCGCGCTATCGTCCGTATGCCGATGCGCCCGACCTGCACGGTGCAACTTCTGGGCGGGTTTCGGGTCGAGGTCGACGGGCACCTCGTACCGACTCTGGCGTGGCGCCACCGTCGCGGGGCCGAGCTGGTCCAGCTCCTCGCGCTGGCCCCCGGGCATCGCCTGCACCGCGAGGAGGTTATCGACAGGCTTTGGCCCGGCCTGTCACCAGGGGCCGGAGCCTCCAACCTGCGCAAAGCAACGCATTACGCCCGGCGCGCCCTCGGAGGGAAGGACACGGTCGTGGCGGATGGGGAGCAGCTCGTCCTCTGGCCGGCGGCCGAGCTCCGCGTCGACGCCGAGCTCGCCGAGTCCTCATTCCGCAAAGCCCTCGCCGCCGGGACCGGCCTGGAGGCCTCAGCGGACCTCTTCGGGGGCGAGCTGCTGCCCGAGGGACGCTATGCCGATTGGGCGGAGTCCCACCGCGAACGCCTCCGGCAGCTGAGGCTGGAGGTGCTCCGGGCAGCCGGCGCCTGGACCCAGGTCCTGGAAGTGGAGCCGTCCGACGAAGAAGCCTGCCGGCAGCTGATGCGCAGCCACCTCGAGCACAGCGAGCGGCGGGCGGCGATCCGCGTCTTCCAGCGCCTGCGGGAGATCCTCCGGGTCGACCTCGGTGTCGCCCCGGAGCCGGCAACCATGGCCGTCTTTGAAGAGGCCATTGCCGGCGACTCGTCCCAGCCCCCGAGCGCGGCCGAGCAGGCGCAGGCACTCCTGGCCCGTGGCCTGGTGAGCTGGAGCCGGCGCGAGCTCGACGCCGCCGAGGGGCTGGCCGAGAGCGCCAGGGAGCTCGCCCTCCAGCAGCAGCTTGGGCGCGAGCTCGGCGAG
>VBHN01000179.1 GCA_005881155.1 Chloroflexota bacterium | reverse complement strand
ACGGGGATGCGTCGGGCCCGCCAGCGCATCGTGGGCCAGGCTGCCCAGCACCGAGCAGCCGATTCCGATGCCCATGCCGATGACGAGGTAGCCCAGCCAGCCTCCCAGCCCGAGCAGGAGCATGTACCAGCCGCCCAGGCCCAGGACCAGCGCCACCAGCGCCCAGAGCCCCCGCTCCACTCAGGCCACCGGTGCGGCCCGCCTAGCCGCCGGACGCGGTCGGGTTCGCGGCAGCCGGCACGATCGTGATCGCCGTCGCGGTGATGTTTCCGCTGGCGTCCCGCTGGCCAGTCACGGTCACAGTCAGGTTGTTCTGCAGGTCGGAGAGCGCCCCGTCCACGGTCTTCCTCACTGTCGCGCCGGAGGCGAGGGTGACCTTGACGTCGGTCCCGTTCGCGCTGTGGAGGGTGAACCCGCTCGAGGTCAGGTTGGTGATCGTCCCCGCACCGCCGCGACCGGCGAAGCCACCGCCAAAGGCGCCGCCATTGGCGCCGCCGCCATTTGCCCCACCCTGGGCACCGCGGCCGGTCCCGGTCGCCCCGGTGGCGGTCGTGCCGGTCGTGCCGGTCGTGCTGGCGGAGGCGGCACTCGCAGGGATCTTGCCACTCTCGTAGCGGAAGCCTCCGTAGAAGCCGCCCAGGAGGGCGATCACGACGACCAGGGCCGCGGTCAGGTTGGACATTTACTCGTACCTCAAAGCCTCGATTGGATGGAGCCCCGCCGCCCGGTTGGCGGGGTAGATGCCGAAGAAAAGCCCGATCCCGACCGAGACGCCGAAGGCGAGCAGGACGGAGGGGATGGAGACGACCGGCTGCGGCAGGGACGCCAGGCTGCCGATCTTGATGGAGGTGATCTGGGTCGCGATCAGCCAGCCGCTCGCGATGCCGAGCAGCCCGCCCAGGCCCGAGAGCACCATCGACTCGATCAGGAACTGGAGCAGGATGTCGCGGCGCCGGGCGCCGATCGCCTTGCGGATCCCGATCTCCCGGGTCCGCTCGGTGACCGTCACCAGCATGATGTTCATGATCCCGATGCCGCCGACCACCAGCGAGATGGCGGCGATCGCGCCCAGCAGGACGGTCAGCGTGCCGGTGATCTGGCTGGTCGCGTTGAGGATGTCCTGCTGGCTCTGGCTGGTGAAGTCGGGGTTGGTCGGGTCGGCGACCTGGTGCAGGTTGAGCAGGATGTTGGTGGCCTCGGTCTGGGCTGCCTTGACCGTGTCCGCGCTGGTGGCCTGGATGACGATCTGGCTGATGTTCTTGCCGCGGCCGCCGGTCAGGTAGTTCCAGGCAGTGGTGATCGGCACCACCGCCACGTTGTCCTGGTTGCCGAGCGCGGCCGACCCCTTCGAGGCGAAGGTGCCGACGACGGTGAAGGTGACCCGGTTGATCTTGATCTGCTGGCCGACCGGGTCCTGGCCCTGGAAGAGGTTGTCGACGACCGTCTGGCCGACCACCACCACCTTGGAGCTGCTGGTGACGTCAGCGGCCGTGAACATGGCGCCGGTCTTGATGTCATAGGCCCGGACCTGGGCAAAGTCCTGGGTCGAGCCCGTGGTCTGGGCGAACCAGTTCTGGTTCTGCCAGGTCATGTTGCCGCTGGCCTGGGCGACCGGGATGGCGGTCACGATGTCGGGCGCCTGCGACCTGTCGTTGAGCGCGTTGACATCCGCCTGGGTCAGGGTCGAACCGCTGCCGAAGCCCTGCGAGACACCTCCCGCCTTGGTCGAGCTCGGGTAGATGTAGACGATGTTCGAGCCCAGGGCTTGAACCTGGTTCTGGACCTTGATCGAGGCGCCGTTGCCGACCGCGACCAGCAGGATCACGGCGCCGACGCCGATCAGTATGCCGAGCATGGTCAGACCGGAGCGGAGCCGGTTGGCCAGCAGGCCCTGCCAGGCGAGGCGGAGCGCTTCGCCGACGCTCACGAGACGGCCTCGGCGGCCGCCTGTTCGGAGGGCGCCTCGGCGCCTGCCGGCTCGCGGGGGACCTGGCGGTCGTCGCTGAGGATCAGGCCGTCGCGCAGCCGGACGACGCGCGAGGCGAAGGTGGCGATGTCCCCCTCATGGGTGATCAGGACGATCGTCCGGCCCTGCTCGTTGAGTCTGGTCAGCAGCCGCATGATCTCGAGACTGGACTCGGTGTCCAGGTTGCCGGTCGGCTCGTCGGCGAGCAGGATCGCCGGCTCGGTGATCAGGGCCCGGGCGATGGCCACCCGCTGCTGCTGGCCGCCCGACAGCTCGGAGGGCTGGTGGTGGGCGCGGTCGGCGAGGCCGACCAGGTCCAGCGCGGCCAGCGCGCGCTCCAGGCGCTGGGCGCTGTCACCCGCGTAGATGAGCGGCATCTCGACGTTGTGGAGGGCGGTCGAGCGGGGGATCAAATTGAAGCTCTGGAAGACGAAGCCGATCCGCAGGTTGCGGATCATCGCCAGCGAGTCGTCGTCGAGCTCGGCGACGTCGACGTCCTCGAGCAGGTAGGTGCCCTCGCTGGGCGTGTCGAGGCAGCCGATCAAGTTCATCAGCGTCGACTTGCCCGAGCCGGAGGCGCCCATGATCGCGATGAACTCGCCCTCGACGATCTGGAGGTCGATGCCGCGCAGCGCCTGGACCTCGATCTCGCCCATCCGGTAGACCTTGGTCACCCCGTTGAGAGAGATCAGGGGCTGCCGACTGTCCACTTAACCGCCGCCGGTGATGAGGCCACCGCCGCCGCCACCGCCGCCGCCGAAGCCGCGGCCGCCCCCGGCGCCGGTCGTGGTGGTCGTGCCGGTGGTCTTGGCGGTCGGCAGCACGACCTTCTGGCCGGCCGTGAGGCCGGTGAGCACCTCGGTCGTGCTGGCTCCGGCGATGCCCAGCGTGACCTGGGTCGCCACCTGCTTACCCGCCTCCACCACCAGGACCGTCGCCAGGTTGCCGAGCTTGGTGATGGCCCGGTTGGGGACGACCAGGACGTTGGCCGCGCGCGCCGTGATGACTGTCGCGTTGGAGGTGAGGCCCGGCTTCAGCCGGCTGTCGGTGCTGTCGAGGGCGAGCGTGACGTAGTAGTTGACGACGTTCGAGGAGACGGTGGCCGAGGCCGCGACGGCCAGGACGTGGGCGGGGACGCTGAGGCCGCTGACGGCGTCGAAGGTGACGGTGCCGGTCTGGCCGGCGAGGATCTTGGCCGCGTCCGACTCCGCGAAGGAGACGACCGCCACGTAGCTCTTGTCGCTGAGCAGGGTCATGAAGGCGCTGCCGCCGGAGGCGGCGGTGCCGCTGCCGGAGGAGGGGAGAAGGGCCGTGCTGCCGGGCGCCTCGGCGCCGGAGCCGGAGTTGGTGGCGGCGACACTGTCGCCGACCTGGGCCGTGACGCTGGAGATGACGCCGGCGGCCGGCGCGGTCAGGGTCGACGCGTCGAGGTTCAACTGGGCGGTGTCGACCTGGGCTGTGGAGCTGGCGACCTGCGCCTGCTCCTGCTGGATGGTCGCGGGCCGGTTGACGGACTGGTTGTTGTAGCTGTCCTGCGCGTTGGTGACCGAGTTCTGGGCCTGCTGGATGCTGCGCGAGCCGGCCGATTGGTCGGTGCTGAGCTTGCTGCTGTCGGTGTTGACGCGGGCCTGGTCGGCGGGGACCCTGGCCTGGTCGGAGAGGTAGTTGGGCGCGGCCGCGTTCTGGTCGTTGGTGATCTGCAGCTTCTGGGAGTTGATGTTGTTCTGGTCGGTGCGAACCGCTGAATAGTCGGTGTCACAAGGAGACACGTAGGGCAGCGGCTTGGCCGCGCAGCCGTCGCTGTTGAAGGTGTTGGTGTCCGTTTGCAGCTTGTTCTGGTCGATGGTCAGCTGCTTGAGGTCGGTCTGGTAAAGGATGCTGTTCTGGAGCGCCAGGACGTCGTTGTTGAGCGCGACCTGGTCGCTGTTCAGCGTGGCCTGGTCGGCGTTCAGCGTCGACTGGTCGTTGGAGTTGGTCGTGTTGGCCTGGGTGATCGCGTCGTTGTAGCTCTGGCGAGCCTGGTTGAGGGAGTCAAGCGACTGCTGCAGCGAGGTGCCGCTGAGCGTGTTGGAAAGCGTCGCCTGCGCAGAAGCCAGCTGTGCCTGCGCCGTCTGGAGCGCGATCTGGAGCTGCGCGGTGTCGATCTTCGCCAGCACCTGGCCGGCGCTGACGTGGTCGCCGGAGCGCACGTCGACCTCGGTCAGGCTGCCGGCGGTTTTGAAGCCCAGGTTCATCTGCTGGGCGGGCATCAGGGTGCCGCTGGAACTGACGGAGTTGGTGACCGTCCCGGTGCCGACCGTGAAGGTCGAGAGCGCCGCGGCCAGGTTGGCATTGCTCGGGAAGAAGACGTCGTGGCCGATCAGCACCGCCAGGGCGAGCGCGACAGCGGCCAGGCCGAGGGTCGGGAGGCTCTGGCGCCGGACGACGGCGGCAAGGCCGGTTCGACGCGGTGGAAGCTTGATCGGACGCGCGCTCGCCATACGGACAACACCTCTCGTAACTTGGACTGCGACGAGAGATTGTCAGCGTTTCCTGAAGTGAGCGT
>VBHN01000178.1:2564-7327 GCA_005881155.1 Chloroflexota bacterium | reverse complement strand
GGTCGACCGGCTCCTGCCAGTTGACCTCGCCGATCGTCACGGCCAGGTGCGTCATCTCCGAGCCCTTGACGGCGCCATGCCAGTGTTTTTCTCCCGGGGCGGCGCTGACCGTGTCGCCCGGCCCGAGCAGCTCGACCTCGCCGCCCCAGCTCTGGGTCCGGCCCTGTCCGTCTACCACGTGGAGGACCTGGCCGCCGCCGTGACTGTGCCAGTGGGTGATCGTCCCGGGCTGAAAGCGGACGAAGCTCACCCGCACCGGGCGCGGCTCGGTCTGCGAGTGAACCGTGCGCTGGTCGGCATCACCGCTGAAGCCGCCCTGGGGCTTGGCGACCTCGCCGCCCAACCGGTCGTCCCGACGGATCACCCCCATCGCCAAAGACAATACCGGGCATGAGAATCGAAGGATCGGTCGCCCTCGTCACCGGCGGCGCCTCCGGCCTCGGCCGGGCCACCGCGGAACAGCTCGCCGCCCGAGGTGCGCGATTGGTCATCGTGGACCTGGCGCGCTCCGATGGGGAGCGGGTCGCCGAGGAGCTGGGCGGTCGCTTCGCCCCTGCCGACGTGACCAGCGAGGAGGACGTGAACCGCGCCCTGGACGTGGCCGCCGAGCTCGGCGCGCTGCGGGTGGCGGTGAACTGCGCGGGAATCGGCAGCGCCGGCCGGGTCGCGGGCAAGGACGGCCCCTACCCGCTCGACCAGTTCAGGAAGGTGCTGGAGGTGAACCTGATCGGCACCTTCAACGTGCTCTCCAAGGCGGCCCACCGGATGAGCGCGGGCGAACCGGTCGAGGGTGAGCGGGGAGTCATCGTCAACACGGCCTCCATCGCCGCCTTCGAGGGCCAGATCGGGCAGGCGGCCTACACCGCCTCCAAGGCCGCCATCCATGGGCTGACGATCCAGACCGCCCGCGACCTGGCTTCGCTCCAGATCCGCGTCTGCACGATCGCGCCGGGGTTGATGGACACGCCGCTGCTGGCGGGTCTGCGCGACGACATCAAGGAGCAGCTGGCCGCCTCGGTGCCCAACCCGCACCGGCTGGGCTCACCGTCCGAGTACGCGGCGTTGGCCGTCCACATCATCGAGAACCCGTACCTGAACGGGGAGACGATCCGCCTGGACGGGGCCCTCCGGATGGCGCCTCGCTGACAGAGCGCGTCAGGCGCCTCGGGTCCAGCGGAGCGTCCGGGTGATGGGCTCGCCGTCCGCGCGGGTGGTGGAGAGCTCGATGACGAGGGTGTCCCCAGTCACCGTCACCTCGCGGGTGACAACCATCCCCACGTTCGCAGGCGAGAGAGCCGCGGACAGGCGCTGGGTCACCGTCCCCTCCTCCTCGTCCACCGTGTAGGTGCCGAAATAGGCGTCGTAGCCGTTGACGGCGGAGGTGTTGTTGCTGCCTCCCGCGGGCGCCGGCCCCGCCTCCTCTCCGCGCTCGCGCCGCATGAACTGGGCGGCGAAATTTCCGGCGGTGTCGTAGATCAACAGACCGAGAGGGTCGGAGCCGAGTGCCGGGTCCGGGCGCGCCTGCCCGTCCGCATCGCGGTCCTCCCGCGAGACGAGCCTCCAGGTCCCGATCAAGCGCGACCCCAACGAGCTGCCGATGCCGGAGAGGTTAATTCCCCGGCGGCAGGGAGTGCTACCGCAGACCGAACAAGCCGGCGAAGGCGAGGATGGTGACCGCCGCCGCGCCGGCCACCCAGGCCGCTCCCTCGAGTGCCGCCTGCGCCCGGGTCAGGCGCCGCCGGCGCTGGAGCCTTGCCAAGCGGGCCTCACGGCTCAAGGGGCCATTCTCCTGGGCCCTTTCCGCTTCCACGCCGGACGTCCGCGTGCCGTTCCAACCGTCCAACCTGGCTGCCATTCGCACCCCTTGAAGTTGATTATTTGTGACCGCGACCAGAACGACAAAACGTGATAGTTAGAGTACCACATAAGGGGAGGCGGAGGGTCGAGTAAGCGCCCGCCTCGGCGCCGGCCGAGGACCGGGCTGTCATCGGGGCCGCGGGAAGTATTTACACACCTGTTGTTAGCTTGTGGGCAAATCCGGGGAAGGTGAACCCTCGAGGCCCGCTTGCGCATCCCCTGGATCCCGTCCCTGTCATTGCGCCGGCGGCCCGCAAGGCTGCTGCTGGCTTCCATAATCATCTCGATTGCCCTCCCCATACCGGCCCCGATCAGCCTCCCCTGGGAGCAGCCGGCGCCGGCGCCGGCGGTGACCCAGGCGCCGGTCCAGGTCGGGACCAGCTACAACCCACTTCACGCCACCTATCTCGGCCTGGACTGGAAGGACGCCTACAAGCGCCTGGAGGCCATGCGTTTCAAGGTCATCCGGCTCTCGGCCTACTGGAGCCAGGTCGACGGCGAGGGCTACGACCAGCTCGACTGGCTGATGAACGAGTCCCGCGCCAGCGGGCAGCCGGTGGTGCTCTCGGTCGGCATGAAGGGCCTGGGCTGGCCCGAGTACTACATCCCGGACTGGGTCCAGCCCAAGGTCGCGGACGGCGGCGACGTGAGCCAGGACCCGACGCTCCGCGCGGAGACGCTGGACTTCGTCACCACGACCGTCAGCCGCTACCGCGACAATCCCCTCCTGGTCGCCTGGCAGATCGAGAACGAGCCCCTCAACCCGGCCGGGCCTCACCGCTGGTTCATCGGTAAGGAGCTGCTGGCCGACGAGGTCAGCGCGGTCAAGGCCAACGACGAGCGCCCGGTCATCGTCAGCGCCTTCGGACACTTCAACATGCTCTTCGACCGCACCTCCAACCGGTCCGGATTCGACCTCAAGGCGCTGCTCGGCTTCGAGTCGGACACCGCCGAGGCGCAGAGCCTGAACGTCCTCTCCAAGGGCGACATCCTCGGTCTCGACGTCTACACGGAGATCGGCTACAACTTCCTCGGCCAGGTCGGCGTCAGCCACGCCGGCTCCGACTGGGCGGCCAAGGCGGGCCACTGGCGGGGCGTCTCGGCCAAACAGGGAAAGCAGGCCTGGATCACGGAATCCCAGGCGGAGCCCTGGGAGGCCTCGATCTCCAGCTACGGCGATCCCAAGAGCACCGTCGCCGAGGACATCATCACGCGCTTCAAGGAGATCCGCCACCAGGGATTCAGCACCATCCTGCTCTGGGGCGCCGAGTACTGGCTCTGGCGCGCCGACAACGGCGACAGCAGCTGGCTGGACGCCGTCCAGGGGCTTCTCCACCAGAACCTCGCGGCGCCCTCCTTGCTGGGCGCCTAAGCCGAACCGGTCCTTAACAATTTCGCATTCGCTTTAGCGCCGATTCGGGCGCAAACTCCGGCCGCGCCTTGATCGAGCACCTGGTTTGCTGGCTACTCCACCGGCGGGAGCGCGAGGTACTGGTCCCCGGCATCCTGCCCTACGGCTTCGACGCCGTCGTCTTCTGCTGGCGCTGCGACCACTTCCGCGGCCGCGGCCTCCAGGTGCTGGACCTCTCGGGCCGCCCCTCCTCCGCGTCAGCCTAGCCGGCTGGGGAACCGCTCCCGCCGACCGGGTGTAATACCGGCGTCAGAATTCTCATCCGCTCCGTGGAGGGCCGTCCACTGGACGAGAGGGAGCTTGTCAGCCACGCGCAGCGCGGCGACGTCCGCGCCTACGAGGAGTTGGTGCGCCTGTATTCGCAGATCGCGTTCCGGACCGCCTACCTCGTGCTGGGCAGCGCGGACGACGCCGAGGATGTCTGCCAGGAGGCCTTCCTGAAGGCCCACGCGGCGCTGGGGCGGTTTCGTCCCGAGGCGCCCTTCCGTCCCTGGCTGCTGCAGATCGTTGCCAACGAGGCGCGCAACCGCCGGCGAGCCGCCGGCCGGCGGTTGCGGCTGCTGACGCGGGCGACCGCGGACGCCCGGCTCGGGGATGCGGCCCCATCTCCCGAGTCGGTCGCGCTCGCGGCCGAGGACCGGCGCCGGCTGCTGGAGGCGGTCAACGAGCTGGGCGAGGACGACCGCCTGGTGATCGGCTGCCGCTTCTTCCTGGAGCTCTCGGGCGAGGAGACGGCCGCGGCCCTGGGCTGCCCGGAAGGCACCGTCAAGTCGAGGCTCTCGCGGGCGCTGGCACGGCTCCGGCAGAGGCTGGCGGCGAGTGTCTGAGCTGGAGGCGGATCTCCGCGAGCTCGGCGCCGAGCTCGACTTTCCGCCCACCCCGCAACTGGCCCGGGCGGTCGCGGCCCGCCTGCGCCCGGCGCGGCCCGACTGGCAGCGGCTGGCCCTGGCCGCTGCTTTGGTGCTGGCGGCGGTCGTCGTTGCCGTGGCCGCCTGGGCGCCGGCGCGCGAGACCGTGGCCGGCTGGTTGGGCGTGCGCGGGGTCGGCGTTCAGCGGGTGCACAAGCTGCCGCCGATCCCGCCCGCTTCGCCGGCGACCTTTGGCACCGAGACGACCCTCGCGGAAGCGAGCGCGAGGGCGGGCTTCACGGTCCGCGAGCCCTCCCGCCTGGGCGCGCCGCGGGTCTTCGTGGCGGAGGTGCCGCCCGGCACCGAGGTGGCTCTCGTCTACCAGGCCGCCGGCGGCCAGGTGGTCGTCACCGAGCTGCGCGGCACGCTGACCGACTACTCCTTCCAGAAGCTGATCGGGCCCGACAGCACGCTCGAACCGGTGAAGGTGAACGGACAGAGCGGCTGGTGGCTGAGCGGCCACCCCCACGCCTTCATCTACGACGACTCCCAGGGGCGGCCGCAGACTGCGACGCTCCGCCTCGCCACCAACACGCTGGCCTGGGAGCAGGGCGGCGTGATCTACCGGATCGAGGGCGCGGCGCTCA
>VBHN01000178.1:0-2496 GCA_005881155.1 Chloroflexota bacterium | reverse complement strand
GCTCATCGCCGTTCTCGCGCTCCTCGCCGGCGCGTGCAGCGGAAGCGCACCGTCGCCGGGATCCTCAACCAGCGGCAGCGCGGCCGGGTACCGGGTCTTCGTCGGTACGAGTGATTCGATCCGGCGCCTCGGCAGCGACGCGCCGAAGGCGGCCAAGCTTCCCGCCGGCACGCTCTCCCCGAGTGGGAAGCAGGTGTTCGCGGTCTACGGGACCGACCTGCGAAGCTTCGACTCGGCAACCGGCGCGCTGACCGCGGAGCTGCGCCTGCCTGACCACTACAGCGAGATCGCCGGCCGGTCGCCGAGTGGAGGCTATCTCGTGCTCGCCGGCTCTGAAAACGGCGCCACCCGCTTCGCCTCGGTTTCCAGCCGGCTGGAGGGAGCCGTCAGGTCGGTCGTGCTGACCAGCAACTTCAGCTCTGACGCGCTCAGCGAGGACGGCCGCTGGCTGTACCTGATCGAGCACGCCTCCGCGCTCGACTACCGCGTGCGCCGCTATGACCTCGACCAGGGAAGGATGGACCCGAACATCCTGGTCGAGAAGGGCGCCTCGGCAACCGAGCTCATGAACGGTGAGCGCTACGCCTCCGTGGCCGTGAACTCGACCGTCTATTCGCTGTACTACGGGCGAAACGGCGCCTTCGTCCACGCGCTCGCCCTCGACGGTGGCCCCATTCAATGCATCGACGTGCCCGGCCCTCGCGCCCTCGACCCCCAGCGGCAGAGCCTTTGGACGCTTGCGCTGAGTCCCGGTCATGACGCGCTCTTCGCCGTCAATGCCGCGGAAGGTGTCGTCAGCCGCATCGACCTCAGGGGCGGCCAGGTTCGCTCCGGGACGTTCAGCCCCCCAAGCGCCGCGGGCGCCTGGTGGTCGCCCGTGACCAGCGCCCAGGCCAAGGAGTTCGACCAGGGCGCCGGCTCGGCCACGGTCTCGCCGGACGGCAAGACCCTCTACGCAAACTCGCTCTACGGCTACGTCGCCATCGACGCGGCGACCCTCAAACTGCGCGGCTCTTACCACTCCGAGAGCCTGGTGAGCAGCCTCGCGGTCACGCCGGACGGCCGCTGGCTGCTGGCCGTGCGCGATCTCAACGACCTGGTCAGGATCGACCCCGCCAGCGGGCGCTTCGACCGCGTCCTCCTCTCCGTGCACGGGCCGATCGCCGTCCTACAGGTCGATTCCCTCTCCTGACCAGCCCGACCAGCGCAGGACCCGCATCCTGACGACCGGCCCGGCCGGGCGCCGGGCCCGGTACTGGGGATACTTCGCCGCCAGGAGGTCGAGAGCCCGCTCGGCCTCCGGGCCGGACTCGAGCACCGTGGTGGTGCAGGCGGCACGGACCCACCAGAGCCGCGTCCAGTCCTCCTCGTAGCTGTCGACCAGCAGCTCGGCCAAGGCGTTGACGGCGAGGTTGCGCAGCCGCGCCAGGTCCCGGCTCGCCTTCGGCTTCTGATCGACCGCCCAGTAGAGGTCGTCCTCCGCGAGCACGAAACAGACCGGGACCAGGTGCGGTCTTGCCTCCGGCGTCACCGTCGCCAGCCGCCCCACCCGCGCCTCGGCGACGCGGCGGCGCATCAGCTCGGGGTCCATCTCGGGCTAAGCATGCCGGGGCGGCTGTGTAACCTGCGCGCGTACTTGAGTTGACGCGCTTGCCAGAAGAAGAGAATCGCCAGGCCGAGATCCTGGACCTGCCGGCGGCGTCGCTCGGCGACCCGGTCCAGCTGGCCCTGGAGGAGCTGGAGATGGTCTATGCCTTCATCTTCAGCCGCGTCGGCAACCGGCCCGACGCCGAAGACCTGACCCAGCTCGTGGCGCTCAAGGCCATTCCCAGGCTGCGGGCCGGCTCCAGCAGCGCCTCCATCCGCGCCTACCTTTTCGCCACCGCCCGCTCCGCTCTCGGGGCCTTCTGGGCGGGCAAGTTCGGCATCGCCCAAGAGGAGCTGCACGAGGGCCTGGTCAGCGCGCCCCAGGCCACCAGCCAGTCACCCGACGCGGCCGAGCGGGCGACGCGGATCCTCTCCCGCCTGCCCGATAACTACCGCCGCGTCCTCGAGCTGCGTTTCCTGCGCGGGTACTCGATCAAAGAGGTGGCCGCAGAGCTCAAGGCGACGCCGGGCAGCGTGAAGGTCATGCAGCTCCGCGCCCTGAGGGCGGCCGCGAAGGTGCAAATCGATGTTTGAGGACGTTTCGGCTCGAATCGACCGGCTGGTGGAGGACCTCCTCCGCGGCCGCCGCCTCCGCGCGACCAACCGCGACGCCGGCGACCGCGAGGCGATCATGACCGCGGCCGAGCTGGCCGCCGCCCGCGAGGGCTATCCGCGGATGAGCCCGGCCTTCAGGCGCAGGCTGACCGCGACCCTGATGGCGGGCGAGGACCCGGGCCGGGTAACCCGCCGGACGGCCCTCGGCGCCGTGGCCGGGCTGGCGGCCGGCGCGGTCGGCGCCGCCGCCCTGGGCCGGCTGCCGCAGGCCGCGCCGGTGGCGGCGAATCATCC
>VBHN01000177.1:1302-6053 GCA_005881155.1 Chloroflexota bacterium | reverse complement strand
CAAATGCGGATTCCCTTGGCTGCTTTGTGCGTGCGCCGCTCTTCCCGAACCTTCTCGGCAATTGTACGACGCATCTCTTGAGTCCGCATGGCGCCTCCAAATTGTTGGCGGATCGGCGAGAGGCTACCACCATGCAGCGCACCGCGCGAGTAGGATATGACACTTTGAGCACCGCATCCGGTAACCCCCTCATTGCGGGTCATGCGAGCGCGGCTCATGATTCAGCCCCGTCGCGAGCCCGGAAACGCCGATGCTTGACCGGTTGCTGGTGGCGATTCGCTCCGCCCGTCCCCGTATGACGCTCCACGCGCGAGCCGTCATAGAAGCCATTCTGTTGTCCAAAGGCCCGATCGGGTCCGCCGAACGCGTGGCGCGGATCCTCGGACTCAAGAATCGCTTTCGGCTCGCGCGGCTGCTGCTCCGTGAGGGACTGCCGCCATTGCACCGGTTCACGGAGTGGGTCACCGTGCTCTCCTGGGTGGCGGCGGCGGAACGCGAGCAGGTGTCACTGTGTTGGATGGCATTTCGCTCGCGGCGCCATCCGAGCGCGTGCTATCGCCTGGTGAAGAAGGTCACGGGGCACGGGTGGGAAGAGGTGCAGGTCAAGGGGCCGGCGTGGGTACTGCGCCAATTCCTGAAAGAACTACACGCGTGGGACCGCAGACGACACCCCATCAAGGTGCGAGTCCCGCACCAACATCCGCACCATCGCGGCGCGACCTCCAGGGTGCGGCCGCTCAGAGTGTCATAACGATCGCGGCTGCATCGCTCAAATTGTTCTAGTCGATCCGCTCGCGCGCACCTACGCTATGGTGCCCTTGAGCGGAGAGCGCTGTGTCGTCCGTGACGCGCCTGCTGATTGTTGCCGATATCCGACTCTACCAAGAAGGCCTCGCGCACATTCTCGGGAGCGAACCGCGACTCGAGGTCGTTGGCACGGCCGCCGACTTGTCTACGGCCACGCGCCTGCTCGCTGAGCGCTCTGTCGATGTCGCGCTCATCGATCTTGCGATGCCGCAGAGTTTCGCCGCGGTGCGCGGGATCGCCACGGCCGCGCCCTCGGTCAAAGTTGTTGCGGTGGGAGTGCGCGACAGCGAGCAGGATGTGATTGGCTGCGCCGAGGCGGGAGTCGCGGGCTACGTGCCACGGGGGGCGTCCGTCGCGGAGCTCGTCACCGTCCTCGAATGCGTGGGGCGGGGCGAGCTGCTCTGCTCCCCCCGCGCCGCCGCGACACTGCTGCGCCGCGTCACCACGCTGGCTGCGGGACGCGACGCACCCATGGTTTGCGCTCCCGCGCTGACACCGCGCGAGCGGGAAATCGCGGGGCTGCTCGAGTCCGGGTTGTCGAACAAAGACATCGCCCGCCGGCTTGGCATCGAGGTCGCAACCGTGAAGAACCACGTGCACAACCTGCTGGAGAAGCTCCAGGTCCATCGCCGCGCCCAGGCGGTCGCGCGGCTCCAGAGCCGGTTCCTTAGTGTACGGGAATCGCGATGCGCTCTCCCGCCACATTGATTGAAACACCGATTTGGGCGATCAGGCTGCCCGGTGTCGCGGCGCTGTAGTCACGGCCGAACGTCCCGGTGATCCACAGTCCCTTTTGTAACTCGAAATCGACCAGCGCCGCGAAGCGATACTGATTGGGCGGCGCGCCGCGCTCGGTGAACGTCCGAAAGGTGGCCTCGGCGGAGAGGGCGTAGCGTCCCGTGGCATACAATAACCGCATGCCTAGATCGACCGCGTCGGAGGCGGTGTCGACCGAACTGGCGAGAAAACGGTTGACGAATACGAAACTCACCGCCGGACCTTCATAGCCGGCTGTCACCCAGGCGCCCCAGCGGGCGAGGTGCGCGCTGTCGGCCGCGCCGCCGGGCGCCTGCATCGCGGCACCAGCGGCCATCTCGAGTACGAACCCCTCCCGGATCACTGCCAAGTCGCGAAACATCCGGTCCGTACTGTCCACCGCCGCCTTGAATTCCGGCGTGCCCATTTGGAGCCGGGCGATCCGAGCGTTGGCCGTGTTGAAGCGCTCGAGTGCCGCGGCCGAATCCTCTTTTGTCGTGATCGTCGTCAGTTCTCTCCGCAGCGCGTGGATGAGCGCCTGCTGACGATCCGCGATGAGCGCGCTGAGGAGCTTGCTTTCGTCGGTGAGGCGTTCACCCAACCTGCGCAGCTGCGCCTTCGTACTGTCCGAGAGGCGGCCAGAGAACGGCGCGGCTCGGAGGCCGAGCGCCAGTCCCGTAATGGGACGAGTACTGGTGCCCAGCTCGGCCGTGGCGAAGGAAATCGTCATCGTGCGCGCGAGACTTGTCCCTACGCCTCGGGTCGCGTCATCCTGCCATGTGAGTGTCGGATGTGTGACGAGCCAGTACGGGCTGATCTCGAGCGCAACATCACGCGGCAAACTGGTGAATGCCGCGCTGCGATTGAGTACGCTGAGCGCAAGATCCGCCGGTGTGTTGGGACGCTCGACCTGTGTCGGTGCGATACCCAACAGGACGAACGCCGGTGAGACAGGGGTTCTGAGCCCGTTGAACGCCGGGCCGGCATCGTTCGATTGGGCGGCGAGCGGCGCCATCATCCCGCCGACCAACAGCAGCAGTATCCCTTTCATGACAAGAGAAAGATCGCGAGGTACACCGCCCGTCCACCGGCTTCGCTGACCGTCACGTCGTAGGTGAAATCGCGAGGCTGTTTCCCCTCCCGCAGTGCATAGGTCACGGACGTGTGGTTACTCGCCTCATTCACGTCTTTCACCGTCGTCGTGCAGGAGATGCTGGAGTTGCGCAGGTCCTGACCCGCTGCGCCGATGCGCAGATTCTTGATGTCGTCGCCCGAGCCCACCAACTGGCCATTCAGTGTGACGGCGGTTCCGCCCTCCTGGTCGTCGCCGATCGTCACCGAGAGGAGGACCGGCGTGTTCGGCTTGACCTGGTAGAACTCTGTCTTGGATATCACGACTGCGTCCGGCATACCGCCTCCGAGAACGAGAAGCCGCACCAGCCTGCGCTCTGATGCCCTGGCGGTCAAGATCCAGATCTTCGTCTAGATCCAAATCAGATCGCACGATCCATTCGCAGCGCTGCACGCGCGCCGCACGTTGTGCCGCTCGGATGAGAGGACGGGTTCGTGGCGCGCGCGCGGGCGCTATTGGTAGGCCTCGACGGAATGACGGGAGACATCGTCGGGCGACTCCTCGAGGACGAGTCCGGCTGTGAAGTCATCAAGGATCGTCCCCCGCGCGCCGGTCTGCTCGCCGCGATCCGCACGTATCGGCCGAGCCTCGTTGTGATTGGGCTACAGGATGCGGATTGGGATCGTCTGTTCGTGGAGTATCCGCACGTCCGGGTGCTGGCCGTAACCCCCGAGGGACGCCGGGCCTGCCTGTTTCGTGAGCCGCTGGCGGAGGGACTGCTCGCGGCGTTGCGGGAGTCGTGACGCAATGATGACCGACGCGGTGGATAATCGAAAGGCGGTTGCGGGAGTGCTGGCGCGCGTCGACCGGCTGCTGGCAGAAGCCGTACGCGTTGCGACGGCGACATTTGGGGCGGCACCCGCTGCCGACCCGTTCCGCGGATTGTACGTGTCCGACGCCGACGCGGCTCGCACCGTGGGGCGAGGAGTCGAGCCGCTGGGTCAGCACCTGCCGTTCGACTTCCCCCTGGTGGATTTGGATGTCGCGGGGCCGCGCTGGCAGCAGCTGGCGCGAGAGTTTGCACTGTCGGCACTCGAGGTCGACGTCGTCGCGCTGGCACTCGCGGTCGAAGTGGATCTGCGCTACGAGCGCGTGTTCGGTTATTTGCACGACGACGTCACGCGACGCCGACCGAGTGTCGATCTCGTGCTGCAGCTGCTGTCGCGCTCGTTCGAGGAGCGCCTGGCGCATCGCCGCTTCTTTCTCGCGGACGCGGCGCTGACGCGCTGTGGCATTCTCCGGCTGATCCAGGACGCCAACCATCCCGATCCCTCATCGATCGGCTACGGCTTGAAGCTCGAGGACGACGTCGTCGACTTCCTATTGGGCAAGGACACGCTCCCGTCGCCTTCAGGCGCGCTGCGGTGGGATGGTGAACGCACGGTTGGTGATGGTGCGCGCGCTCTGGCCGATCGACTGATACGCCGGATGGATGGCAGTCACGTGCTGCTCACTGGATTGAACGAACGGGAAAAGCTCGACATCTCCCGTGCGGTCGCGGTGCGGCTCGATCTGTCGCTGCTGATCGTGGATCTGGAGCGCCTCGTCGCTAGCGGTACGCCGATCGCGGCGGCACTGCTGCTCGTGGTGCGCACCGCGCGGCTGCGCGGCGCCGTGGCGCTGTGGACGCACGGCGAGGTGCTCGACGCGGCGCAGTTCGATGCCTGGTTGGCTGCGCTTGGGGCATTGAACACACCGTTGACGTTTCTGGCGACGACCGAGACACAACCCAAGTGGCTTACCACCGCGTCGCGGTTCATTCGGCTCGACTGTCCGGTTCCTGGCGCGCGCGAGCGCGGTGCGATCTGGAGTGAGCGCCTCGAGCCGCTGGGGTTGGTCCTGGACGCTGGGGAGTCGGCGCTGCTCGCCGAGGCATTCCGTTTCGATGCCGAGTCAATCGATCGCGCCGTCGACCGTGCGTGGTCGACGGCGCGGTGGCGCGACATCGAGCGACCGCAGGTCAGCGGCGTCGATGTGTTTGCGGGGGCGCGAGCGGAGGCGGCGCGCATCCTGCCGCGCTATGCCACGCGGCTCGAAGCCTGTTACGGCTGGGACG
>VBHN01000177.1:0-1156 GCA_005881155.1 Chloroflexota bacterium | reverse complement strand
GTCGTGTCGAAGTACATCGGCGACACGGAGAAGGCGCTCGATCAGCTGTTCCGTGAGGCGCAGGGCACGAGCGCGATTCTCTTGTTCGATGAAGCCGACGCGCTCTTCGGCAAGCGGACGGAAGTGAAGGACGCGCACGACCGCTACGCCAACATCGAAGTGGCCTACCTGCTGCAGGCGCTCGAGGCCTACGAAGGCCTGACGATTCTCGCGACGAATTTCCGCCACAACATGGACGACGCGTTCGTGCGGCGGCTCGCATTCATCGTCGACTTCCCGTATCCGGAAGAGGCGGAGCGGCGGCAGATGTGGGCGCGTGGCTGGCCTAGGGCGACGCCACTCGCTCTTGACCTCGATATCGAATTTCTCGCCCGGCAGTTCAAGCTCACCGGTGGCGACATCCGCAACGCGGCACTGGCGGCGGCATTCGGTGCGGTTGCCAACGGCGGTCGCGTGACGATGGCGCACGTCATTCGAGGCGTGGGACGGGAGTACCAGAAGCTCGGCCGCGTCTGTGCCGAGTCGGATTTCGGCCCGTACTTCGAGCTGCTGGCGTGATCCGAGACCTCGATGATACGATCGCCGCGATGTTGAAGAACCGCGCGCCGGCCGGGTCTGCGCTGGCAGGAGCGGCGATCACGTTCGACCTCCCGGACACCAAATGGCGCAACAAGGTCAACAAGCTCACGGTGAACTGCTATCTGTACGACATCCGGGAGAATACCGAGTTGCGTACGGAAGAGCCGGTCCTGCGCCGCTCGGCCGATCTGACGCGCGCAGTGCGGTTGCGGCCGCCGGTTCGCATCGATTGCGCATACAGCATCACGGCGTGGAGCGTGGCGAACACCGATCCCGTGCTCGAGGAGCATCGGGTGTTGAGCCAGGCGCTGCTGGTGCTGCTGCGGAACCGGCGCATTCTCGCGGCCGATTTGAAGGGCAGCATGGTGAATCAGCCGGTCCCGTATCCCACGGTCATTGCCGCGCCGGACAGCACGAAGAACAACCCCGATTTCTGGAAAGCGTTGGATCAGGAACTGCGGCCCGCGCTCAACTACGTGGTGACGCTCGGGATGTGGCTCGATCCCGTGCCGCCCGATGCGGCGCTAGGTCGGGTCGTCGATCGAGTGGTTGTGGAAACCGCGAACAAGGCGGAGCA
>VBHN01000018.1 GCA_005881155.1 Chloroflexota bacterium | reverse complement strand
CGCTGCCGCTTATCGAGTCGACGGCAGAAGGTCGAGCTGGAGAAAGCCCGGCTCCGACCTGCGCTCGCCGGCCTCCCAGCCGACCGGCCTGCCGAAGGCCGGGCCGTCGAAGGCGAAAGAGTGGTACTCGCCGTTCTCGCCGCAGGGATCGACACCCGCGCCGAGGATCGCTTCCAAGAAGCCCGGGTCGGTAACCCGTCCCAGCCAGGAGGCGTCGAGCCGGGCCAGGTCGACGCAGGTCAGGACGGCCCTGCCCCCCGACTCCACGAATTCTCGGAGAAGCTCGGCCGGCGGCTCAGACCAGATGGGCTCCAGGTGCTCCAGGCCCGCCGCCGTCACCCGCCGCTCATACCAGGCCCGCACATCGGCGAGGTGAATGTCGCCCAGGACCACGCCGGCAAACCCTTCCTCTGCGAGTCTGCCCAGCTCCAGTGAGAGCCGGGCTTCCATCTCGGACCAGGTGGTCCCGATCGCCCACAGGGGAAGGCCGATCGCATCGGCCTGCGCCTGGAGCATCGCGACCCGGGTGGCGTGGAAGCGCACGCGACCGGTGGCCGCGTCGTAGAAGCTGAGCAGGCGCTTGACCTCGATCCCCGCCGAGCGGGCTCGGTGGAGGGCGAGGGCGCTGTCCTTGCCTCCCGACCACATCAAGGCGTACCCGCCCATCTCGGTAACCATGCCATCGGCGGGTGGCCGTTGTGCTTTGCTTGGTCGGGTGCGGATCGTCTCCCTGCTCCCCAGCGCGACCGAGACCCTCTTCGCACTGGGGCTCGGGTCGGAGCTGGTCGCCGTCACCCACGAGTGCGACTTCCCGCCCCAGGCGAGTGCGCTGCCCCGCGTCACCCGCTCCACACTGGGACTGGAACAGCTGTCCAGCGGGGAGATCGAGGAGAGGGTGGCGCTGGCCGCCCTCGAGAGCCGGGCGCTGTACGACGTCGACACCGTGGCGATCCGAGCCCTGGAACCCGACCTGGTGGTCGCCCAGGACGTCTGCGACGTCTGCGCGGTTCCCGCCGACCAGGTCGCCGAGGGCCTGGCCGGGATCCCGATGCTCCGCCAGCATCCCCACTCGCTGGAGGACGTCCTCGCCGACATCGAGGAGCTGGCCAGGCTCTGCGGAGCGCCGGATTCGCCGCTGCCGGAAGACCTGCGCCGGAGAATCCGAGCCGCCGCGGACGCCGCCGGCCGGCTCGGTCCCGTGCGGGGGGTCTTCCTGGAGTGGCTCGACCCACCCTACCCGGCCGGCCACTGGACGCCGGATCTGCTGAAGATCGCCGGGATCCAGGACCCGCTGGCTCGCCCCGGCCTGCCGTCGATCGCGCGCGGCTGGCCGGAGGTGGTCGCGGCCCACCCGGAGCTGCTGGTGCTGGCCCCGTGCGGCTTCGGCCGCGAGCGCGCGGAGGCTGAAGCGGCGCTGGTGAGGACCGAGATCGAGGCGGTCGGGGCCGAGCGCGTGGTCGTCCTCGACGGGTCGGCCTATTTCAACCGGCCCGGACCTCGCCTCGTCGACTCCCTGGAGCTCCTGGTCGCCAGCCGTTGAAGCTGCTCCTGACCGCGGACCGGCTCCTCGACGGGACCGGGCGCGTGTTCGAGCCCGGCGCCCTGCTGATCGACGAAGGGCGCATCCTGGCGGTCGACCGGCGCCTCGAGGCGCCCGCCGCCGAACATCGCCACCACGCGCGCGCGACCATTCTGCCGGGGCTCATCGACTGCCACGTGCACCTGACCAGGCGGCCCGTCGCGGACCCCGCCGAGGATGCCGATGCAGATTCGGAACGTCTGCGGCACCTCGCCGATCACGCCCGTTCCACGCTGGGCTCCGGCGTCACCACCGTCCGTGACTGCGGGGGCACCAACCACCTGGAGATGCGCTTTCGGGCGGCGGCGGCGGGCCGGCCGGTCTCGCCGCGGCTGGTCCTGGCCGGGCGGATCGTCTCCGTCAGCACGCCCGCGGCCGAGCTCTGGCGCGGGATGTACCACCAGGCCGACGGTCCCGAGGCGGTGCGGACAGCGGTCCGGCAGGAGGTTGAGGCGGGAGCCGACTTCATCAAGGTGATGGCCACCGGCGCCGTGATGTCACCGCCAGGCGAGAGGCCCGGACAGCAGCAATACTCCCTCGAGGAGCTGCGGACCGCCGTCGATACCGCCCACGGCCTCGGCCGCCGGGTCGCCGCCCACGCACATGGTGTCCAGGGTTTGAGGGCCGCGGTGGAGGCGGGTGTCGACACAATCGAGCACGGCACGATGCTCCACCTCGACCCGCGCGCGGTCGAGCTGATGGCGGAGAGCGGGACCTACCTCGTCCCGACGCTGAGGGCCACGACCCTGCTTTCGAGCCCGCCCGGCCCCGGCATCCCGGCGGCCATCGTGGAGAAGGCGCGGGAGGCCGCCGAGCACCACCGAAGCAGCCTCGCGGCGGCGCTGGCGGCGGGGGTTCGGATCGCGATGGGAACGGACGCCGCAACCTCCTTCAACCGCCACGGCGAGAACCCGGCGGAGCTCGAGCTCATGGTCGAGGCGGGCCTCAGCCCGATGCAGGCGATCGTGGCGTCAACCGCCACGGCGGCGGCTGCGCTGGGCAGGGAGGGCGAGCTCGGGCGCCTCGCGCCCGGCCTCAGCGCCGATGTGCTGGTCGTCGCCGGCAACCCGCTCAAGGAGATCGCGGGACTCCGCAGGCAGCCGTTGGAGGTGCTGCTGGGCGGGGTTGTCTGCTCAGCAGGTCCTTTTCGGTAGCCTGCCTAGCCCAGATAGAGGCCCGGGATGCCGGCTTCGGTGGCGCACTCGGTGCTGCAGAAAACGCTGCCCCGCGACAGCACGGCCCCACCCGACACCTCCCGCGCGCAGGCGGCGCACCAGGTCGGGAGGAGGCGGTTCAGGACGGCGCCGACGGTCTTCGTGCGTGGAGGGCGCAATCGCAGCCCTCGGACCGCGGATCCTGCTTCCGATTCCGCCGCGACGACCTCTAGCGGCATTGCCGTGAACCTCTAACCACCCTGCCTGGTCGAAGTGATGCTAGTTCCGCTTGAGCAAAATCGATGGCAAGAGTTGTGCGACCGGCAGGAACCCGCGGAACGGGGTCCGGTCAGGGGTCGATTCAGGGGTGGGAAGGTGGCGAATGGTCCGGGGTCGGCTTCGGCGAAGGCTTCCCGTGCCCACCGGTCGGGTCGCCCTTCGCGAGGCCGTTGGGCCCGCCGTTGGGCATGCCGCTGGGGAGATGCCCCGGTGGCGTGGCGGGCGGGTTGCTCGGGTTGGCGGTCGGCTTGCCGTGCGGCGGGGCGGTGGGCTTACCGGTGGGACCGTCTGCCGGCTGCGCGGCCGGCACCAGCTCGGTCGTCGGCGCGGGCTTGGGGCCGTTCCCGTTGCCGCTCTCCTCGGCTCGGTCCTTCTGGACCGGGATGCGCCGCGAGTGGACGATGGCGTTGAGGCAGGTCCCGGCTCCGTTCTGGCCGGCCTCCTGCCCGCTGCAGGTGGCGATCGCGTTCACCAGGTGCCGGCTCCAGACGAGCGGATCCGCGCTCCCGGTAACCGCCGCGGCGGCCAGGACGCCGGTCGTGGCGAGGCCAGCGACCGTGACCGCGACGACCACTGTTGCCCGCGCGGCAAGGCGGCCGAGGAGGCGCTGGCCTCCAGCGCCCGCGTGGCTGCGGTAGGCCGCGCCCGCCGGCAGCACGGCTGCGCCAAAGCTCACGTAAGCCTGGGCAAGCTCCCCCTCCAGCCAGCTGTCGAAGTTGTCTGTCATAAGTGCGCGGCCTCGTGGCCGTCGATCAGTACAACCTGCGGCTGGCCCGGTGTAACGACGTCGGCGGACTTTCCCAACATCTCGCGGAGCAGCTCTTTGGCCTTTGCGAGGCGGGAGGCGATGGTGCTTTCCGGGGCGCCCAGCGCAAACGCGATCTCGCGGTTGGTGTAACCGTGGTGGTGGCGGAGCACGATCACCGCGGCCTGGTCGGGACTGAGCCGCCGCATGGCCGCGAACAGGTCGCCCCGCTCGGCGACCTCGGCCGGATCCCTTCCCGGCTCGGGCAGCCCCAGCCGGCCGATCAGCTCCCCGATCTCGCCCAGTCGCCTCCGCTTTCGATAGCTGAAGGCGACGTTGAGAGCGATGCGGTGCAGCCAGGCCTCCGCGGTGGACTCCGGTCTCCACCCGCTCCAGGCCTTGAAGGCCCGGGCGAACGCGTCCTGGACGCAATCCTCGGCCGCGGCCCGATCGCCGAGGACCCCGTACACGGTGTACAGGACCCGCCGGTAGCTGGTGCGATAGAGGCGGTCGAAGTCTTCGACCGACCCAGGCTGATAGGTGTCGTCTGCCATTCGGGCGCAGCCAGTATGACGACGGCCCGTGGCAATTCCGGCGCTTTTTTCGTTACTTGTGGGAGATCGGCGGTTGAAGGTGGATAGGGAGGAGGTGAGGTCCTACGCAGCGGAGTAAACAGTCCGGCCAGGGAATGGTCGAATACGCACTGATCCTGGTCTTGGTCTCGATCGTCGTCATCGTCATCCTTCTTACCATGGGCGGCCAGATCGCCAACGTCTTCTCGAACATCGTCACGGCGCTGAACGCCTGATTTCCGACTGAGAGCGCTTATCCTGGGGCTCCGCCGGCGAGGCGGGGCCCTTTCGTTACTCGGGGCGCCTCGCTGGTTGGAATGGAGCAAAGGAACTTTTCTGTGATCAAGGAGGGACGGGCTGCGAGGCCCCAGCCGCGACGGCTTGTCCGAGGACAGGCGAGTGTCGAATTCGGCATTTCCTCGATCCTGCTCCTGCTGATCCTGTTGGGCCTGGTCGACTTCTCGCGTGTCTTCTACTTCGACACCGGCCTGCACGGGGCGGCCCGCGAGG
>VBHN01000017.1:12372-15167 GCA_005881155.1 Chloroflexota bacterium | reverse complement strand
CGTAGGGCGCCGCCTCCGCCCAGCGCCAGTTGCCAAAGCTGGTGCCGAAGATCTCGAGGAGCGAGGTGCAGAAGAAGATCCCGGCGAAGATGGCGGCGCGCGGGGTTCGCAGGACAAACCACGCGAAGAGCGGCAGGCAAAGCGCGCCGGAGACGTCAACCCTCCCCGTGAGAAGCGGCAGCCAGGTGAGGCCGGAGACGGCCCAGACGGCGGCCAGCGTCAGCGCGACGCGGGTGACAGCCTCGCGGTGGCGGGTGAAGAGGGGCGTCCGCGCTGCCGTCAGCCCGAACAGGTAGACGAGGCCGTGACCGGGCGGAACGTAGAGGGGGAGGTTGTGGAGCTGGTAGCGGTATAGGCCCCAGACCAAGGAGCCCCAGATCTCGAAACCGGTGGCGAGCACGACACAAAGCCAGACCTGGCGCCGCTCCTCGGGAGGCGAACCGCGGCTGCTGAGGTAGAGGACGACGAAGGTGAGCACGCCCAGCGCGTACTGCTCGTAGACCGAGACCAGGTGGGCGTCGAGAAAGAGAAGGAAGGGGATGTAGAGGACGAATGCGATCTGCAGCGCGTACGGGCGCAGGGCTCTTGACACCACCCGGAAGGGTAGCGTGGAGGGATGGAGCGTTCGGCCGCCGAGTTCGTCCCCGAGAGCGGTGACTGGGAGGCCGTGCGCGAGGCTGCTCGCACCTGTCACGGCTGCGACCTCTGGGAGCAGGCGACACAGACGGTCTTCGGCGAGGGGGACCTGAGCCCGAGGTTGATGCTGGTCGGCGAGCAGCCGGGCGACAAGGAGGACCTCGCCGGCAAGCCCTTCGTCGGCCCGGCCGGCCGAGTCCTCTCGGAGGCCCTCGAAGAGGCCGGGATCTCCGCCTCCGACGTCTACCTCACGAACACGGTCAAACACTTCAAATGGCGCCAGAAGGGAAAACGCCGCCTCCACGAGAAGCCCGGCAGCGGCGAGGTCGCCGCCTGCCGGCCGTGGCTGGACAAGGAGATCGAGATCGTGCGCCCGCAGGCGATCGTCTGCCTGGGAGCGACGGCGGCCCAGGCGCTGCTCGGCCCCGACCTCAGGGTCACCCGCGACCGGGGACGGATCTTCGAGCGCCAGGGCCTACCGCCGTTGACGGCGACCGTCCACCCCTCCTCTATCCTGCGCGCTCCCGACGAGGTATCCAGGCACTCGGCGATGAGCTCCTTCGTCGCCGATCTGGCTGCGATCGCACGCCGGTTGCCCGCCCGCTGAGATAGCCGATCGCGGTCCCGATCAAGCTGCCGGCAATGACGTCCGAGAGGAAGTGGTGGCCGAGGTACATCCGCGAGGCGCCCACCGCGCCGGCCGAGAGGTAGAGCATCGGCCGGGCCCGCGGGTAGGCCATCGACAGCGCCGTGGCCGCCGCGAAGGAGGCCGCGCTGTGCCCCGAGGGGAAGGAGTGGTCAGGGGTCTTGCCGCCGACGACCTTGGCCGCCTCCCGGGTGAACCAGGGCCGGTTGCGGCGAAAGATCGGCTTCAGCATCTTTTGGGCGACGTAGGTCGAAACCAGCGCAGCCGCGGTCGAGGCCAACGCCGCCCGGCGGCCGCGCCGGCTGTCCAGGGCGGCCAGCCAGAGGCCGGCGAAAGCCCAGCCGGCGCCCTCACCGAGGTCGGAGACGAGGCCGATGTAGCGGTCGCTGTAGCGGTTGTGGGGCAGGCCGTTGAGGAACTCATAGGCGCGCGCGTCGAAGGTGATCGGCGGCGGCGGCGTCTCGCGCAGGGAAGCGGGGGCGGCCATAGCTTTCACTTTCCCTCAAACGCCGCACGGGTTGCCGGGACCGTCGCACTCGGGCGTGACCCCGAAGCGCGCGAAACGGTGCCGGTTGCGTGCCACCCACCGGTAGGCGGCCTCCTCCAGCCTCGCGGCGGGCGCCAGCCGGTAGGGCAGAGCCAGCCAGGGCCAGCCCCCGCCCAATAGCTCCAGGGTCCGGCTGATAGCGGCCGCGCCCTCCAGGCGCTCGCCGTCGGGCTCGATCAGCCAGGCGGCTCGGTCGGCCTCCGGGCGGGTCACCCCGAAGCGCTCCAGCACGCCCGGCCCCTGGTTGGGCAGGACCTCGAGACGGCCCTCCCGGTCCCGGCGCCGCACCCAGTTCGCGACCCGCGTGCAGGGACCGCAGGTCCCGTCGAAGAGCAGCGCCGCCTTCACTCGCATTTCGCAACATAGCCAAGGACCGGGCCACGAAAGGCCCGGCCCTCAGCAGGAAGGAGCTGGCTGCTTAAGTCGTCGCCTTGCTGGCGAAGTCGTTGGTGTAGGTCTCGGAGAGGTTGGCGGTCTTGCCCTTGAAGTTGGAAACGAAGTTCTTCTCGACGTCGTAGACGGTCTGAGGACCGGTCTGCGGCATCTTGCAGTCCGTGCCGAAGATGGAGAGCTGGTTCTTGAGCGCGGTCACGTAGAGGTCCTTGTTGCCGGCGTAGTAGTCGGCCGGCATCTTGGCGGCGATCTCGTCGGCGCTGTGCGAGTTGATGTACTTCAGGGTCTTGACGTAGACGTTGACCAGCCGCTGGGCGACGTTCTTGTGGCTGCTCACCCAATCGTTGCGAGCGAAGATCCCGATGAAGGGGTAATCACCACCGAGCGCGGCCCGAGTCGTCTGCGGTGTGCGGAGGTCGATCAGGACCTTGGCCGCCCCGGTCGAGACCAGGCGGGAGACGGTCGGTTCGGTCGTCATGCCGGCGTCGATCTTCTGCTGCTGCATGGCGGCGATGAAGGTGTTACCCGCGCCGACGGCGACGAAGTGCTCCTGGTCCGCGGGGATGCCGGCCT
>VBHN01000017.1:0-12354 GCA_005881155.1 Chloroflexota bacterium | reverse complement strand
GCATCGACCATCTCCGCCTCGCCGGGTGCGATCCCGAACTGGCAGATGGTCTCGATCTTCTTGCCCAGAGCGTTGAGCTCGATCGTGTGGCTGTACGCGCCCGAGCCGGCGTCGACTGCGCCCGCGACGACCTCCTCCTCGCTGGCCTGCCCGGAGCCCTCGTCGACCAGGGTGATGTTGATCTTCTGCTGGTCGAAGTAGCCGAGCTGCTTGGCCAGCATGTTGGGCAGGTAGATCTGCTTGTTCAGGCCGCCGACCATCAGCTTCACGTCGGCCGGCTGGACGGTGGTCGTGGTTGGTTGCGGCGTCCCTCCGCAAGCGGCGATGAGGGTGGCTGCCGCCCCCAGCGCCAGGACGAACTTACGGCTTCTGAATCGCATCTACGAATTCCTCCTCTTAGATCCGGGTTTCGGTGGCGACCGGCGGCCGCCAGCGGATGAGACGGTTTTCCAGCGCTGTGATCAGGTATTCGGCGATCAGCGCGATCGCCGCCAGCAGGAGCATTCCGGCGAAGACGCCGGCCGCGTCGAAGAGGTGCTCGGCGCTGTAGATCAGCTCGCCGACGCCGGCGGTGGCCCCGAAGAGCTCGCCGACCACCGCTCCGACCAGGGCCAGGCCGAAGCTGGTGTGAAGGCTGGCGAGGATCCAGGACAGCGCCGACGGGATCAGGATCTCGGTCGTCAGCCGGCGGTTGTCGGCGCCCAGGATGCGGGCGTTGGCGACCAGGTTGCGGTCGACCTCACGCACGCCCTGGAAGGCGTTGAAGAAGACGACGAAGAAGACCAGGATCGCGGCCGTCGCCACCTTGGAGCGGAGGTCGAGGCCGAGGGAGATCGCGAACAGCGCGCCGAGGACGACTCGAGGGATCGAGTTGGCGGCCTTGATGTAGGGCGAGAGCACGTCCGAGAGCAGCCGGATCCGGCCCAGCGCGACGCCGACCAGGATGCCGAGGACGGAGCCGAGGATGAAGCCCAGGACCGTCTCCTCCATGGTTACCAGCACCTGCTCCCAGAGCGGCCCGAGGGCGGTCCCCTCGGTGATCCAGACCCAGAGCCGGAGCACGATCTCGGAGGGCTGGGAGAAGAAGAACTTGTCCACCCACCCGAGCCGGGTGGTCAGCTCCCAGCTGCCCAGCCAGACGACGGCAAAGAGGACGCGGAGGACGTTGACGGTCCAGCGCCGGCGGCGCGCGTCGCGAGCCCGTTTCGCGGCCAGGTCGGTGACCGGCCTGACCGCCGGCCCCGTGGTGGCAGCCATGGCGGCCCTAGGCCGCGCCGCTGCGCTTTTGACGCTCATAGCTCACCAGGACCTCGTCGCGGAGGTCGTTCCAGATCTCTTCGTAGATCTCGGCAAAGCGCGGTTGGAAGCGGATCTCGGCGACGTTGCGCGGCCGGGGCAGGTCGACCTGGTAGCTGCTCTTGACCGTTCCCGGCCCGGCGGTGATCACGTAGACGCGGTCGCTGAGGGAGATCGCCTCCTCCAGGTCGTGGGTGACGAAGACGACCGAGGCGGCGCTCGAGGACCAGAGGCCCAAAAGCTCGTTCTCCATCAGGGAGCGGGTCTGCACGTCGAGCGCGCTGAAGGGCTCGTCCATGAGCAGGATCCGCGGCTCGTTGATCAAGCTCTGGGCGAGGGCCACCCGCTTGCGCATGCCCCCGGAAAGCTGGTACGGGTAGCGGTCCTCGAAGCCCGCCAGGCCGACGCGGGAGATCCAGTCGCGAGCCCGCTCGCGCGCCTGCTTGCCCGTTCGCCCCAGGTAGCGCGGGCCGGCGGCGACGTTCTCCAACACCGTCTTCCAGGGAAAGACGGCGTCGGCCTGGAAGACATAGCCGATGCCCTGGGCGATGCCGTCGACGGGCTTCCCGAACACCTCGACCTCGCCTTCGCTGGGCGGCTCCAGGCCGGAGATCAGCGCGAGCGTCGTCGACTTCCCACAGCCGGTCGGTCCCACGACGGCGCAGAACTCGCCGGGTGCGACCGTGAGGTCGAGATCGTGGAGGGCGGTATAGATGCCGCCTGAGGGAGTGAGGAAGCGCTTGGTCACCCCCCGCAGCTGGATCGCCGGTTGCATTGCACGACACTCTGAGCGGCGTTCCGTCGCCCCGGCACGGTTGCGGTCGTTGCGGCCGTTGTGGTCGTTTTGGTCGCCGGTCCGGCGCCGAACCGGGGCTAGGATTCAAGATCGGTAAACCGATTCGACAGTGAAGACAAGGATTCCGCTCGCCCACCAGCTGCTGGCCCTGCAGGTCGGGATCATCCTGCTCAGCGCGCTGATGGGCGCCGTCGCTGCGATCTGGCAGGCCAGCGACCAGCTCAACCACCAGTACGAGCAGCGCTCGCTGGCCATCGCGGAGTCGGTCGCCTCCGGCTCGACAGTGCAGCAGGCGCTCCTGGCCGGGGACCCGAACGGGGTCATCCAGGAGAGCGCAGAGGCGGTGCGGCGCTCGACCGGCGCCAGCTTCGTGGTCGTCACCGACCGCCAGGGCATCCGCTACTCGCATCCCAACCCGGCGCTGATCGGCAAGCCGGTCGACGAGTCGCCGGCAACGGTCCTGGCGGGCAACTCCTGGGTCGGCATCCAGCGCGGCACGCTCGGCCTCTCGGCCCGCGGGAAAGCCCCGATCTTCGTCAACGGCCAGGTGATCGGCATGGTCTCGGTCGGCTTCCTGGTCGACCAGGTCTGGCAGCAGCTCCTCTCCGAGCTGCCCGGCTATGCCGTCACGGTCCTCCTCTCCCTCGCCTTGGGCTCCGCCGCCTCCCTCCTCCTCGCCTCTCGGCTCAAGCGCCAGACCTTCGGGCTGGAGCCGTATGAGATCGCCGGCCTGCTCGAGGAGCGCGAGGCCTCGCTGCAGGGCATCCACGAAGGGGCGATCGCCACCGACCAGAACGGCACCATCACCCTGGCCAACGACGAGGCGCGGCGCCTCCTCGACCTGCCCCCGGACTGCACCGGGCGGAGGCTGTCCCAGGTGCTGCCTCCCGGGCGGCTGCTCAAGTTCCTCTCCGGGGCGCTGAACGACGAGGATGAGGTGCTCCTCGCCGGAGAGCGGGTGCTGGTCGCCAGCCGCCGCTCGATCCGCGTCCGGGACCGCGAGATCGGCCACGTCGCCACCCTCCGCGACGCCACCGAGCTGGCGCGGCTCTCCACCAACATGGAGGTCGAAAGCCTCACCGACGCGCTCCGTGCGCAGGCCCACGAGTTCTCCAACCGCCTCCACACGATCGCCGGGCTGGTCGAGCTGGGCCGCGGCGAGGAGGCGATGAAGCTGATCGCCGACACCTCGGGCATCCACCAGGAGCTGAGCGAGGCGCTGCTGGACAGGGTCGGGGACCCCGTGCTAGGCGCGCTGCTGCTGGCCAAGGCGGCGACGGCGTCGGAGCGCGGCATCGAGCTGCGGGTCAGCGATGACACCGTGCTCACGCGGGGGTCGCTGGACAGCGACGGGCTGATCACGCTGCTCGGGAACCTGATCGACAACGCCCTCGACGCGGCCTCCTCCGGCGGCGGCGAGCACTGGGTCAGCATCGCCGTGACGGTGCAGGGCTCGGAGCTGGTGATGAAGGTCCACGACTCCGGCGGCGGCGTCCCGGCGGAGATCGCCGACCAGGTCTTCCAGGAAGGCTTCAGCACCAAGTCCCGGCGCGGCAAGCGGCGCGGCTTCGGCCTCGCGCTGGTGCGCCAGGTCGCCCGGCGGATGGGCGGTGAGGTCTCGGTGGTCAACGAGGGCGGGGCGCTCTTCACCGTCCGGCTGCCGCTGAAGGTGCCGGTCGCGCCATGATCCGGACGCTGGTCGTCGACGACGACTACCGCGTCGCAGACCTCCACTGCGCGTACGTGGAGCGCGTCAAAGGGTTCGAGGTGGCCGGCCGCGCCCACTCCGGCGCGGAGGCGTTGGCGATGGTCGACCAGCTCCGCCCGGACCTAGTCCTGCTCGACCACTACCTGCCCGACATCTCAGGGTTGGAGGTGCTGCAGCGGCTGCGCGACGATGACCATCCCTCGGTGGACGTGATCTCGATCACCGCCGCGCGCGAGGTCGAGAGCCTGCGTGCCGCCATGCGCGGAGGCGTCGTGCACTATCTGATCAAGCCTTTTCGCTTCGCCGCCTTCGAAGAGAAGCTGAGCTCTTACGCGGCCGCGCGCGAGCGCATCCTCAGCCTCGCCACCGCCGACCAGGGCGACGTGGACCGGATCTTCGGGACGCTGAGGGCGGCGCGCAACGAGCCGCTCCCCAAAGGCCTTTCGGACGCCACCCTGGACCTGGTCGTGCACGCGCTCCAGGACTCCCGGTCAGGCCTGGCCGCGACCGCGGTGGCCGGCGCCGCCGGCGTCAGCCGGGTGACCGCCCGCCGCTACCTCGACCACCTCTGCCGACTGGGCAAGGCCGAGCTCAGCCTTCGCTACGGCGCGCCGGGGCGGCCCGAGCATCGCTACCGGCTGCTGACCGGCTGAGGGCGGCCACGCCCGCGCTGCGCTTCGCCACCTACCTCGCCCCGGGCCTCCGGCCGCTGTACGAGCACGTGGCCGCGGCCTGCGGAGCTTCGTCCCTGGTCAGCGGCCGCGACTGGCGGGAGCTCGCCTCGGGTGACATCGACGCCGCTTTCGTCTGCAGCCCCCCACTGGTCTGGCTGGAGGGCGCGGTCGAGGCGATCGCGGCGCCGGTCCTGACGGACGACCGCTTCGGCGGTGAACCGCTCTACTCCTCCGAGGTGGTGGTTCGCGCGGAGTCGAGGTTCCGGTCGCTGGCCGACCTCGCCGGCGCTCGCTGGGCGGTCAACGAGCCGAGCTCCTGGTCGGGCTACTGGGTGACGCTGGCGCGGGTCGGCGAGTGGAGCTACTTCGGCCAGGTCGTCGACGGCAGCGCCATCGACTGCCAGGTGCTGGCGATGGAGCTCCGGCAGCGGCCCGAACTGGCCGACCGGATCCGCGTCGTAGCCAGCCTGGGTCCGTCACCGATCCAGCCGGTGGTGGTGCGGTCGAGCCTCGCCGCGGGCCTCAGGTCCGACCTGTGCGAGCGGCTCCTGTCCCTGGGTGGACCGGTGCTAGAGCACCACTTCGTCCGGCGCTTCGTGGCGCCACCGAGCTACGCCCCGGTGGCCGCGGAGCTCAGCCGGCGACCACGACCCGGTGCGCCGGCGCGCTCGGGTGCATGAACCGGAGCAGCCGCTCCGCCTCCTCGAGGAGCTCGTTTCGGTTCGGCGCCGGCTTGGCGAACGTCAGCAGCGTCAGCGCGGCCTCCTGCCTGTCGACCGCCACGGACCAGGTCCCGGCGACCTGACCGTCGATGAGGAAGGTCGGCAGCCACTGCAGGTTGGCCGCCACGTAGACACGGCCTCGGTAGGCGTCCGGCAGGATCCGGGACCGGTGTTTCGGCGCGTAGGCCAGCAGGACGCTGTCGAACCACGGCAGGAGCCGAACCGGAGCCGGCGCCTCCGGGTCGGGGCGGGGTGCCTCAGGTAGGTCGTAGAGGGCTCGTCCCGACTCGTCGGCGAACGTGATCAGCTCCCCTTCGAGGCTGCGCAGACCCTCCTTCACGGGGCCGGTCTTGAGACCGGCCCACTGGCCGATGTCCTCGGCCGCCGCCGGTCCGAAGGCCCGCAGGTGGCTCCGGACCAGCCCTGCGAGCGCCTGCTCGGGATCGGGCCACTCCTCCGGCGAGGCCGGGGCGGCGGCCAGGGCGGCCGGCACGCGCGGTCCCCAGCGCCCGTCGACGGGAGCTCGCACCAACGCGCTCCAGCGCTTCAGCGGCCGCCAGCGGTAGGTCCGCTGGTGGATGACCTCCGCCTCCGGCAGGCCATCGGGATTCCGGGCCAGCCAGTCCTCGACGAACTCCACCAGCCCATCGGCATCGACGGACTGGGTTCGGGCACGCTCGAACAGGGCCGAGCGGAGCGGGTCCAGGTGCCTTGGGGCCGAAGCCTCCACGGCGGCCGCGTAGACCGGGTGGTCGCGAGCGCTGACCACGTGCAAGGTGCCGCGGAGAAGGGTGCCGGAGAGCAGCCGCCGATCCTCCAGCGCCTGGTAAAGGTCGGCCGGGTCAAAGCCGCGCATCCGGGCGTGGAGGGCGACCGGCACCGCCGGCCAGTACTGGGCCTGGATGGCGCCGATCGCCTCCACGACCTGTTCGACCGGGAGCGCGAACGGCTCCAGCAAACCCTGTCGCGCCAGCAGGGCGCGGTTTAGGGCAGCGAGGCTGAGCGTTTCAGCCATCGTGGCTACTCAGGCGGCGGCTCGCCTCCCGCGCTGTCCTTGGATCGGCGCTGCCGCCATTGGCCGTAGCTGACCCGGTTGTCGATGAGCGCGACGACGACGGCGATGACCAGCAGGACCAGGCCGATCCCGAAGACCACCGCCACCGCCAGGAAGCCCAGCGAAACCATGCCGGAAGGCTAGCGCGGCGGGCTGTCCACGGGTGGCGATCCGGGCGTCGAACGACCTAGCATCGCCAGGATGGCGCCGGTTGCCCCATTCGGAAGACCGACCCGACATCTTTCCTCGGGCCGCTGTCGCCAAACCGAATGATTCGGTTATGAGGAGGATCACGTTGAAAAGTGTCGAACGCTTTCGATGAGCTCGCACTAGCTCTGGACGTTGGCGAGGTGACCAAGCCGGCGCACCCGACGCGACCCCAGCGCATGAATGCCAACTCGTTTTGCGTCCGCAACCGGGTCTTCGCGATGAGGGTGGGCGACGAGCTGGTGCTGAAGCTCCCGCCCAGGCGGGTTTCCGAGCTGATCGGTGCGGGCGTGGCCAGGCCGAACGTGGTCGGCGGGCGGCAGATGAAGGAGTGGGCCAACCTCTCCCTTTCAAGTGAGAACCAGCTGGAGAACCTGGCCAGGGAATCCCTCGCCTACGTCCGCGACAAGCGCTGACGGCCGGGAGCCGGATGTCGTGAACACTTTCGAACGCGGCTCGCCGATCCAAGAAGGCAAACGAAGCCGAACCGCTGAGGCCATGCACGGCGCGGCCCGGCCCGCGAGGCGGGCCGAGGGGGGAGGCCGCGTCCCTGCGGGGACGCCGCCGGGCGTGAGCCCTCCTCTTAAGTGGAGGTCCCCGCGCGAAGCGCAGGGGCTCCGGCAATCCGCCGTGGCGGCTTGGCGGAGCGAGAGGGATTTGAACCCCCGGTGGCTTACGCCACAGCTGTTTTCAAGACAGCCGCCTTAAGCCGGACTCGGCCATCGCTCCGTCCGGGAGTTTACCGAGCGGGTCGGTGATGCCTGAACCGCTGCCCTGGCCGGGAGAGGCGCGCAGAGCGAACGTGACTCCGCGGCCTGATGTCAGTTACTTCCGAGGCGCCCCTGGTGGTCGTGGCCCTCACCGCCACCGCCTCCCCCACCTCCACCGTCGCCGTGATCGTCGTCCTCGCCTTCGTCCTCGTTGCAGTCGTTGTCGCCTTTACTCTTCTCGCGCGCTTCGGTGGCCGCGCCGGCCGCACTCTGCTGACCGCCGGCGCTGGTGAATTGGTTCCCGCCTCCGCGGTCGCCGTGGTCATCGTTCTCATCGTTGTCCTTGTCGCCGTACCCATAACCACAGGCCGGTGGCTTGGTGTGCTTCTGATCGCTGGCCGAGGCAGGCACCAAAAAGGACAAGCCCAGGACAAGCGCCACAATCAACGCCGGAATGCCGGAGCGCAGAAGAGTCGCTCTCTTCATCAGCTGCAGGAATGTCTCCAAGTCGCTTGAACGAGGCTGGAGAGGTTTGCGCGATGGTAGCAGACGGCGGGTTGGGCGTCGATTCGAGGCTACGATATGTTGGTAGCCTGGACTTTACAGGTGGCGATCAGGTGACAGACAGCCACCGCGGATGAGTGGAGCCGGCTACTTCCAGCGACCAATAGCGTCCCGGACTAGGGAATTGGCGTGGGTCGCATGGCCCGCCCTTCTGGCGCTCCTCATTGCCGGTCCATGGTTCGCGTCAGGCTACTTTTTCGCGACTGATTTTCCAGGTCCACGACGCATTTCGTTTCCCAATGTGATCAGCAGCTCCACCCCGTTGGAGGCCGCGCTCGCCATTCTCGCTGCCGCGGTGTCGGCCCAGGTTGCTGCAAAGGTGCTCATCCTCGGAGCGCTGTTCGGTGCGGCCTTTGCGGCTTACCGATGTCTACCCACCGGCGGATTTGTGCCGAGGGCGGTTGCCTCGACTGTCTATCTGATGAACCCGTTTGTTTACGGCCGCCTGCAGTACGGGCACTTGTTCCTGCTTGCCGGCTACGCCCTGCTTCCGTGGACGGCATCTTGCTTGCGGCAGATAGTCCAACGCCCGAGCAGGCGTGGCGCCATCATCGCCGCCGCGGCGACAGCACTCTTAGGGATGCTGGAGGTGCAACTTCTCATTCCCCTGGCCGTTCTTTCGGTTGTCGCGGTGATCACCGGATTGGTGAGCAACCGACAGAACTGGCGCTACGTCCGGGACCTTTTCGCGAGCCTCGCTCTTGCTTTGCTGCTGGTTGCCACCGCGTCCTCCTACTGGCTCATCCCTCTGCTTCTCGGCTCCGGCCTCGAGGCACGGACGATCGCAGCAACCGGCCAGGCGGACGTCAATGCCTATAGCGCGGTTGGTGATCCCAGGCTCGGCCTGCTGCCGAACCTGCTCGGGCTTTACGGCTTCTGGGCCGAGGCCAATGGCCGCTTCACTCGGAGCGCTGCTCGCTGCAGCCGCGATCGGGATGGTTGCTGTTCTCCGCCAGCATTCAAGCTCCCGCTTCGAGGGCGCCCGTCCGTGGGTCACCGCCCTGCTCATTGCCTCAGCCGTCGGTTTGGTATTCGAGATCGGAGTAAGCGACAGCCATGTCGCGCCGATGATTCGCTGGCTTGACGATCTGGTTCCTCCCTTTCGCGGTCTGCGGGACGCTGGGAAATGGGCTGCGCTCCTGGCTCTTGTCTATTCACAGCTCGTACCCCTCGGGGTGATCGTCCTATTGCACTGGGTAAGGCTTGCATTCAAAGGTGGGGTTGTTGCGGATGTCGCGCAGCCGCTCCTGGTCGGGCTTGCCCTGGCTCTGCCGATCTACTACGGCAACGGACTGCTCTTCGGTATGCATCGAGAGATCCAGGTCTCGCACTACCCGGCGGGTTGGTATGCCGCCGACCAGGAGGTGAACAGTGGCCAGCCTGCCGGTCGAGTCCTCTTCCTTCCCTGGCACCTCTACATGTCGTTGTCGTTTGTTCGCAACCAGGACGACGTAGTCGCCAGTCCCGCATCAGCTTTCTTCTCGGCGCCGATCATTGTGAGCCACGATCCCGAGATAGCTGGTGTGTCACCCCCGAGCGATTCCGACCAAGTCGCGATCGACAAGCTGGTTTCCGGAGCCGCTGCGAGTGACTGGGCAACCGGCCTAGCGGAGCGCCAAGTCAAGTACGTTCTACTCGCCCGCGAGGCTGACTGGCAACAGTACAGCTATCTAGATCATCAACAAGGGCTCGTACGCGTGGGCGATTATGGCTCGATGGTTGTCTACAGAGCCGAACCTGTCCCCTAACCTCAATGTGCGGGAGCGATCAATCCGTCCGAATCGGGGACGGCGAACCCGGTCACAGCGCGCCAAGAACCCCCTTTCGGCTGGAGCCGGCTTTTGCTAAGATGCCCGCCACCGAAGCCAATTGACTGGCTTCACGCTGGGTAGCCGCTGGGGGAACAGGCCGGGGCCTGGCAGCTTGGGGATGGGGGCCGTTGAAGGGGTCGTTCGACTCGATTCATTCGGTTACTAAGCACAAAGCACGCCTTTCGAGGGTGTATGCGCCGTTCAAAGCAGAACGCGTGCTCAGCCACAACGTCATCGTGGGCGCCGGCACGATGGTGGCTGGAGTCCTGGGAGTGGCCTTCCAGGTGCTTGTCTCGCACCAACTACGGCCGGCCGAATTCGGCAGCGTGTTTGCGGTCCTTACTTTGATCACGCTCATCGGCCTTCCGGGCAGTGCGTTCACCTTGCTCATGGCCCGCGAAACGAGTCGCGACCGCGCACGCGGCCAGCATGCGTCCAGCGCGACACTCCTGTATCGGGGGAACCGCGCCCTCCTTCTGAGTGGCCTGGTGTTGGCAGGACTGCTTGTTTTTTCCTCCCCGTTCTTAGCAGCCCTTCTCAACCTTCACGTCGAGCTCTTGCTCGCCGCGGCGGCCGGGGTGCCATTTGGACTGGCCCTGCCTCTTCTCTTGGGCGAGTTCCAGGGTGAGGAGCGATTCCTGGCCTATTCCTTGTTTTCGACTGGCCAGGCTGGGCTCAAACTGATCGCAGCGATTGTCTTGGGGGCTGCTTTCGGTCCAGTTGGGATCATCGCCGGCATCTCCCTTGCCTCAGCGGCGGTCTACCTGGTGGCTCGAAGGATGCTGAGACGAAAGCTGTCCATCAAGCCAGGACTTCCGTGGTGGCGGCCCGCTGCCTCCTACCTGTCCGTGATCCTGCCGAGCACGCTGTCGCTCGCCATCCTGCTCAGCGCCGATGTGCTGCTGGTCAAGCACTACCTGCCGACCCAAAGCGCCGGCGAATACTCGGCCGTAGCGGCGCTGGGCCGAGCGATCTTTTGGGGAGCGAGCGGAGTCGCGGCAGTCCTCTTCCCGAAGGTGATCTTCCGGGTCACAGAGGGACACAGCGGCACCCACCTGGTCAGCGGGTCGCTGCTGCTGGTGGCGATTGGGGGACTTGCTGGGCTTGGATTCTTGGCGTTCTATTCGAGGTGGCTATTAACGGCATTCGCCGGGGCAGCCTACGCCGGCGCAGCCGGCTACTTGCCCTGGTACGCGCTGGGAATGATGCTGCTGGGCGGCGCGGCAGTCCTTATCGCCACCCACCAGTCGAGAGGAAGACCGGGCTTTCTCTGGGCACTCATCCCGCTGACGCTGCTCGAGCCGGCGATGCTGCTGGCCTATCACAACAGCGCCATGCAGATCGTCCAGGTGGTGGACGTCTCCATGGCCTTGCTGTTTGCAGCGCTGGCAGGGCTCTACGTCCTTCAAGAACGATCGGAGCGCCTGGTCCGTCAGCAGGTGCAGGCAGCCGGCCTGGATTCGCTGTCCATCCGCCAGTTCGGGGTGAAGCCATGAGTGTCGAAACGATCCCGACAGCGGCTTCATCTCCCGCGGCGATTTCGCCCGATGGGCTAAAAACCGTGCAGCTGTCCGTCATCGTCCCGGCTTACCGCGAAGGACCCCGAATCTACAAGAATCTCACCCGCCTGGTCGGAGAGCTCGACAAGCTGGAGACCGCCTACGAGATCGTGGTCGTCTCGGATGGGAACACGGATGCGACCGTCCGCGAGGCGATGCGGGTCGACTCGCCGGCGATCAAAGTCTTCCACTACCCGATGAACGTGGGTAAGGGCTTCGCCCTGAGCTTTGGCGTGGACCAATCGATCGGCGAGCTGGTGACCTTCATCGATGCCGACATGGAGCTCGACCCGGCGAACATCCGGGGTTTCATGGATCTGATGGAGACCACCGGCTGTGACGCAGTCGTCGGCTCCAAGCGTCACCCGCTATCGAGGGTCGCCTATCCGAGGTTCCGGCGGCTGCAGAGCTGGGTCTACCAAGTGCTGATTCGAGTGCTCTTCAACCTCAACGTGCGCGACACTCAAACGGGCCTGAAGCTGTTTCGCCGAGACGTGCTGCAGGAATCGATGCCCCTGCTGGCAATCAAGAAGTTCGCCTTCGACCTTGAACTGTTAGTGGTCGCCCGGTATCTCGGCTACCAGAAGGTATGCGAAGCGCCGATCGCTCTCGAGTACCAGTTCGAAACTACGGTCAACTTGAGTGCCGCCTGGCGAGTGCTGTGGGACACGGCCGCGATCTTTTATCGGTTGCGTATCCTCCGGCACTACGAGCGGCGGATGGTCGCCCTTCAGGCTGCCAATCAAGATGACAAAGAGCCGGGAACACTCGGTCGGGGAGCCTGAAGCTGCGGATCCTCATCCTCAACTGGCGCTGCCCGCAGAATCCGCGGGCTGGCGGAGCCGAGGCGGTCACCTTCGAGATCGCTCGACGCCTGGTTCAGCATGGCAACACGGTCGAATGGTTCAGTGCTAGCTTCCCGGGCGCAACTGCCGAAGAGACCCTTGAAGGTATCCACATTGTCCGTGGCGGTCGCCAATGGACCGTGCACTGGTCCGCGTTTCGCCACTACCGGGGCAGACTTGCGGAGCGCTTTGACATCATTATCGACGAGGTCAACACAATCCCGTTTTTCACACCGCTGTGGGCGGACGTGCCTGCTGTGATGCTAATCCATCAGCTTGCGCGCGAAGTTTGGTGGTACGAGTCAGCCTTTCCGTTGAATGTACTTGGTTACCTTACCGAGCCTCTCTATTTACGTGCATACCGTCGGATACCAGTGCTCACAGTCTCAGCGTCCACGGAGAGCGACC
>VBHN01000016.1 GCA_005881155.1 Chloroflexota bacterium | reverse complement strand
CGAGAACGCGGGCCTGGCGATGCCCGGCTACACCCACCTGCAGCGCGCGCAGCCGGTGACCGCTGGGCACCACCTGCTCGCCCACGCCCAGCCGCTGCTCCGCGACGCCACCCGGGTCAGGAACGCCTACGAAGCCGCCTCCGAGCTGCCGCTGGGGGCGGGGGCGCTGGCCGGTACCACGCTGCCGCTGAACCGGGCCGCCGTGGCCGCCGCCCTCGGCTTCCGCCGGCTGACCCGGAACAGCCTGGACGCCGTCGCTGACCGGGATTTCGCGCTCGACCTCGTCTACGCCTGCCTCAGCATCGGCCTTCACCTCTCCCGCTTCGGCGAGGACCTGGTGATCTGGGCCAGCAGCGAGTTCGGCTTTCTGAAGCTGGCGGACGAGGTTTCGACCGGGTCCAGCATCATGCCGCAGAAGCGCAACCCCGACATCGCCGAGCTCCTGCGCGGCCGCAGCGGCAGGCCGCTGGGCTCCCTGACCGCGCTGGCGATGGTCGTCAAGGGACTGCCGCTGGCCTACGACCGCGACCTCCAGGAGGACAAGCGGCAGGTGTTCGCGGCGGTCGAGAACTGCCTCGAATGCCTGGAGGCGGCGCGGCTGCTGGCCGAGCGGCTGGACTTCGACCGCGAGCGCCTGGCGGAGGCGGTCGCCGATCCCGACCTGCTCGCCACCGACAGCGCCGAGAAGCTGGTGGCGGAGGGCAGGGCCTTCCGTGAGGTCCACGGCGAGGTCGGGCGATCGGTCCGCGACGGAACCCATGTGCCGCCCTGGGACGTGGCCGAGTCGCTCCGCCGCCGGGCGCTGCCGGGCGGGCCGTCGCCGGGCAACGTGCGCCGGGAAGCGCGAGCGCTGCGCCGAGAATCCGCTGCCCTTACGCGCTGGGCAAAGAGCCACCCCTGAGTCTTGCCCGCATTCCGCGCGGAAACGCCCGCGAAAACGCTTTCCGCGCAGCATCCCGCGCGGAAACGGCCGGGTTTCTCGTGAACCGGAACGACCTGGTCGCCCTGATCCGGGACGGGGTGGAGGGCCCAGGTGGCGTGTGGGCCGACCTCGGGGCCGGCACGGGCGCCTTCACCGGCGCCCTGGCCGAGGTGCTGGGTCCGACGGCGCAGCTCATCGCGGTGGACAAGGATCGCTCGGCGCTGGCCCGGCTCTCGGCACCGGCCAGGACGATCGTGGCGGATTTCACACAACCCCTGGACCTGCCCCCACTCGACGGGGTCCTGATGGCCAACTCGCTGCACTTCCTGCGCCACAAGGAGCCCGTGCTGAGCCTCGTCCACGGCTACCTGAAGCCCGGCGGCCGGCTGCTGGTCGTCGAGTACGACGTCGACAGCGGCAATCCCTGGGTGCCGCACCCGTTCGGCTTCGAGACCTGGAAGAGGCTGGCGGTCGAGAACGGGTTCAGCGAGCCGGCCCTGCTGGGGCGCCACCCGAGCCAGTGGCTGCGCGGCCTCTACTCGGCGGTGTCGGTCCGCCAGTAGACGCTGTTGCGGCGCTCCATGAACCGGTAGTCGACCAGGTAGCGCCGGACCGAGGCGAAGTCGTTCACGAACTCGGCGACGATCGCGTTGACCTCCAGCTCCGGGTATCGCCGGCCCGGCTCGAACTTGCGCGCGAACCACTTGATGACCGCCAGCCGCTTTCGCTCGTTGACCGGGATCGCTTTGAGCCGCCCCTCCTCGCTGAAATCGGCCAGCACCTTTCGCTCCCAGTCGTCACCCTGCTCGTCATCGGGGATGGCCAGCTTCTCGGGCGCCAGGCGGCGGTTGAGCTCCCGCAGCGCCTCGGGCCGAAAGCGATAAACGTGCGTGGTCCCCGAGGTGCGCATCGTCACCAACCCGTTCTCCTTCAGCGTCGCCAGGTGGTGGGAGACGGTCGGGGGCTTCAACTTCAAGCTGGTCGCGAGCTCGTCCACGCTTCGCTCCCGGGTCGCCAGAAGGCCGATGATCTTGAGCCGGCTCTCGTCCGCCAGCGCCTTGAAGACGGTCAAGAGGTCCGGCGCTGATTCTTCGACGGCCATCTAATTACTATCCTATCGCGGGAGGAAGTGAGCTGCTTCTAGCGATCGACGCCGGCAACACCAACGTCGTCATGGGGCTCTATGACGGCGAGCGGCTGGTCGCCGACTGGCGGCTCTCGACCCCGCCGAGCTGGACGGGCGACGAGGTCGCGATCTTGCTCAGCGACCTCTTCTCGCTTCGCGGCCTGGAGTTGAGCACGGTGACCGACGTCGTCATCGGCAGCGTCGTTCCCCACCTGACTCCCGGCTTGGAGGAGGCCTCCGAGGCGCACCTGAAGGTGCAGCCGGTCGTGGTCGGGCCGGGCGTCAAGACCGGGATCCGGATCGCCATCGAGAACCCCAAAGAGGTCGGAGCCGATCGGATCGCCAACACCCTCGCCGCCTTCAGGAAGTACGGCGGCCCCGCGATCGTGATCGACCTCGGCACCGCGGTCACCTACGACGCCATCTCGGCGGCCGGGGAGTACCTGGGCGGGGCCATCTCGCCGGGCGTCGGCATCAGCCTCGACGCCTTGCTCGCGCACACCGCCAAGCTGGTCCGGGTCGAGCTCGTCGCACCCGACGCGGTGATCGGCCGGAGCACGGTCTCGGCCATCCAGTCGGGGCTCCTCTGGGGCTTCGTCGGCCAGATCGAGGGCATGGTCCGGAGGATTACCGACGAGCTTGGCGGGACCGCCCGCGTTATCGCCACCGGCGGCCAGGCCGGGATGGTCGCCGGGCTGACCCACGTGATCGATGAGGTCGACCCTCAGCTGACCCTGGAAGGACTTCGCCTGATCCACCTCCAAAACCTTCCCGACGGTGGTACATAAGAACGCCGTGCTCGCGACCCCGCTCCCGATCCACGTCGGCCCCGGTGTCGACTCCGCGCGGATCGCCAAGGTCCTGAACAGCCTGGGCCTGGAGCCGGTCGAGCTGGCCCGGGAGACGGCGCCCGAGCGGCCGGCGCTCTACCTGGTCGCCGCGGAGACGATCAAGAACCAGGAGCAGCTGAAGCACCTGCTCAAGAGCGCCGCGGTGGTGGTCCTGCACGCGGCGGGCGCGGAGCCTCCCGAGGGCTGGGACGCGGAGGCGGTCTGGGTGCCGGTGGACGCGCCGCACGAGGTTCTCGCGGCGGCCCTCAAGATGACCCGCGACAACGTCAAGCTCCGACTCCGCGTCGACGACCTGGAGGAGGACATGCGGCTCTCTCGGCAGCGGATGTCGGAGATGAACCGGATCGGAATGTCGCTCTCTGCGGAGCGCGACATCGACACCCTGCAGGACCTGATCCTGGAGAGCTGCCGGCAGCTGACCAACGCCGACGGCGCCACGCTCTACCTGGTCGAGGAGGCCGAGGACGGCCACCGCATGCTCCGCTTCGCCTGGAGCCAGAATGCCTCGGTCGCGGTGCCCTTCAGCACCTTCAAGATGCCGCTGGTCGAGAAGTCGATCGGCGGCTACACCGTGATCAGCGGGCGCAGCCAGATGGTCGACGATGCCTATCACCTCCCCGCCGACGTCCCTTTCGCCTTCAACAGCAGCTTCGACGAGCAGCACGGCTACCGGACCAAGTCGATGCTCTGCGTGCCGATGCGCAACCACGACGGCGAGATCGTCGGCGCCATCCAGATGATCAACGCCAAGCGCCACTACGACACCAGGCTGACGCGCGAGAACGTGGAGCTGGAGGTGCATCCCTTCGAGCCCGAGCAGCTGGAACTCATCCAGTCGATCGCGTCCCAGGCCGCGGTCGCGCTCGACAACAAGACCCTGCTCGACTCGATCCAGAATCTGTTCGAGGGGTTCGTCAAGGCCAGCGTGACCGCGATCGAGTCTCGCGACCCGACCACCTACGGCCACAGCGGCCGGGTGGCGTCGCTGACGGTCGGCCTGGCCGAGGCGGTCAACGACATCGCCGCCGGCAAGTACGCCGACCTCTACTTCGACCCCGAGCAGCTGAAGGAGATCCGCTACGCCGGGCTCCTGCACGATTTCGGGAAGGTCGGGGTCCGCGAGCACGTGCTGGTCAAGGAGAAGAAGCTCTACCCGGCCAACATGGACCTGCTCAAGGCGCGCTTCGCCTTCGTGCAGCGGAGCGTCGAGCAGAAGTACACGGAGCAGAAGCTGAGCCTGGCGATGGAGCGCGCCGGCGACCTCCGCGAACAGGACTTCCACGGCATCGACAAGAAGCTCCACGAGGAGGTCCAGAACCTGCACGAATGGCTGGAGGCGGTGCTGCTGGCCAACGAGCCGACCGTGCTGCCGGAGGACAAGGCGTCCACGCTCGCCTTCCTCGCCGAGTACATGTACGAGGACGTCGAGCACAACCGGACACCACTGCTGCTGCCGGACGAGTTCCACTTCCTCTCCATCCGCAAGGGCACCCTCGACGAGGTGGAGCGGCTCGAGATCGAGTCGCACGTGACCCACAGCTTCAAGTTCCTGATCAAGATCCCCTGGACGCCGCTGATGCGGAACGTTCCCCAGATCGCCTACGGCCACCATGAGCTGCTCGACGGCACCGGCTACCCGCGCAAGCTCCAGGGCCCCGAGATCCCGCCCCAGGCGCGGATGATGACGATCTCGGACATCTACGACGCGCTGACCGCGACCGACCGTCCCTACAAGCGGGCGGTGCCCATCGACCGGGCCTTGGACATCCTTCGCGCCGAGTTCGAGGGCAAGCTCGACGCCGACCTGCTCGACGTCTTCATCGAGAAGAAGGTCTACGAGCTGGCGGCGACCTACCGCCCCGACCACGAGCTGCTGCTTGGCGACCACCGGTGAGGGTGAAGTTCTGGGGGACGCGAGGCACCCGCCCGACGCCCGGCCGCAACACCCTGCGCTACGGCGGGAACACCGCCTGCGTCGAGGTCCGCACCCCGACCGGCGAGCTGATCATCATCGACAGCGGCTCTGGCATCTGCGAGCTCGGCAACGAGCTGTCGGGGCCGGTCAGCGCCCACCTCCTGATCAGCCACACCCACTGGGACCACATCCAGGGCTTTCCCTTCTTCGGGCCCAACTTCGTGCGCGGCTCGCGGCTGACCGTGATCGGGCCGAAGGGCTCGATGAAGTCGCTGC
>VBHN01000015.1 GCA_005881155.1 Chloroflexota bacterium | reverse complement strand
GGCGTTGGTATTGTGGCCACTCGCGCTTGGGATGTCGCTCGTCCTCAGCCTGTCGAGTTGGGTCTGGCACCGAACCAATTCCGTCGCCTCGCTGACTGGCGCCGCGCTGCTTCCGGTCTGGGTCTTATTGGTGACCTTCGACCTGCGTCAGGCGGCCTTCGCACTCTTGCTCGCCGCCCTCGTCTGGTGGAGCCATCGGGACAACCTGCAGCGGCTCCGCGCCGGCACGGAGCCTCGGACCGCCAGGCGCGCCTAGCGCGTTTACATTTACATGGCACCAATTGCGGCCCACGTTCACACACCGGTGATCCGCTGAATCCCAATGAGTAGCGAGAAGGTCCTCGTCGTCGACGACGAGGAGCACATCCTGGAGCTGGCGCGCCTCTACCTGAGCCGCGAGGGCTACCAGGTCGACTCGGTCGCCGACGGCGCCCAGGCCCTCGCCCGTTTCAACCAGGGCAAGCCGGACTTGGTGGTCCTCGACATCATGCTGCCCGGCCTGGACGGCCTGAGCATCTGCAAGGAGATTCGCAAGCAGAGCCAGGTGCCGATCATCATGCTCACCGCGCGTGACGAGGTCACCGACAAGGTGGTCGGGCTGGAGCTGGGGGCCGACGACTACCTGACCAAGCCGTTTCACCCCCAGGAGCTGGTCGCCCGGGCCAAGGCGCTGCTCCGGCGCACCCGCCAGGAGCCCGACCAGCCGGAGGTCATCAGGGCCGGCGGCCTCGAGATCGACCTCGCCCGGCACGAGGTGCGGCAGGGTGAGAAGCGAGTCCAGCTCCGGCCCAAGGAGTTCGACCTGCTGGCGCTGCTGGCGCGCCACCCGGGTCGCGTCTACCAGCGGACTGAACTGCTCGACCTGGTCTGGGGCTACGACTTCCCGGGCTATACCCGGACCGTGGACGTGCACGTGCAGCAGGTCCGCGAGAAGCTCGCCTCCGCCGGGGTGACCGATCCCTCCATCGACACCGTCTGGGGGGTCGGCTACCGCCTCGAAGTCAAGGCTGCTTGAGCCTTCGGAACCGGCTGCTGCTCGCGGCGGCCGGCATCGTCGGTGTCAGCCTGCTGACCAGCGGCGTCCTGAGCCTGGTCCTGGTCCGGACCCTGGAGTTCGACAACGCCCAGCTGGACCTGGACCGGGACGTGATCTCGGTCCGCCACGACGTCCTCCGGGCGGAGTGTCAGACCCCACAGGCCGCGCCGGCCAGCACCGGCTGCGTGGGCACGAAGCTCGCCAACGGGACGCTCTTCGAGGACCGCGTCTCCAACCTGCTGCCGGTCGGCGCCGCCACCCGGCTGCTCCTGCTCTCCAACCAGAACCTGGTCCTGTTCGACTCGGCCGGGAACGACGCCGTCGGCAGCCGAATCCAGCTCTTGCGATCCCGGCAGCTCCAGGCCGACACGGTCGCCGAGGGCAACATCCTCCTGGACGGCCAGCCGTACATCGCCTCCGGCGCCGCGCTGGCACCGAAACGGGACCCTCTCGGGGCCGGCCGGGTGGTCCTGGTCAGGTCCTCGGCCTCGATCAACGCGCTGGCGCTGCAGGAGCTGCTGCCGCGCTTGATCGAGGCGGGCCTGATCGCGCTGGCGGTCGCCCTGGCCCTGGCCCTGTTGCTGAGCCGCGCCTTCGCGCGGCCGCTGTCGGAGCTGGCCCGCGCTGCCGAGGACCTGGCCGCCGGCAACTACGCCCGCCGGGTGAGCATCCGGAGGCCAATGTCTCCCACGAGCTCAAGACGCCGCTCACGAGCCTGATCGGGTTCAGCCAGGCTCTGGTCGACGGCAGCCTGGAGACGCCCAAGGAGCGGGCCCGAGCGGCCGAGATCATCCACGAGGAGGCGCAGCGGGTGCTCCGGATGTCACAGGAGCTGCTGGACCTGGCCCGGGTCGAGGCCGGGCAGATGCCCATCCACCCGGCCGACGTCGACCTGAAGGCGCTGCTCGAGCAGGAGCTGGAGATCGTCCGGCCGCGAGCCGACCAGCGCGGCCTGGAGCTGAAGTTGGAGACGCCGCCCGGCCTGCGCGCGATCCGCGCCGACCCCGAGCGGCTGCACCAGATCGTGGACAACCTCCTCGACAACGCCGTCAAGTACGCCAGCGAGGGCACGCCGGTGGAGGTGGCCGTTCACAACGCGTTGATGAGGGGCGAGATCTCGGTCGCCAACGGGGTGGAGCACGACGCGCCCGACCCGGAGAGGATGTTCGAGCGCTTCTACCGGGGCGACCCCTCTCGCTCCGCGTCGGCGGCGGGCGTCGGCCTGGGCCTCTCCATCAGCCGGGAGCTGGCGGCGGCGCTGGGCGGCAAGCTCTGGGCCGAGCTGGATGGCTCGAAGCTCCGCCTCCGCTTGACCCTGCCTGCCGGCCTCTAGTTCGGCGCATCGGCGATTCACATCACGAGTGCCGGAAAAGGCGCCCATCGCAGCCCTCCCATGGGCGCCTTTGCCGGCATTCGTTGCTATTGACTTAGCTCGCCGCGCCGCCCCGGATGCTCGCGAAGTGCGAGCGGAGGTGGGTCATCTGGCGCCCGCTGAACTCGGTCTCGGCGGTGGCCGGCTCACCGCTGACCTCGCCTGGACGGTCCAGCTCCTCATCGGTCAGGGCGCGAAAGCGCGCCGCGACCAGGGAGCCGTTCCGGCGCAGGAGGGCGATCGTCTCCACCTGGTCGGGCTCCGGGTTGGCCTCGGCGTGGCGGGNNCCGAGGTGGGACTCGGCCACGTGGAGCGCGACCACGCCGACCGGCCGCAGCTCCTCGTCGTCGGCCTTGGTCGGCGCCAGCCACTCCTCCGGGCCGAGACGTTCCAGGTAGACGGCGAAGAGCTCGTTGGCCGCCTCGAACTCCGCTGCCAGGACCTCGGCCCGCCGGCTGCTCATTGGCTGAAGGCCTGGGCGCCGCCCATCTCCGGCCAGACGAAGGCCTGCACGTTGCTCAGGATCTGCTTCTGGTGCGCCCGGTCGTGGTGGACCCACTCGTGGAGCAGGTCGTTGATGGTCAGCCGGCCCACCCGCTCGTGGATGCCGCCCCGCTCCAGGTCGGCCGGCTTCAGCCCCGCCACCAGTTCGACGCTGGTGGCCCGCTGCTCGCGAAACCTGGCCAGCAGCTGCTCGAGGTTCTCGCCGCAGGCAGGAGGCACTTCCGGCGTGGCCTTGAGAGGCGGCTCGTCGGCCGCCAGGATCTCGCGGACCCGGCCGGCGAAACCGAGCCTTTCGGACTGGACCAGGTGGGCGAGGACCTCCTTGACGCACCACTCTCCCTCGGCCGGGTGCCAGGAGGCGAGCACGTCGGGCATCGTGCCCAGCTCGGCCTCGATGGCCGTGGCGGCGGCGTCGATCCGCGATGCGACCTCGCGCGGAGTCATTCGCCGGGAGGGAGCACCAGGCTGACCGGGTTCTCGAGCAGCCCCTTGACCTCGGCCAGGAACTGGGCGCCGTTGGCCCCGTAGAGGACCCGGTGGTCGACCGAGAGCGTCATCTTCATGGTCTTGCCAGGCACGACCCGGCCCTCCTCCACCACCGGCTCGTCGGCGACGACGCCGACGGCGAGGATGGCCGCCTCGGGCACGTTGACGACCGCGGCGAACTCGGTGACGCCGAACATGCCCAGGTTGGAGAGGCTGAAGGTCCCGCCCTCCAGGTCCTGTGGCGAGGGCTTGCCGGCCCGGGCTCGCTCGATCAGCTGCCGCGACTCGATGGAGATCTGGACCAGGTCCTTGGCGTCGACGTCCTTCAGGACCGGAACCACCAACCCCTTGGGCTGGGCGACGGCGAAGCCGATGTTGATCCGGCGCTTCAGCTCGATGTGGTCGCCGCCTCAGGAGGCGTTCACCTCCGGGTGCCGGCGGAGCGCGATCGCGCAGGCGCGCATCACGAGGTCGGAGATGGTCAGCTTCTCGGCGCCGGAAACGCTCTCCCGGAGCTGCTTCTGGACGCGCACGGCCTCGTCCATCCGAACCTTGGTGGTCAGGTAGAAGTGGGGGACGGTGGTCTTCGACTCGACCATCCGCCGGGCCACGATGGTCTGGATCCGGGTCAGCTCCTCGTGCTCGACGTCCGGGCCGGTGCGGGCCGGCCCCCGCGGGGACGCTGACGGCCTCCGGCCGGCCGAGCCCTGCTTGGCGGCGGCGAGCACGTCCTCCTTGACGATCCGGCCCTCGGGCCCGCTGCCCTTGAGCTGGGCCAGGTTGACGCCCATCTCGGCGGCCAGCCGGGCGGCGATCGGGGACGCCTTGATGCGGGCGCCGTCGCTCGGGGTCTCCACCTGCGCCGCCGGTAGCTGCGGCTCCTCCTCCGGCTCCTCGACGGCGGATTCGGGTTCGGCGGGTTCGGGCCTTGCAGTCTCGGGCTCCGGCTTGGCCTCCGCCTTCGGAGCTGCCTTCTGGGCGGGCGCTTCTCCTTCCTTGCCGATGTTCGCGATCAGGTCGCCGACCGGCACCGGCGTGCCCGCGTCGACCACGATGCTGAGCACGCCGTCGGCGTCAGCCTCGAGCTCGAAGCTGGCCTTGTCGGACTCGACCTCGGCCAGCACGTCGCCCTTCTTGACGGCGTCGCCGGTCTGCTTCTTCCACTCGATGACGGTGCCCTCCTCCATCGTGTCGGAGAGCTTCGGCATGTTGACGTCCGACATCAGGCCGGCACCTTCTTGCCAACCATTTCCAGCGCCCGCCGGATGATGTCGTCGCTGGAGGGGATGGCGGTCTTCTCCAGCTGCTGGTTGTAGGGCATCGGCACCTCGGCGCCGCCGATCCGCTCGACCGGCCCGTCCAGGTAGTCGAAGGCCCGCTTCTGGACCCCGGCCGCGATCTCCGCGGAGACGCCGTAGGTCGGCCAGCCCTCTTCGACCACCAGCAGCCGGTTGGTCTTCTTGACCGAGTCCACGATCGGCTGCCAGTCGAGGGGGCGGATGGAGCGGAGGTCGATGACCTCGGCGTCGACGTCCTCCTCCTCAAGCTTCTGCGCGGCCAGCTGGGCCAGCACGGCCTGGCGGGAGACGGCAACGATGGTGAGGTCCTTGCCCTCCCGCCTGATGGCGGCCTTGCCGATCGGGGTGAGGTACTCCTCCCCGGGCACCTCGCCCTTCATGTTGTAGAGGCTCATCGACTCCAGGAACATGACCGGGTTGGGCGTCCGGATGGCCGACTTGAGCAGGCCCTTGGCATCCTCGGGCGTGGTCGGCGCCACCACCAGCAGGCCGGGGATCATCCCGTACAGCGCCTCAAAGCTGTGCGAGTGCTGGGCGGAGAGCTGGTGGCCGGCGCCGCCCGGCATCCGGATCACCAGGCCGACCGTGGCCTGGCCGCCGAACATATAGCGGATCTTGGCCGCGTTCTGGACGATCTGGTCGAAGGCGACCAGCGAGAAGTTGACGGTCATCATCTCCACGACCGGCTTCAGGCCCAGCATCGCCGAGCCGATCGCGCAGCCGACGATCACCTCCTCGGCGATCGGCGTGTCGACGACGCGCATCTCGCCGTACTTGTCGAGCAGCCCGTCGGTGACGCGGTAGGCGCCGCCGAAGCGCCCGATGTCCTCGCCCATGACGTAGACCTTGGGGTCTCGGTCCATCTCCTCGATCAGCGCCTCCCGGAGGGCGGCGCGGTAGAGCATCTCCGCCATCAGCCCCTGGCCTCCCACTCGCCCGCGTAGACGTATTTGTGGAGCTCCTTCAGGTCCGGGTTGGGGCTCTGGTCCGCATACTCGATGACCGCCTCGACCTCCTTCTCCACCTCCGCCTTGAGCTTCCGGAAGTCGTCGGGCGTCGCGATCTTGGCGCCGCCCAGCTCGGTCTCGAAGAAGCTGACCGGGTCGGACTTGCGGTGCTCCTCCTTCTCCTTCTCGTCGCGGTATTTGTCGGGGTCGACGACGGAGTGCCCCTTGAAACGGTAGGTGACGGCTTCGATGAAGCGCGGCTTCGAATCCTTGCGTGTCTTCTCGACGATCTCGCCGGTCTGGTGCAGCACGTCGAGCACGTTCATGCCGTCGACCTGGATCGCCTCCATGTCGTAGGCGCAGGCCTTCCTGTACATGTCCGGCACGGCGGATGCGCGCTCGACCGACGTGCCCATCCCGTACTTGTTGTTGATGCAGAACCAGACCACCGGCAGCTTGAACACGGCCGCGAAGTTGAGCGACTCGTGGAAGGCGCCGATGTTGGTGGCGCCGTCGCCGAACATGCAGAAGACGACATCCTTCGCCTTCTCGTACTTGATCGCGAAGCCCGCGCCGACAGCCAGCGGCAGGTGCCCGCCGACGATCCCGTAGCCGCCCATGAAGCGGTACTCCGCGTCATAGATGTGCATCGAGCCGCCGCGCCCGTGAGAGGTGCCGGTCTCGCGTCCGAAGAGCTCGGCCATGACGGCTTTGGGGTCGACTCCGCGCGCGATCGCGTGCCCGTGCTCGCGGTAGCTGGTGTAGATGTAGTCGCCGCCTTTCAGGGCCGCGATGCCGCCGACCACGGTGGCCTCCTCGCCGATGTTGAGGTGGCAGTAGCCGCCGATCTTGGCGCGCGTGTACATCTCCTGGCAGCGCTCCTCGAAGCGCCGGATGAAGTACATCTGCCGGTAGAGCCGCATCAGCTCGTCGCGGTTCTTTCGCTCCAGCTTGAGGCTGGGATCGGTCTGGACGGGCGGCGGCTTGGCCGGCCGGCCGTTGCCGGCCGGGGTGCTTTCCCTCTCCTCTACGGAGCGTGCCACGGAGCTCTCCTCCTTGGGTTCGGCCGAGCGCGCGGCGGCGGCCGGCGCGGCTTCGGCTCTCGGCTTGCGGTTGGGGATCTCGATCGCCCGGCCGTCCGCTGCCAGCGCGGCCTGCAGCAGCGACTCCGCCATGGTCGGGTGGGCGTGCATGGTGAGCTCGAGGTCGTGGATGGTCAGGTTCCGCTGGATGGCGAGCGTCGCCTCCGCGACCAGGTCCGTGACGCGGGGCCCGATCATCTGGACGCCGAGCAGGCGCTCGCTGCCCGCCTCCGCGATCACCTTGACCATGCCCTCGGCCTGCCCGAGCGTCAGCGCGCGGGCGCTGGCCTGGAGCGGGAAGCGTCCGACCTTGACCTGGATGCCGCGCTCGCGGGCCTCGGTCTCGCCGAGCCCGACGTTGGCGATCTCGGGGTCGGTGTAGATGCAGTTCGGCGCGGCGTGGTAGTCAGGAACGCGGTCGCCGCCGCCGGCGATGTTCTCCACCGCGCAGATACCCTCGTAGGACGCGACGTGCGCGAGCATGATGCCGCCGATGACGTCGCCGCAGGCCCAGACGCCGGCGGCGCTGGTCCGCAGGTGGTCGTCGACTTTGACGCGCCGGCCGTCCAGCTCGACACCCGCCGCGTCAAGACCGAGTCCGTCGGTGTAGGGCGTGCGACCCGCGGCCAGCAGCACCACCTCCGCGCCGGTCTCGGCTCCTTCGCCGCCGATGCCGAAGCGGACCTTGAAGCCCCTGCCATCCTTGACGACTCCCTCGACCTTGGCCTCGGTGTGGATCTTTCCGCCCAGCTTCTCCAGGTGCCGGCGGTAGAGGTTGGAGATGTCCGCCTCGACCATGGGGAGGATCCGCGGCAGCATCTCCAGCACCGTCACCTGGCTGCCCAGCTCGGCGTAGAGGGAGGCGAACTCCATGCCCACCACGCCGCCGCCGATCACGGCCAGGCGCTCGGGGACGCGGGTGAGCTCCAGGATCGCGGTGGAGTCCAGGGTGTGCTCGACTCCCTTGATCGGGATCCGGGCCGGCACCGAGCCGGTGGCGACGAGGATGTCCTTGGCGTTGATCTCCTCCTTCCCGATGGCGATCCGACCCTTGCCTTTGAGCGTCGCGGTCCCCTTCCGGCTCTCGACGCCGGCGGCCTTGAAGAGGGAGCCGACGCCGTTGACGAGGGTGGCTACGACCTTCGCCTTGCGCTCTTGAGCAGCCGCGAAGTTGAAGCGCAGCTCCTTGGCCTCGACGCCGAACTCGGACCCCCGCCCGGCCAGGGCGTAGAGCTCGGCCGAGGTCAGCAGCGACTTGGTGGGGATGCAGCCGACGTTGAGGCAGGTGCCGCCCAGGCTGTCCTTCTCGACCACCACGACCCGGGCGCCGAGCTGCGCGGCCCGGATGGCGGACACATAGCCGCCCGGGCCGCCGCCGATCACCGCTAGGTCGTAGCTCGAAGCCATGGATACTCCAATTTTTTGAGGGGGGAGTCCCCCCTGTTCGCCGTGCTCGGCAAAGCCTGCGCGCGGCTACCCCCCTGTTGCTGGAAGGTGAGGTCCGCGGTCAATTATCGCGGGTGCTTTTGCGAGTCGGCCGTGACCTCTTGGCGTGCCCATCCGCGGCGTAGCGGTTGGTGAGCGGCATCCGCCGGTCGCGGCCGAAGGCGCGGGGCGTGATCTTGACGCCCGGCGGCGCCTGGCGGCGCTTGTACTCGCTGCGGTCGACCAGCTGGATGACGCGCGTGACCGTCGCCGGGTCGTGCCCCGCCGCGACCATCTCCTCGTAGCTCCGGTCGTCCTCGACGTAGGCCTTCAGGATCGGGTCCAGCAGCTCGTAAGGCGGCAGGCTGTCGGTGTCCTTTTGGTCCGCCCGCAGCTCCGCCGAGGGCGGCTTCTCCAGAATCCGCCCCGGGATCACTTTGCCGTCGATGGAATTGCGGTAGCGGCTCAGTTCGTAGACCTGGGTCTTGAAGAGGTCCTTCAAGACCGCGAAGCCGCCGGCCATGTCGCCGTAGAGCGTGCAGTAGCCGGTCGCGATCTCGGACTTGTTGCCGGTGGTGAGCAGCAGGTAGCCGTACTTGTTGGAGAGCGCCATCAGGATGTTGCCGCGGATCCTGGGCTGGATGTTCTCCTCGGCCACGCCGGGTTGAGGGGGGAGCACCCCCCTGTCGGCCGTGCTCGGCGCAGCCTGCGCGCGGCCTCCCCCCCCCGGAGCGCCGTCGAAGACCGGGCGCAGCATCTCCTCGTAAGCGCGGTGGGCGGGCTCGATCGGGACCTCCAGCAGCTGGATCCCGAGCGCCTCCGCGCACTCCGCCGCGTCCTCCAGGTTCTCGGCCGAGGTGAAGCGCGAAGGCAGCAGGACGCCGATCACGTTCTGAGCGCCCAGCGCGTCGGCGGCGATGGCCGCGGTCAGGGCCGAGTCGATGCCGCCCGAGAGCCCGAGCACGGTCTTGGCGAACCCGTTCTTACGCACGTAGTCGCGGGTGCCGCTGACGACGGCGGCGTAGATCTCCTCGGGCCCCTCCAGCGGCTCGGCGATGGGGGCCCGCAACCACCGGCGGCAGCCGCGTATCGTGCAGGCGCTCGCCGAACACGGAGCCGACGTCCAGGTCGCCGATCAGCAGCGTCTCCTCGAAGGACGGTGCGTGCGCGATCACCTGGCCCTCGGGGCCGAACATGACGCTGTTGCCGTCGAAGACCAGCTCGTCCTGCCCGCCGACGGTGTTCACCCAGGCCATGAACGCTCGCGAGTCCATGGCCCGGGTCCGGATCATCGTCTCGCGGACGTCGCGCTTGCCGTGGTAGTAGGGCGAGCCGTTGATGTTGACCAGCAGCTCCGCCCCGTGCAGCGCCTGGATCGAGACCGGCCCGCTCGGGTACCAGGCGTCCTCGCAGACGGTGACGCCGATCCGGACTCCCTGGTAGACGAAGATCGGCGCCCGCTGGCCGCGCTGGAAGTAGCGCACGCCCTGCAGCTCGCCGCCGGCCGCGAAGGCCGCCGCGTTGTAGATGTCGGTGTCCATGTCGACGAAGCCGACGACCACGGCCAGCCCCTGGCTGGCGGCAACCACGCGTTCCAGCTGGCGGAGGTTGTCGCGGATGAAGCTGGGCTTGAGGAGGAGGTCCTCGGGCGGGTAGCCGGTCAGGGAGAGCTCGGGGAAGACGACCAGGTCGGCGCCCTGGGAGCGGGCGTCACCGATCCACTCGAGGATCCGGTCGGCGTTGCCCGTCAAATCTCCGACCACGGTGTTGATCTGCGCGAGCGCCACCCGGATTACCCGCGGGGAGGTCTCCACGGGTGCAAGTCTCCTACTAACAGCCGGTCAGGCGCAGGGGAGCCGGCGCGATCTTGAGCGAATACGAGCCGAGGGGCGTGAAGGTGACCGTGCGGCTGCCGTCGGGGCGGGCTGTGGCGGGCCGGCTGGTGGCGCCGGCGATCTCCCGCGGGATGGTCACCAGGGCAGCGAGCTGGTTGCCGGCCGGCGCGACCGCGGTGAGGCTGAAGGAGCCGGTCGCCGGGTCGTAGCTGTAGCGCAAGCTGCCGCCCGGGATCGCGTTCAGGGTGGGGCGGGCCAGCAGCCGCTCCTTCGACTGGCGCAAGCAGCCGTTCTGGGCCTGCGGGCCGAGCGGGATCTTGCCGGCCGGCTGCTGGTGGGCGCAGAAGGCGTTCTTGGTGTTGCCCAGGGGACCGTTGTAGACGCCCCAGGTGCTGCCGCCGCAGTTCTCCTTCCAGGGCCAGTAGGTGGAGCCGGTGGCGTAGGCGTCCTGCTGCTTCAGCTCGTTGGTCAGCAGGGACGCGTCCAGCTCGGGCTCGTTGCCGAACTCGCTGACGAAGAGCGCGCCGCCGAGCGACCGGGCCTCGGCCTGGCCGGTTGCGTAGGACTGCTGGTAGCCGCCGATCGGGTAGGGGCTGTGGTCGGGCTTCAGCCCGGCCAGCGCGTCGACCGTGTACTTATGCGTGTAGGGGTGGATCGAGAAGGCCAGGTTCGGGTAGGAGCTGATCGGCAGGTCCAGCGTCGTCGGCAGATCGGTCAGCTCGCGGACGTGGTCGGCCTCCAGGAAGAAGATCTGTCGCGCGGCGCCGATTCCGAGGTCGGGGTGGCCGCAGATGGGGAAGAGGGGCAGGGCGGAGCTGCAGCGCAGTCCGTCATGGGCGCCGGTCAGGGCGTCGATGAGCCGCCGGTAGAAGGGATAGATGAGCAGGTCGTCCGCCGTCGGCGGGATCACGAAGCCCGGCCAGGGCTCGTTGAAGACGCCGTAGCCGGCGACCGTGCTGTCGCTCCCGAACCGGCGGGCGAGCGCGGCGACCGCGCCGATGTACCACTCCTGCAGGCCCTTGCCGTGGACCTTGGTGTCGAACCAGAAGTTGGTGAAGGCGGCGCCGACCGAGAGGCTGACCTCGCGCTGGCCGAGGAGCTTGTCGCCAGGGAGGTTGTCGGTCACGGTGGCCCACTTGGGCGCCCCGGTCTGGTCGAAGAGCGAGGGGAAGCTGGCGCCCGGCTCGACCAGGCGGCTTGGGCGCGGGATGTAGCGCGAGTACGCGTTCTCGTGCATGTCGAGGATCACGTAGATCCCCTGCTCGCGCGCCCAGCCGACGACCTGCGCGATGCGGTCAAGGTACTGGGCGCTGTAGCTGCCAGGCTGGGGCTCGAGCAGGCTCCAGCTGAGCGCCAGCCGGACCACGTTGAAGCCGAGCGCGTGCATCTCGGCCAAATCGTCCTGGCAGAGGGGTGGCACCCGGATGGTGAGGAAGTTGGTCGGGCAGCCGGTCGTGTAGGCGGACGGATCGATGGGGAAGAAGGGCGGCGGCTCCGACTGGACGTCGCTGCTCCCGGACCAGTAGTCGACCAGCCCGGCGGCGACGGTCCCGCGCAGCTCGACGCGCCGGCCCGACGCGTCGGCGATGAAGGGTGTGCCGCCCCGCGGGTGCTCGACGTGCAGCCAGGAGAGGACGCCGGTCTGTGCGACGACGGCCGCTCGCGGCGGCTGCGCCCACCTGGTCGCCAGGCCGACCAGGTCGGCGCCCGGATAGCTGACGGTGGCCAGCAGGACCACCAGCAGGGCTCCCGGAAGTCGCCTGAAAAGGTTTCTCAGAACACGCCCACCGCGACGAACCAGGCGAGGCCGGCAACCAGGAAGACGGTCGAGGCGGCGCCCGCGATGATCCCGAAGAGGGCCGAGCCCGTCCCCGTCAGGACCCCGGGGTGGGCGTTGATCTGGCGCAGCGAGCGGAGGCCGGCCCGCAGTGCGAAAGGTCCCAGGAGCGCGAGGAACATGCTCAGCACGCCCAGCACCACGGCCGGGGTGGCGTTCACCTCGCGCATTCGCACGGCCGGAAGCCTAAACGAGGGAAACTGGCGTTGTGAAGGTCACCATCCTTCCCGCTCGCGAGATTCGCGAGGCGGCGGCGGCTGACGTCGGCCAGCTCCTGAAGGAGCTGAAGCTGCACCAGGACGCGTACCTGGTGATCCGTTCCGACCAGATCCTGACCCGCGACGTACAGCTGAAGTCGACGGACGAGGTCGAGATCTGGCCGGTCATCTCGGGCGGGCAGGGCTGAGTGCGCTGCATCCGCTGCAAGGCGCCCGCCAACGTCGAGGTCCGCCGCCACCGCTCCGCCTTCTGCTCCGGCTGCTACCCCGGCTGGTTCCGCAACCAGGTCCAGCGGGCGATCGAGTCGGAGGGCATGTTCGGCCGGGACGACAAGGTGCTGGTCGCGATCTCGGGTGGCAAGGACAGCCTGGCCCTCTGGCACGCGCTGCTGCAGCTGGGCTACCAGGCCGACGGCATGTACATCCGGCTCGGGATCGGCAATTACTCCCAGCACTCGCAGTCGGCGTCGGAGCGGTTCGCCGCCAAGCACGGACTGGCGCTCCACCAGGTCGACCTGAAGGAGGAGTACGGCTTCGTCGTCCCCCAGCTGCGCAACCAGCGCGAAGGCAAGCCCTGCGCCGCCTGCGGCACGGTCAAGCGCTACCACTTCAACAAGGTCGCGGTCGACCTCGGCTACGACGTGGTGGCGACCGGGCACAACCTCGACGACGAGGCCGCCACCCTCTTCGGCAACGTCATCCACTGGCAGACGGATTTCCTCGGCCGCCAGGGCCCGGTGCTGGCCTCGACGCACCCCAAGCTGGCGCGCAAGGTCAAGCCGCTGTTCCGGCTGGCGGAGCGGGACACGGCCGCCTACGCCGTGATCGAGCGCATCGACTACATCCTCGAGGAGTGCCCGATGGCGGTCGGGGCGAAGTCGCTCGAGTACAAGGACCTGCTGAACGCGCTCGAGGAACGCCAGCCGGGCCTGAAACAGCGCTTCCTGGTCGGCTTCCTGCGCGGCGGCCGCAAGGCGCTGGCGGGGCGGCAAGAGCCGGCCCTGATCCGGGAGTGCCGCGAATGCGGACAGCCCACCACCGGCGAGGTCTGCTCCTACTGCCGGATGCGGCAGCGCAAGCGTCGGCAGGTCGAGAGCAGGATGGCGGCGCGGGGTAGTTGAGTTAGTGCCCTACTAGGGGCACTATCAGCTGAAGGAAATGAGCGGCTACCGAAGCCCGGATCCTCCGGTCGCGGCCCTGCTGACGCGACACCGCGCGAGCGCCCTGGCGTTCCTGGCGGACCGTTTCTACGACTACCAGCTGCTGATCGTCCAGTCGCTGGGCGAGCTGCTGACCGCCGCCCCCGCCCAGCCGCCGCAGCTCCTGATCGTCGACCTGCTGACCGTCAGGGAGGGCGCCGAGAGGATCCTGCTGGCGGTGCGAGCCACGGAGGCGACCGCGCTGGCGTCGGTGGTCCTATTGAGCGACGGCCCGCTCCCGGGCGGGTTGGCCGCCCTCCAGGCGCGGGGCGATTTCCTGGTCGCACCCAGGCTCCGCTTCCTGCCCGACCCCGGTCCGCGCTGGCGGTCCGCCAAGTCCAGGCCGAAGCTGGCCGTATAGGCGGCCGTTCAGACCGACCCCGATAAGCTTGCTCTCGGCATGGCCGAGGGCTTCTTCGATCGCCTGCGAGGGGTGGCGCGCGAGCGCGATTCGGTGCTCTGTGTCGGCCTCGACCCGGAGCCGGAGCGAATCCCGGGTGGCGCGGCCGGAGCCGCGCGCTTCTGCGCCGGGGTCATCGAGCAGACCGCGGAGTTCGCCGCCGCCTACAAGCCGAACTCCGCCTTCTGGGAGCAGTACGGCCCGGACGGCTGGAAGGCCCTCCTCGAGGTCCGGCAGGGGGCCGCCGCAGGCACGCTCTTCATCTTCGACGCCAAGCGGGCGGACGTCGGTCACACCAGCGCCGCCTACGCCCGGGCCGCCTTCGACGCCTTGGGGATGGACGCCGTGACCGTCCACGCCTACCACGGTGCCGACTCGCTGGCCGAGTTCACCGGCCACGTCGATCGCGGCGTGTACGTCGTCTGCCGGACCTCCAACCCGGGCGCGGCAGACCTCCAGCACCTCGAAGCGGGCGGCAGGCCGCTCTACCTCCAGGTGGCCGCCCTGGCCGGGCGCGTCAACGCTGCCGGGAACGTCGGCCTGGTCGCCGGCACCACCGCGCCGGCAGAGGTCGCCGAACTGCGGGCAGCGAGCTCGCTGCCCTTCCTGCTGCCCGGCATCGGCGCCCAGGGCGGCGACCTCGAGGCCTCGCTGCGGGCAGCCTGGAACGGGGACCCGGCCGCCTGCCTGGTCAACGCCAGCCGTTCGGTCCTCTACGCGGCTGACCCGGGCGCCGAGGCAAAAGCCCTCCGCGAGCGGATGCGGGCCGTTGTGGCGGCGGCATGAGCGAGGGCCGCAGCACCGCCCTCCTGGTCCTGGAGGGCCACATCATCGACTCCCTGATGCTGCCTTCGATCATGGACATGGTCATGGACGAGGGAGGGAACTTCAC
>VBHN01000014.1 GCA_005881155.1 Chloroflexota bacterium | reverse complement strand
CATCCCAACCTGGCGGGCATCGGGGAGCCGGTCGACTGCGCCTACCTGATGACCGGCGTCGAGGCCGTGCCGAGCGTCATCGAGGACCTCGCCGCGGCAGGCGCCGGCGGCGCGGTCCTGCTCACCGCGGACTACCGCGAGGTGGGGCCGGAAGGCGCCGAGCGGGAGCGGGCCCTGGTCGAGCAGTGCGCCCGGCTGGGGATCACCGTCCAGGGTCCAAACTGCCTCGGCTTCATCAACTACCGGCGGCGCGTCGTAGCGCATGCGCTGCTGGTTCCGCCGCCGCTGATCGCCGGCCGGGTCGGGCTGGTGACCCAGAGCGGCGCCATGCTGCTGCACCTCCACCGGCTCGCCCAGCACCGCGCGATCGGGCTCTCCTACGTCATCTCCAGCGGCAACGAGGCGATGCTCGACGCCGCCGACTTCATCGACTACCTGCTCGACGACACCGAGACCGCCGTCGTCGGCGCCCTGCTGGAAGGGATCCGCCAGCCGGAGCGCTTCCTGGCGGTCGCCGAGCGGGCCCTCGCGCCCGCTCCGCGGTCGCCCACACCGGCGCCCTGGCCGTGGAGGACCGGATCATCGACGCCGTCTTCCGGAAAAGAGGCGTGGTCCGCGTTGAGACCCTGGAGGAGCTGGTCGAGACCTCTGCGCTGCTGGCGGCGGGCCGCCTCCCCGAGGGCCGGCGGGTAGCGATGCTGACGGCCTCCGGCGGCGCCTGCGGCATCCTGGCCGACCTGGCGGCCGGCACCCGCCTCCGGGTGCCCGACTTCGGGGCCGCGACCAAGGCGGCGCTGAAGGAGATCCTGCCCGGGTTCGGGACGCCCCAGAACCCGCTCGACACGACCGGCCTCGTCGTCCAGGACATGGACCTGCTCCCGCGCTCCTTCGAGGCCATCGCCGCCGACCGGAGCTTCGACTCGATCCTGGTGGTCTGGGACCCGCCCCGCGATCAGGGGCTGAACCCGCAGCGCACGCAGGCCCGCCTGGGCGCCGTGGCGGCGGCCGTGCGCGAGAGCCCGGTCCCGGCCTTCCTGACCTCCTACGTGGCGGGTGAGCTGACCGAGTACGGCCGGGACGCGGTCCTGGAGTACGGGGTGCACTTCCTGAACGGGATGACGCTGGCGGTCAAGGCGTTGAACGCGGCCGTCGGCTACGTCGAGACGCGCCGCCGCCTGCTGGCCAAGGGAGTCGAGGTCCTGGCCGTCAACCCGGTCGCGCTGGCCGGCTCCGGGCCCCAGACCGAGGTCGCCAGCCTGCGCATCCTTTCGGAGATCGGGATTCCGGTGCCGCCGGAGCGAGTCGCCCACAGCCCGCTGGAGGCGGCGCGGCTGGCACGCGAGGCCGGCTTCCCGGTGGTCCTCAAGGTGATCTCGCCGGATCTCCCGCACAAGACCGAGGCCGGTGGTGTCCGCCTCCAGCTGCTGACCGAGGAGGAGGCGGCGACGGCCTACCGGGACCTGCTGGCCGGCGTGCGGGCTTATCTGCCGGAGGCCCGGATCGAAGGCATGAGCGTCGCCCGCCAGGTCTTCCCGGTCGCCGAGTTGATGGCCGGAACGGTCACCGATCCCCAGTTCGGCCCGCTGCTGCTGGTCGGCCTGGGCGGGATCTTCGTTGAGGTGCTGGACGACTTCTCGATGCGGATGGCGCCGGTCGACTTCGACGACGCCGTCGACATGCTCAGCGAGCTGCGCGGCAAGGCGGTCCTGGAGGGTGCGCGCGGCAACCCCCGGGCCGACCTGCACGCCGCCGCCGCCTGCCTGGTCCGGCTCTCGCGGCTGGCCGCGAGCCACCGCGACCGGATCGAGGCGATCGACGTCAACCCGCTCTTCGTGCTGGCCGACGGCGAGGGCGTCCTCGCCGGTGACGCGCTGGTGGTCCTGAAATGACGCGCGATCGCCTGGGCGCGATCGCGGGCGTGGCCGAGTCCGACCTCGGCGTCGTGGGGCCGGACCGGACCAGCCTCGATCTCCAGGCGCAGGCGGCCAAGGCTGCCCTCGAGGAAGCGGGCCTCGGGCTGTCGGACGTCGACGCCGTCTTCAGCGCCGGTGGCGAGGCTTGGAGCCCGACCATGGCCATCGCCGAATACCTCGGCATCACGCCCCGCTGGTCGGACGCGACGAACATCGGGGGCTCTTCCTTCGACGCTCATGTCGGGCACGCGGTGACCGCGATCCGGGCCGGTCGCTGCGAGGTGGCCCTGATCACCTACGGCTCCACCCAGCGCTCGCAGCGGAGCCGCAGCCTGGGCCGGACCGGGGAGATCAGGGGCCCTGCCCAGTTCGAGCTGATCTGGGGGCTGCCGCTCCCGGTCGGCGCCTACGCGCTGGCGGCCACCCGCCACATGCACCAGTACGGGACCACGGCCGAGCAGCTGGCCGAGGTTGCGGTAGCGACCCGGGCCTGGGCGGCCCTCAACCCGAAGGCTTACTACCGCGACCCGATCTCGATCGGGGACGTCCTCGCCTCGCCCATCATCTCCTCGCCCCTGCACCTGCTCGACTGCTGCCTGGTCACCGACGGCGGCGGGGCCGTGGTGGTCGTCTCGGAGGCGGTGGCCGGCTCCCTCCGGGGCAAGCCGGTCTGGGTCATCGGCCACGGCGAGGCCCACACCCACCTGACGATCGCCAACATGCCCGACCTGACGGTCACGCCGGCCGCCCTCAGCGGGCCGGTGGCGATGGAGATGGCGGGCGTGACGCACGCCGACCTGGACGTGGTCGAGGTCTACGACTCCTTCACCATCACGGTCATCGAGACCCTGGAGTCGCTGGGCTTCTGCGCTCCCGGTGAGGGCGGCGAGTTCGTCAGCCGGCAGCGGACGGCGCCCGGCGGCGACTTTCCGCTCAACACCAACGGTGGCGGCCTGTCCTACTGTCACCCGGGGATGTACGGGATCTTCCTCCTCATCGAGGCGACCCGGCAGCTGCGCGGAGAGCGCGGCGAGGCGCAGGTGCCCGGCGCGCGCCTGGCGCTGGTCAACGGCACCGGCGGGGTGCTCAGCAGCTGCGCCACGGTGGTTCTGGCCGGTGACTGAGCGACCGCTGCCGGTCCCCGACCGCGACACGGCGCCCTTCTGGGAGGCCGCCCGGGAAGGCCGGCTGCGCATCCAGCGCTGCCTGGGCTGCGGGCGGAACGTCTTCTACCCACGCCCGGTCTGTCCCCACTGCCTTTCCAGTGAGCTGGGCTGGATCGACTGCAGCGGGCGGGGGAGCGTGTACTCGTACACCGTCGTCCACCGGACCAGCGAGGAGTTTCGCGACCAGGTTCCCTTCACGGTGGCGCTGGTGGAGCTCGAGGAGGGCGTCCGGCTGCTGGCCCGCCTCGACGTCGGCGAGCCGAGGGTGGGGATGCCGGTGGAAGTTGCGTTCGAACGGGTGAGCGATGAGCTGTCGCTGCCCCATTTCAAGGAGGTGGACTGAGTGACGCGGTTCGAAGACAAGGTCGCCGTCATCACCGGCAGCGGGCGCGGCATCGGCGCGGCCTGCGCGGCGCGGCTGGCCGCGGAGGGGGCGGCGGTGGTCGTCTCCGACATGAACCCGGAAACGACCGAGGAGACCGCCAAGAAGATCTCGGGCGAGGGCGGCAAGGCGATCGGCGTCCAGTGCGACGTCACCGAGCGGGAGTCGGTCGAGAAGCTGGTCAAGGCCGCCGTGGACGAGTTCGGGCGCCTCGACATCCTGGTCTGCTGCGCGGGGATCATCCGCGACAACCTCGTCTACAAGATGACCGACGAGGACTGGGACGGCGTCATCGACACCCACCTGAAAGGCACCTTCTTCTGCGCTCGCGAGGCCCAGAAGGTGATGGTCCCGCAGAAGTACGGCCGGATGATCTTCCTGAGCTCGACCTCGGCGCTGGGCAACCGCGGCCAGACCAACTACTCCACGGCCAAGGCGGGCCTGCAGGGCATGGCCCGGACCCTGGCAATCGAGCTCGGCCGCTACAGCATCACCGTCAACGCCATCGCCCCCGGTTTCATCGAGACGGCCATGACGCGGCAGACAGCCGACCGGATGGGCATGGATTTCGAGCAGTTCAAGCAGGGAGCGGCGTCGACGATCCCGGTCCAGCGGATCGGCCAGCCGGAGGACATCGCGGCGGCGGTCGCCTACCTGACCAGCGAGGAGGCCGGCTTCGTCAGCGGCCAGACCCTGTACGTGAGAGGTGGACCCTAGAGGGTCGCGCCCCCCGTGCCCGACCCTGAAGCACCGGTCCCAGAGCGCCGGCCGCTCGGCTGGGAGGCGATCGGGGACGCCGGTTCGCTCCGGGTCGTGGGCCTCAAGCTGGCGGCCGGCCAGCACGTCCAGGAGCACCGCAACGCGATCCCGGTGGCGGTGATCGTCACCGAGGGCGCCCTCCATTTCTCGGACGGCTCGCACACCGGCTCGGTTGAAGCAGGGGGCCTCTTCCTGATCAACCCGGGCGAGAAGCACACCTATTGGGCGGAGGAGGAGACGTCCGCCTATATGGTCTTCGCCGGCTTGCCGGGCTCACGTGCCCGGCCCTGGAGCCTCAGGCGCCGCTGAGCAGCCGCCTCCGACTTCAGCCCAGGGTCGTGGTTGGCGAGTCGTCTCGCCGCCGCCGTTCCCAGCGGTAGCCGTAGCCGGGTACTGCCACCAGATGACCGCCCCGTGCGGGGCCCTCGCCGAGCTTCGCCCGGACCCGTCGCGCCAGCAGATCGACACGCTCGGTCGAGATGTCGGCCTCGTACCCGTACACCTGGCTCATGATCTGGTCCCGCGAGATCGCCACCCCCGCGTTCTGGCAGAGGTACTCGACCAGCTTGAACTCGAGCGGGCCGAGGCCCACCGGCTCGCCGGCCACGCGGACCTCGCGGGCGGCGAGGTCGACCTCGATGTCCCCGAAGCGGAGCAGGTTGGAGTGCGCGGGCGGGGCGGAGGCGGAAGCGGCGCGGACCATCGGGATGGCGGCCGCGGCCTTGCGCACGTGGGCCTCGAAGCGGGCGATCAATTCGGTGCGCCGGAAGGGCTTGGCCAGGAAGTCGTCGGCGCCCGCGTCCAGGCCCCGGGCGATGGTCGCCTCGTCGGTCCGGCC
>VBHN01000013.1 GCA_005881155.1 Chloroflexota bacterium | reverse complement strand
AAGTACCCAGCAAGATCCGGCCCAACTCGGCGCCCAGGGCCGTGGTCTCGCGAGCCAGCCCGCCGCCTTGAGCCACCACTCCGATCAGACCTCCGAGCAGAGAGCGAAGCGACGGCACGGCCACCGGTTCGGAAGCGGTCACCGAGTCGGCAACCCGATCCGCGACTGTCCGGCGGCTTTTGCGTTCAACTGCGGCCATCTCAATCCAGGAACAGGTCGGTCTGGAGCTCGCTGTCAACTCCGCCATAGATCGAGAGGTCGGTCATCCCTTCCTCGGCCAACACCTCTTCGTCGATGAAGAACCTTCCTGTGCACTCTCTGCTCGGCCGTGTGAGGATTGCGTGAGCTGCGTCGGCAACGATGCTTGGGTCCCGTGAGCGGCGCATCGCGTCCTCGCCGCCGAGCAGGTTGCGGATGGCAGCGGTCGCGATCGTGGTTCGCGGCCAGAGCGAGTTGGCGGCCACGCCGTGGTCCTTGAATTCCTCCGCGAACCCCATCGTGCACATGCTCATCCCGTACTTGGCGATGGTGTAGGCCAGACTCCTCCCAAACCAGGCCGGGTTGAGGTTCAACGGCGGCGAGAGTGTCAGCACGTGCGGGTTGGCCGCACGCTTCAGGTGCGGCAGGCAAGCCTGCGTCAAGACAAAGGTGCCTCGCGTGTTGATGTCCTGCATCAGGTCGTAGCGCTTCATCGCGATCGACTCGACCGGCGAAAGGTCGATGGCGCTGGCGTTGTTGATGCAGATGTCGACGCCGCCGAACTGATCGACCACCTGCTTGACCGCTGCTTGGATGCGTTCCTCGTCTCGCACATCGCCGGCGATCGGCAGCGCCTCCCCACCGGCGGCTCGGATCTCCTCGGCGGCCGTGTAGATCGTGCCCTCGAGCTTGGGATGCGGCTCCTCGGTCTTGGCGATGATCGCCACCCGGGCGCCGTCCTGGGCCGCCCGCAGCGCAATGGCGAGCCCGATGCCGCGGCTTCCACCGGACATCACCAGCACCTTCCCCTCGAGAGACCTTTTGACCACGATCAGGCGCCTTTGAACCGGGGCGGCCGGCGCTCGGTGAACGCGGCGACGCCCTCGCGGGCGTCGGCGGTTGCCGCGAGCGCCAGGTTGCCCCGCTCTTCAAGTGCGAAGCCCGCCGAGAGCGGGCCGTCCAGTCCGAGATCGACGCACCGCTTGATCTCGCGGATGGCCAAGGGCGGGAGGGCGGCCAGTTCGGCGGCCAGTTCCTGCGCGACCCGATCGAGGTCCTGGGGCTCGGTGGCGACGTTGATCAGCCCGATCCGTTCGGCCTCATCCGCTCCGATCAGCCGTCCCCGGAGGAGGAGATCGAGGGCCGCGGCCCTTCCGATCAAGCGCGGAAGCCGGGTCGTCCCGCCGCCAGACGGGAGCAGTCCCAGCTTCACCTCGGGCACGCCGATCGTGGCCCTGCCCCGGGCCATGACCCGGAAGTCACACGCCAGCGCCAGCTCGCAGCCGCCGCCCGCCGCGTGCCCGCGGATCACAGCGATCGTGGGCGAGGGGATCCGCACCCAGGCGTTGGCCGCCTCATGGAAGGCTCGAATCATCGGCAGGATCTCGTCCCAGCTCTCGCCGAGGAAGTCGAGGTCGAAGCCGCCGGCGAAGATGTGCTCAAGAGCGCTCTTGAGCAGCACCACACGCACCGATCTGTCGAGGGACAGAGCCTGGGCCGCCTCCTTGACCTCGGCCAGCGTGACCAGGTCGATCGCGTTCGCCGGAGGCCGGTCGAGCACCACCTCGGCAATCCCGGAGTCGCCGATCGTCAGGCGGAGCCGCTCCATGCCGTCAGTCCGGCGAAGCCGGCGGAATGTCGCCGATCTCCCGGCGCACGCGGCGCAGGAGCTCGACGCACTCGATCGCCATCTCTTTAGGAACGGGGAGGCCGAAATTGACCTTGGCCAGGGCCTCGGTGGCCTGGTCGGCCACCTCGTGGCCGGCCTTGGTCAGGCGGACCACCGTGGTTCGGCGGTCGGTCGGGTGCGCCTCCCGGGCGAGAAGCCGCCGCTGTTCCAGCTGGTCCACCGCAAGCGTGACCGTGGTCGGATGCACCATCAGCTGCCGGCTCAGGTAGCCGAGGGCCCGGGAATGGTCGCGGGTCAGAAACAGGGTGGTCAGGAGCAGGTAGCCGGTCCGGGTGAGATCGAATCGCTTCAGGACCTCGTCGGTGCGGGCCGTGACCGCCTGGTAGGTGCGGAAAAGGGCTGACACGGCCAGGAAATGCTCGGCGTCCGGACGGTCCTGCGCCTGCCAGTGTTCGAGCACCCAATCGAGGGGATCGAACTCGCCCGGCCGCGTGCGCGTGCGCAGCACGCTCAACTCGTGGGGGCCTCGACCAACCTACGCGCCTCGTCGCGCAGCGCGAACTTCTGAACCTTGCCCGTGGGTGTCATCGGCAACTCCTGAACAATCTCGAGGCGCTCGGGAAGCTTGTGGACTGCGATCTGTCGAACATTCTTCAGGTAGTCGGCCAGCTCTGCCAGGGTCGGCGGTTCAGCCTCGGCCGGGACCACGAAGGCGCACGCTTTCTCCCCCATTAGGCGATCGGGCATGGCCACGACCGCCACAGCTCTCACCTTGGGATGGGTCAGCAGGTGCTCCTCGACCTCGGTGGCGCTGATGTTGGTGCCGCCGCGGATGATCACGTCCTTGATGCGGCCCTTCAGCCGCAGCAGGCCCTCGGCACTGAACTCCCCGCGGTCACCGGTGTGGTACCAGCCGTCGCCGTCGATCGCGATCGCCGTCCGTTCCGGATCGCGCCAGTAGCCGAGCATTCCGCCGGGGCCTCGGTAGAGGACCTCGCCGGTTTCGTCCTCGACCCGCACCTCGACGCCGTCTAGCGCAGTGCGGCCGTCGGAGATGACGGCCATCTCGGGCGGGTCGCTGAGCCAGCAGGCGGTTACCGCGAAGATCTCCGACGCCCCATAAAGCGGCAGCAGGCGGCAACCTTGGAACGCGGTGCTCACCTCCTCGGCGAGGCTGGCCGGGATCGGTGCGCCGGCGCAGACCCAGGCTCGCATCGAGGAGACGTCGTCCGTAGACGGATCGAAGGCGTCGATCGCCATCCGCACGAAGGGCGTCGCAGTCGCTGCGTGCGTGCAGCGGTGCTCGCGGATGCGGGCCAGGCCCTCTTTCGGCTGCCAGACGTCCTGGAGGTGGATCGAGCCGCCGGTCCAGATCGGCGCAGCCACGCCCATCGCGAGCCCGGTCCCGTGACTGACCGGGGAGGGCGCGAAAGTGACTGAGTCGCGGTCGAGCTGGAACGCCTTGCTCAGGCCGCGAACCGTGAAACCGATCGTGTTCCAGGTGTGGAAGCAGCCCTTGGGTCGCGACTCGGTGCCAGATGTGAAGATCAGCACATGGCCGTCGTCGGCGCCGGGCCGCGCACCGGCGGCTGATTCGTCGAAGTCGTCGTCGGCGCGATCGGGCTCGGTCAGGTCGGCGAGTGAGAGCTCCCCCTCGCCCGCCTCGCCCCTGACGACGACCAAGCCTTCCAGCGCCGGGCTCTTCGGCCGCAGCTCGCGGAACATCTTTAGGTGGTCGAAGGACCTGAACTCGCCGGCCGTGAAGGCGACCCTGGCCTCGGAACGCTCCAGGATGTAGCCGACCTCGTCGTGGCGGTAGATGGGCATGATCGGCACCAGCGTCGCGCCGGCGCGGACCGCGGCCAGGTAGATGACGACGAACTCGTTCCAATTCGGCAGCTGGGCGAGCACGCGGTCTCCGGGCTCGACGCCGAGCTCACGGAGCCTTGCCGCCAGGCGATACGCCTGACCTCGAG
>VBHN01000012.1 GCA_005881155.1 Chloroflexota bacterium | reverse complement strand
GGAGATGCGCGGCGTAGAGAAGCAGGGTTCGGAGACCGTCACCTCCTGCATGCTGGGAACCTTTCGCGACGACCAGCGCACCAGGTCGGAATTCCTGGAGCTGATTCGCCCGAACCTCCGCCCCTGAAGATCGCGGTCGTCGCCTCGCTGGTGACCCCCCTGCTGCCGGTCCAGGCCGGGGGCGCCCAGGCGTTCGTCGCCGACCTCGCCCGGGGCCTGGCCGGCCGTGGGCACCGGGTCGAGCTGTACTGTGCCGGCGGCTCCGAGATCCAGGGCGTCGAGCTCGTGCGGGTCGAGGTCGGCGCCGCGTCCCGTTCGGAGGCCGTCCCCGAGCTCCGCGATGGCTTCGAGCGGTTGTTCCGGGAGCTGCGCCGGCGGGGTGCCGACGTGGTCAGCCAGCACGCGTTTGACGCCGAGGCCATCGAGCTGGCGGAGGGCCTGCGGGTCGTTCACACCCTCCACCTGCCGCCGCTGGTCCCGGGCGTCGTCGCGGCGGCGCGCGGCAGCGCTGCTCGTTTCGCGACCGTCAGCCACTCCGCCCAAGCCGCTTGGGCGGCGGCCGGCCTGGTGACCGAGGTGCTGCCCGACGGCGTCCCCGACTGGCAGCCCGAGCCGGGGCCGGTCGAGCCGGTCGCTTTGATCGCGGGCCGGATCTCGCCGGAAAAGGGCATCGAGGACGGTGTCGCCGCTGCTCGCCTGGCGGGCCTCGAGCCGCTGGTGGTGGGAGGCGACTACGACCACGCCTACCGGGGCCGGCTCAGCGACCTGGAGATCCGCCCTCCTCTGCCGCGGGACGAGCTCTGGCGGTTGATGTCTCGCTCGGCGGTGACGGTGATGCCGGCCAAGTGGGAGGAGCCCTTCGGCCTGGTCGCAGCCGAGGCGCAGGTGGCCGGGTGCCCGGTGGCAGCCTATGCGCGCGGGGCGCTGCCGGAGGTGGTGGCCGAAGGCGCCGGCGGCTTCCTGGCGCGTCCGGACGAGGTGACGGACCTGGCCGAGGCGATCCGGCGCTGCCTGCAGCTCGACCGGGGCCGGATCCGGGAGCAGGCGCGAGAACGCCTGCTCCTCGACCGCTCCCTGGACGCCTACGAGGAGGCGCTGCGCTGAAGCCGGTGGCGGTCGTCACCGGCGCCGCCGGAGGGCTGGGTCGGGCGATCACCGCAGAGTTGGAGGCGCGGGGCTATGAGGTCGTCGGGCTCAGCCGGAGGTCGGGTGTCGACGCGGCCGACGAAGCCCAGGTCGAAGCCGCCTTCTCCTCGCTGGTGCGCCTTGACACCCTCGTCAACAACGCCGCCTGGCTGATCCAGAAGCCGGTCGCCGAGCTGACCGCCGAGGAGTGGGACCTCCAGTTGAGCAGCACGCTCCGCTCCGCATTCCTCTGCAGCCGGGAGGCGCTCCGCCGGATGCAGCCGGGCGGGACGATCGTCAACGTCTCCAGCCTCTCCGGCATCACCGGCGCCGAGAAGTTCCCGGGCATGGCCGCCTACGTGGCGGCGAAGTCGGGGCTGGCCGGGCTGACCGAGGCGCTGGCGGTGGAGGGCCGCCCGCTCGGAATCCGCGCCAACGCGGTCAGCCCGGGCGCGATCGAGACGCCGATGCTGGAGATCTCGGGCGTCGCCGGCCGGGCCTTCGAGCCCGCAGCGGTGGCCAGGGTGATCGCCTGGCTGGCCGCCTCCGAGTCGGAGCCGATCACCGGCGCGAACCTGCGCCTGGAGCCTTAGGCAGCCGAGTCCTTTCGATCGAACCGGGACAGCATCCGCTGCACGATGGCGCCGCCGATCGCCGTGCCCGCCGCCTGAGCCAGCCGGAGCGCGACCTTCTGCATGGTGTTGGAGGGCGGCTCCTCGCCGACCTGCTTATCGCCGACGTAGAGCCGGACGGGCGGAACCGCCTTGCGGATGCCCAGCTCGACCGACTCCCGTGCGTGCTTCAACCGCTCCCACCAGGTGGTCGGGAAGACGCGCTCGAGCCGCTCGCGCGCCGTGGTCGGCCGCGTCAGGCGGTAGATCACGACCGCCGCCACCACGCCGATCGCCATCGCGCCGCCGACACCCGCCGCGATCAAAAGGGCCCGTTTCCCTTGCTGCACGGCCACCTGGCTGCGCTCGCGCAGGGTGAGGATCTTCTCCTCCATGTCGGTTCGGGTCTCGGCTATCTGCCGGGAGATCTCATCTGCCGAAGGGCCCAATTCCTTGTCTCCTTGAGGCTGGTGATGGTCCGCTCCGGCAGCCCGATCCGGAGTCGCGAGCGACCGAGGAAGTAGAACGCGACCGCCAGCGCCAGGTAGAGGACGACCCAGACCAGGGCAGCCAACCAGTGCGCCGGCACGAGCGCGATCACCAAGACCGGGATCCCGACCAGGGCGGCGACCAGGGCCAGCACCCCCGCGCCCGCGAAGGCGCCGGCGGCGATGCCATTGGTGATCGCCATCTCCTTGAGCTCCTGCTTGGCGAGGGCGATCTCCAGCCGGACCAGGCGCTCCGCCTCCTCGACGATCTCGGCCGCCAATTCGGGAGTGCTCTCCGTCCTGTCCATAACGCTATCAAGAAAGATACGCCGTGCTGACGAGTTCAGGGCCGCCCGACACATAAAGGATCTTTTATGCTTTAGACTCATAAAGAGTTCTTTATGTTTCTGCCTGGACAGCAGGGAGACCTGCCAGCCTTCTTCACGGCCCTTGCCAACGTGACCCGGCTCCGTATCGTCGAGCGGCTGCTGGGTGCGGGCGAGCAGAGCGTCAACGAGTTGGCGCTGGCGCTTCGGATGAGCCAGCCACGGGTCTCCTGGCACCTCCGGATGCTGGAGCTGGGCGGGGTTGTCCGCACGCGCCGCGATGGGCGGCTGACCTACTGCTCGATCGACCTTGAAACCATCCGCCGGCGCTTGACCGGCTTCGAATCAATTTTGGAATCGCAGGGCGTGGGTGCGCCGACAAGTCTGAGGAGCGAGGTGACCGGATGAGAAACGGCAACGGAAAGGTGCGCGTGGCGATCGTCGGTGTGGGCAACTGCGCGTCGTCGCTGATCCAGGGAGTCGAGTACTACAAGAACGCATCCCCGGAGGACTTCGTCCCCGGGTTGATGCACGTCGACCTCGGCGGCTACCACGTCAGCGACATCGAGTTCGTGGCCGCCTTCGACATCGACCGCACCAAGGTTGGCAAGGACCTCTCGGAGGCGATCTGGTCGGGCCAGAACAACACCGTCAAGTTCTCCGACGTCCCGAAGGTCGGTGTCAAGGTCGAGCGGGGAATGACGCATGACGGCATCGGCAAGTACCTCGAACCGCTGATCGAGAAGGCGCCGGGCGCGACCGCGGACGTGGTCCAGATCCTCAAGGACACGCACGCCGACGTGCTCGTGAACTACCTGCCCGTGGGCAGCGAGGAGGCGACCAAGTGGTACGTCGAGCAGGCGCTCAACGCCGGCGTCGCCTTCGTCAACTGCATCCCCGTCTTCATCGCCCGCGAGGACTATTGGCAGCGGCGTTTCCAGAAGGCGGGGCTGCCGATCATCGGTGACGACATCAAGTCCCAGGTCGGCGCAACCATCGTGCACCGGATCCTCACCCACCTCTTCCGCGAGCGCGGCGTCAAGGTGGAGCGGACCTACCAGCTGAACTTCGGCGGCAACACCGACTTCCTGAACATGCTCGAGCGCGACCGGCTGATGTCAAAGAAGATCTCGAAGACGCGCTCGGTGACGTCGCAGCTCGACTACTCGATCGGCGACGACAACGTCCACATCGGGCCCTCGGACTACGTGCCCTGGCTGGACGACCGCAAGTGGGCGTACATCAGGCTCGAGGGCCGCGGCTTCGGCGACGTGCCGCTGAACGCGGAGCTGAAGCTGGAGGTCCACGACTCCCCGAACTCGGCGGGCATCGTCATCGACGCGGTGCGCTGCTGCAAGCTGGCGCTCGACAACGGCCTCTCGGGGTCGCTCGAGGCGCCGAGCTCCTACTTCATGAAGTCGCCGCCGATCCAGTACTCCGACGATGACGCGCACCGGCTGACCGAGGAGTTCATCGCCGCTTACAGCAGGCGGTCAGTCCAAGCCAGCTCGGCCGAGTAATGTTCACCACCCGCATCCAGCAGTGGGTCCGGCGCCGCGCGCAGGCGGCCGCCCGCTGGCTGGCCAAGCTTCCGATCACGCCCAACCAGGTCACCGTGGCGGGCATGCTGGTCGTCTTCGTGGCCGGGACGCTGGTTGCCACCGGGCATCTCTTGGCGGCGGGCGTGGTGCTCGCCTTCGGCGGCACTTTCGACATCCTCGACGGCGCCCTCGCCCGCGTCACCAAACGCAGTTACAGCTACGGCGCCTTCCTCGACTCGACCACCGACCGCTACGCCGAGGCGGCCATCTACGTCGGCCTGGTCGCGTACTACGTCGGCCAGCCCAACCCGCGCCCGGCCGTGCTGGGCGGGCTCCTCGCCCTGGTCGGCTCCTTCTCGGTGAGCTACGTGCGGGCCCGGGCCCAGAGCCTGGGGTTCAAGTGCGACAGCGGGCTCTTCGCCCGCCCCGAGCGGATCGTGGTGACCGTTGCGGGCCTCGTCTTCGGGGGCGCCGTCCTCTTCTGGATCATCTGGGCGCTGGCGATCCTTACCAACTTCACCGCTCTCCAACGGGTGCGCGAGGTCTGGCTGCAGGCCCGCGCCCGGCGGGTCGCCGCCGAGGAGCCTACGGAGACGGTTCCGTCGCCGGCTCCGGAGCCCGCCAAGCAGCGCGCCGCGAAACGTAAGCTGGCCGGCCAGATCGATCTGTAGAGCGGAGCGCTAGCCCGAGCAGCTCGAAGGCCAGCGCCAGCAAGGCGATGGCTCCCGCCGGCGCTAGGACCGGCGCCCACTGCTGGCTGATGATGTAGTCGCGCGCGATCGCAAGCAGCGCGCCCAGCTCGGGTTGGGGAAGCAAGATCTGGTTGAAGCTGAAAGGCTGCCCGAGGAAGAACCTCAAGTAGCCGAGCTCGCCGAGGAGCACCAGCACGGCGCTGAACTGGAACGAGGTCTCCACCAGCAGCACCGGCCTCAGGTGGGGGATCACGTGGCGGCGGAAGATGCCGAATCGGCTGCCCCCAAGGGCGCGCGCTGCTTCGGCGTAGGGCTGGGCCAGGATCGCCTCCACCCGCTCGGCGGTCAGCTGCGCGATGTCCCGCCAGCCGACCATCGCCATCGCGATCGCGAACGCCCAGAACCTCGACCAGCCGCTGACTGGACCCGGCGCGAGCCGAGGCCCATGGCCACGCCGGCCGCGATGCCGATCAGCAACCGCAGCACGACCACCAGCAGGACGACCTCCAGGGAGAGGACCGCGCCGTGCGCGATCAGCACCAGCAAGTCGCGGCCTCCCGCGTCGGAGCCGATCACGTAGAGGTGGCCGTCGTAGCGGACGTTGCTGCCCTGCTCGAAGACGTCGACGCGCGAGAGCGGCGCGTACGCCGGCGCCACCTCCTGGCCGCTGCCACTCAGGTAGCCGAGGATGTATCTCCTTTCCGCCCAGCGGACAGGCTGGCTCAAACCGATCCAGAGGAGGGCGGCGAGGGCCCCGAAAAGGAGGGCGCAAGGCACGAAGGGCAGGACGGCGCGCACCCATTTCATGCGGCAGCCCGCAGCGCTCGAACTCGAGGGTCGAGCCAGCGCTGGAGCCCCCCGGCGCTGGTCTCCACGAGGATCAGGATCAGAGCGAGGGTCACCACCAAGCCGATCGCCAGGTCGCCCCGGAACACGACCGGCCGCGGCACGTCGCTGCCGACGCCATAGGTGACGCCGATCGACTGGACCAGGATCCGCCCCAGCCCCGGGTAGCCGAAGAAGTACTCGACCAGAGGGAGCGAACCGATCATCAGCCGGAAGGAGTTGATCCAGGTCGCGACCAGCGCTCCCCCGCCGGCTCGGAGCAGGTGACGGCGGACGACCTCGCCCCAGTCGAGGCCCTTGGCCTCGGCCGTCCGCACATAGTCCTCGGTGGTCTCCCGTTCCAGCACCGTCCGGCCGTGCCGGTAGAGGTAGGTCGCCGGCCGGATCCCCAGCACCAGCGACGCCCAGAAGACCTGGATCCCGTTTACGTCCCCGTACCCGGCGGCGACGATCAGGCCCGTCTTGCCGAAGATGAACGCCTGCAGCTCCTGGACCAGGATCGCCAGCAGGAAGGTGGGGATCACCAGCAGCAGCGCCCCGGACAGCTCCAGCCCGACCAGCCGCCGCTCCCGCAGGCCGACCACGGCGATCGCCGCGCCCAGGCCGATGACGGTCGCCCCCAGGGACGCGTAGGCGATCAGTGTCAGGCTCCGACCGGCGGCCTCCCAGAGCACCTGGCCGAGCGGCTGAGAGAAGAAGCCGGCGATGGCGCCGTTGCCCGGAGAGCGGTTGTTGACGAGCAGGTGGGCGAAGGCGAAGAGCGCCCAGGTGGCGACGATGACACCACCGGCCTGCAGCGCGAGGCGGCCCAGCCCGGCGCCGAGGCGGCTGGGCCGGCGCCCGACCGAGGCGCCCAGCCAGGCGAGGAGGCCGACCAGCAGGAGCGCCAGGCCGCCGGCGATCCAACCCGGCTCCGGGATCCCGGTCGGGCCGGCGATGCCCGTGGTAGCGCGTCCACCGAACACCTCCGCCGTCCGCAGGGGCGAAGGCCGGCCCTGCCCGGGGGCGGGAATCACCGCGATCCCGCCGGCCACCAGGACCGTGCGGTTGTCGAGCGCGGCGACCAGCGGAAGGTAACGGGGCGAGCTCAGCTGCTGGAGCGATGACCAGCTGTTGGAGGTCGGGTCGTAGAGGTCCACGTCGGCCGACGGCCGGATCGTGCCGGGACCATCGCCGCTGCCCGTATCGCCGCCCACCAGCATCACCCGACCCGTGGCCATCCGGACGGCCTGTCCGACTGTCGGATGCGGCCGCGCCGGCCCTCGTTGCCAGCTGTTGGTGGCGGCGTCGTAGATCGCGATCCCCGGCAGCGCACCGCGCAGCAGCGCCAGGACTTTGCCCGGCCCGAGGGTGAGCAGCTGGTAGGTCGAGCTGAGGCCGGGCAGGCTGCCCGCCGAGCGCCAGCCAGTTCCAGGATCGAAGACCTCGGCGGTGTCATCCGGCACGGCGTCCGACCTCAGGCTCGGCCTTCCACCCGCGACCAGCACCAGCCCGTTGCCGAGCGATGCCGCCGAGGCTGCAACCCGCGTCGAGGAGAGCTTCGTCACCTCGACCCAGGCGCCCGTGTGCGCGTTGTAGACGGCCGCCCGGTCCGTGGGACCGGACGTCCCGATGCCGCCGGCCAGCAGCACGTCGTTGGCGTCGAGCTGGGCAGCGGCGAAATCGAAGATCCCGTCGATTGGCGGATCCGGCACCGGCAGCCAGCCCAGCTCGGTGTCAAAGCTGGCGGCGCTTGCGGTGCGATTCGAACCGGGGCCCAGCAGCAGCACCCGGCTATTTCCAAGCAGGAACCCCTGGGCGTTGTTGATGAAGCCCGGCGGAGGATCCTCGACGCGCTTCCAGGCGCCCGTGCCAGGGTCGTAGACCTCGGCGGTCCCGCCACCGTGAGAATCGCCCCCGATCACCAGGATCCGCCCATTGACGAGCTTGACCGTGGCCGAGCCGGCACGCGGAACCTGGAGCTGGCCGGTCTCCGCCCAGGTCGGCGCCGCCAAGGCGGGGAGCGCGGCGACCAGCAGAAGGGCGGCCGCTGCGGTAGCCGCGGCGAAAGCTTTCAGGCGCCCGTCCAGAGCCGGAACGAGTACTTTGCCGAAACCCCGTCCAGACGCACGGGCAGCACCGCCAGCAGGCAGGCGCCCTGGACGATGCGCTCGTAGCCGCTCTCGGAGTTGTTCACCGTCTCGACGGGGTAATACCAAACTCGGCTCCCCTTCGCCACCCGCAGCTGGTAGCGGAGCCCGGCCGCCGGCTGGCGCAGCGTGACCTCGCCGCGCATCCCGAGGTCGGCAGGCCGGCGGAGCGGGCGGCCGGCGACGTCACCAGCCACCGGGCCGGCCGGCAGGGCCAGGTTCGACTCAACGACCAGCAGGGCCGGGACCGGCCCGCCGTCCGCGCTCAGCGTCACCTGGAGGCCGATGCTGCAGTCACGTGAAGAGACCTGGAAGGACTTGGCCATCCGAATTGTGGCCTGCCGTCCCTCCACGGCCAGTGTCTCGGTCCGCTCGAAGGCGGTCTGGCCGATGACCTCGAAGCTACCCCCGCCAAATCCGCCCAGCTCGTCGAGCTCCGACCGCACCGCCCTCCGCAGGCTCCCGCCCCTATTGACCAGGGAGGCCTGGAAGATCAGCCGCCGGCGCCGGTCATAGTGCAGCCGGCCGGCCAGGCCGGGCTCACGGACCCGCAGCGGCTGCTCGAGCTTGGAGACGCCCACTCCGCCGGCATCCCCAAGCAGGCGGTCGTGGTAGACCTCGTGGCGGCGGGCAAGGCAGTCGGCCAGGTTGCGCCCACCGGCGTCCCACTCCACGATCGCGCCGCCGGCAGCCGGCGCCAGGTACACGTTCTGCGCGGGCTGCTCGACCAGCACCTCGCATTGGCCGTCGAGGTCGTAGTCGAGGACCTGGACCTGCGTCCGGCCGTCCCTCGGAGCGACCGCAGCCTCGGCTGCCAGCAGGCTGCTCCAGACTGCCTGCCTGAGATGCGGTAGGTAGACGCCACCGAAGACGCCGTGCCAGTAGACGTCGTTGGCCTGGCCGCGCAGCAGCTCGGTGAGGGCGGCCGGCGGCGACCCGGCGCGCTCCACCTTGGCCGACACCCGCAGCATCTTCTTGTGGAGCGCGTTCACCTCCGGGTAGCGCGCGATGAAGTTGCGCCAGAAGCCGCCCGACCACGGGCCCGTGAGGGACGGCCCGCTCGGCGTAGTCACCGGGCAGCACCGACTCGAGCCAGCCCGAGTTGGCCTCGATCATCTCGAAGAAGCGCCTCACCCAGCCCTGCCTCCAGCAGAGCCGGGCGGTGGTCGGCCAGCCGCCGAGCTTCTCGCCGTCGTCGCCCATCAGCACCAGCCGCGGCTGCTCCGAGGCCGTCTCCTGGAAGTAGGTGAGAACCTCGTCGACGTCCCGCCAGGGGATCAGGTAGCGCATCTGGGTGCCGGTGGCGAGCAGCGTCAGGGGGTGGCCCTGCTCCTCGGTCAGGAAGGGCGTGAAGAGCTTGTCCGGCGTCAGGCCGATGGCCTGGAAGTGACTGTCGTCGAGGATCGTGTAGCGGTAGCCCGCCTCGGAGAGCGGCCGGGCGAGGGACGCTTCCCAGACGCGCTCCGCCAGCCAGAGCCCGCGCGGCCGGGCCCCAAAGCGGCGCTCGACCTCGTCGCGCATGCGTATGAGCTGCGAGTGCTTGTCTCGGTCGGGGATGGCCGGCAGAACCGGCTCGAAGTGGCCGCCTCCCAGGAGCTCGACCTGCCCCCGCGCCGCCAGGCCCGCGACGCGGTCGAGCAGGTCGGGATGTGACGCGTCGAGCCACTCCAGCAGGTAGCCCGAGTAATGGAGCGCCGTCTTCACCGAGGGATGGGCCTCCAGCGCCTCGACCATGGGCAGGTAGGCGTCCCGGTAGACCTGCTCCAGCACCCACTCGAAGTTGCCCACGGGCTGATGGTTATGAAGCGCCAGGGCCAGGCTCAGGCGCTTCATCGGCTTGAGAATACCGACTACCCTTTGCCATCCATGACCGGGGCTGGATTCGAGGGCGTGGCGGGCCACCGCCGGGTGCTGCGGCTGCTCGAGAGCCAGCTCCAGGCCGGCCACCTGGCCCACGCCTATCTCTTCACCGGTGAGCCGGAGCTCGGCAAGACGGCGGTCGCCCGCCGCTTCGCCGCCATGCTCCTGCCGGAGGTGCCGCTCAGCCGGCACCCGGACTACTGGGAGGACGACCGGCTCGGCAACCTTAAAGTCCAGGAGATCAGGCTCTTCTCGGACGACGGGCCCGAATTCCATTCCCAGTCGCTGCAGGCCTTCTTGAACCTGAAGCCGAGCACCGGTGAGCGCCGGGTCGCGGTGATCAGCAACATCGGGCGACTGCCCGACGTCTCCCAGAACCTGCTCCTGAAGACGCTCGAGGAACCGCACCCGAACCGGGTGATCATCCTCACCTCACCCAGTCTCTCGCCCTTCGTCGTGATCCCGACCATCGTCTCCCGCTGCCAGCGCGTGAACTTCCACCCGGTCGCCGAGGAGGAGATCGCCCAGCTCCTGGTGGCCGAGGGTGTGGCCGCCGACCGGGCCGACGAGCTGGCGCGGCTGTCCCGCGGCCGGCCGGGCTGGGCACGGCGGGCGGCGACCGACCCCGAAGTCCTCGACCGGCACCGGCTCTGGGTCCAACGCCTGGAGGAGGTGCTGGGCGCCCCCGCCGACGTCCCCCTCCGGCTGGCCGCCGAGCTGGACTCCTACCAGCTCGCCTGGCGATCCTCCGACAAGGAGCAGGAAGACCCCTTCCTGGAGGCGCTTGGCAGCTGGCAGATGGAGTTCCGGCGCCGGATGCTGGGCGACCTTCACCCGGCGACCTGGGCGCGGCTGCTCGAGCTCTCCTACGACACGCTCGGCTACCACGAGCAGAACGTCAGCCCCCGTCTGAACCTCGAATGTCTCCTGCTCGAATGCCGCCGCGCTTCCTGAAGGAGAGCCTGAAGGGCTTCGAGCCGTACGTCCCCGGCCAGCAGCCACCGGACGGCGAGGACTGGATCAAGCTCAATACCAACGAGTCGCCCTACCCGCCCTCACCGAAGGTGCTGGCCGCGCTCAAGGAGGCGATCGGTGACTCGCTCCGCCTCTACCCCGCGCCGATGTCAGACCCGGCCGCGGAAGCCCTGGCCGTGGCTCACGGCGTCGATCCGCGCTGGGTGCGGCTCGGCAACGGCGAGGACGAGCTGATCGCGATGTGCTTCCGAGCCTTCGCCGGGGCCGGCGACCGGGTCGCCTTCACCTGGCCGACCTACCCACTCCTGGAGCCGCTCTGCGGCATCCACGAGGCGGTGCCCTCTCCCCACCCGCTCGGCAAGGGCTGGTCGCTGCCCGCCTCCTTCGCCGCCGACCCGGCGCCGCTCAAGTTCCTGGTCAACCCGAACTCGCCGACCGGAACCTGGTACCGCCGGGAAGAGGTGGAGGCGGTCGTCGCCGGCGCCCAGGGCGTGATCGTCCTCGACGAGGCCTACGTGGACTTCGCGCCCGAGTCGCGTCTCGACCTGCTGGCCGGCCATGAGAACCTGCTGATCCTGCGCACGATGTCCAAGTCCTACGCCCTGGCGGGCATGCGGATCGGCTTCGCCTTCGGCCATCCCGACCTGCTGGCCGCTCTCGATACCGTCAAGGACTCCTACAACCTGGACCGGCTCAGCATCGTGGCGGCCAAGGCGGCCGCCGAGGATCGGCCTCACCGCGACCGGCTGGTCTCGCGCGTCGTCGCAGACCGGGAGTGGTTCGCCGGCGAGCTGCAGGCGCTCGATTTCCTGGTCTCGCCGACCTCGGCCAACTTCGTCTTCACCCGGCCGCCCGACGGCGTGCCGGCGGCCGAGGTGATGGACGGCCTGCG
>VBHN01000045.1 GCA_005881155.1 Chloroflexota bacterium | reverse complement strand
CTCCTCCTCGATCCAGGCTCGCTGGTCGAGGATGGGCTCTTCGCGAACGTGCTGGCCGAGGAGCTGCCCGCCGACGGGGTCGTAACCGGGCTGGGCACGATCGACGGGCGGAAGGTGGCGGTGATGGCCAACGACCCGACCGTCAAGGCCGGCTCCTGGGGAGCTCGGACTGTCGAGAAGATCATCCGCATCCAGGAGACCGCGCTGCGTCTCAACCTCCCGCTCTTCTATCTGGTCGACAGCGCGGGGGCCCGTATCACCGACCAGATCGACATGTTCCCGGGGCGCCGCCACGCGGGCCGGATCTTCTACAACGAGGTGCGCCTGTCGGGTCAGGTGCCCCAGATCTGCCTGCTCTTCGGCCCCTCCGCGGCGGGCGGCGCCTACATCCCGGCCTTCTGCGACGTGGTCGTGATGGTCGAGGGCAACGCCTCCATGTACCTGGGCTCGCCCCGGATGGTGGAGGTGGTGGTCGGAGAGAAGGTCACGCTCGAGGAGCTGGGTGGGGCGCGGATGCACTGCACCGTCAGCGGCTGCGGCGATTTCCTGGTCGCCGACGACCGGGAGGCGATCGCGGTCGCGCGCACCTACTTCTCCTACCTGCCGTCCAACTGGACCGAGCGCCCGCCCCGAGCCGAAGCGGCGCCGGCGCCCGCCATGCGCTCGTTGGAGGAGCTGATCCCGGCCGAGCCGCAGCGCGGCTACGACATGCGGAAGCTCATCGCGGCGCTGGTCGACGATGGCTCCTGGTTCGAGGTCAAGAAGCTCTTCGCGAAGGAGCTCCTGACCGGCTTCGCTCGGCTGGACGGCAGGGTCATCGGGATCGTCGCCAACCAGCCCCTGCAGAAAGGCGGCGTGCTCTTCGTCGACAGCGCCGACAAGGCGGCTCGCTTCATCTGGATCTGCGACGCCTTCAACCTGCCCCTGCTCTTCCTGGCCGACGTGCCCGGCTTCATGATCGGCACCGATGTCGAGCGCCAGGGGATCATCCGGCACGGGGCGAAGATGATCAGCGCGGTCGCCGAGGCGACGGTGCCAAAGATCTCGGTGATCGTGCGCAAGGCCTACGGTGCAGGCCTCTACGCGATGGCGGGACCTGCCTACGAGCCGGACTGCACCATCGCGCTGCCCTCGGCGCAGATCGCGGTCATGGGGCCGGCGCCGGCCGTCAACGCCGTCTTCTACAACAAGCTGGCGGATCTTCCCGAGGAGCAGCGCGAGCAGCGGCGCAGGGAGCTGGAGGCGGAATACCTGGAGGACGTCGACCTCTACAAGCTGGCGGCGAACCTGGTGGTCGACGCGGTGATCGAGCCGGACGACCTGCGCGAGGAGCTGATCCGGCGCTTCGCCATCTACGCGTCCCGCAGCCAACCGCGTCTCGAAAAGAAGCGCGCAGTGCCTCCGGTCTAGGCCGCCGCAGCTGCCCTGAAAACCAGGTCTCGATACCGGCCTTTGCCGGCACTGACGGCTTTTCCGAGCGGGGGATGGCGGCCATTGCCGGCAGTCGCCGAGTGCCGTTCGGTTACTCCCGGCGCACCTCGCGCGCGATCGCGTCGCCCACTTCCGCGGTGCCGGCGCGCCCTCCGAGCTCACCCGTCAGGAACTCGCCCTCCGCGGTCACCCGGTCGATGGCCGCCTCGATCCGGGCCGCGTTGGCCTCCTCTCCCAGGTGACGCAGCAGCAGGGCGCCGCTCCAGATGGCTCCGATCGGGTTGGCCTTGCCCTGGCCCGCGATGTCGGGAGCCGAGCCGTGGACCGGTTCGAACAGGCTCGGGTGCCGTCGCTCGGGGTTGAGGTTGGCGGAAGCCGCGAGTCCCAGGCTGCCCTGGAGGGCGGCGCCGAGGTCGGTGAGGATGTCCGCGAAGAGGTTGGAGGCGACGACGACGTCGATGCTCTCCGGCCGCGTCACCATCCGGGCCGCCATCGCGTCGACGTGGACACGCTCCACGGCCACGTCCGGATATTCGGCCTGCCCGAGGCCGGCCACGACCTCGTCCCAGAGGACGTACGCGTAGCGGCTGGCGTTGGACTTGGTGACGCTCACCAGCCGCCGGCGCCGCTCCCGCGCCCGCTCGAAGGCGAAACGGGCGCAGCGCTCGATGGCGTGCCGGGTGAAGACGGGGACCTCCACCGCGAGCTCCTGGGGATGGCCGACGTGGACGCGGCCCCCGGTGCCCGAGTACTCGCCCTCGGTGTTCTCGCGGACGAAGACCATGTCCACGTCCTGCGGGCCCCGGTTGGAGAGCGGTCCGGCGATGCCGGGCAGGCAGCGGACCGGCCGCAGGTTGACGTACTGCTCGAAACTCTTGCGAATCGGCAGCAGCAGGCCCCAGAGGCTGACGTGGTCGGGAACCGTCGGCCAGCCGCAGGCCCCGAGGTAGATGGCGTCGTAGCGCTGGAGGGTGTCGAGCGCGTCCTCGGGCATCATCCGGCCGGTCCTCTCGTAGAACTCGCTGCCCCAGGGGAAGGCCTCGAAGTCGAGCTGCGAGCCGGTTGCCTGGAGGACCTTGATCCCCTCCGGCACCACCTCCTTGCCCACGCCGTCCCCGGCGATCACCGCGATCCGCTTCATGAGGTCTGCAGGCGAGATTAACCATCTTTACCGGGTTGGTTGGCGGTTCCGGGTGGCAGGCCCTAGCCTCGGCCGCGCCATGAAAGCCCTCTCCATCCGCCACCCCTGGGTCGACCTCATCCTTGCCGGCGCCAAGACCATCGAGATCCGCACCTGGGCCACCCGCTACCGGGGCCGCTTGCTGCTTCACGCCTCAGCCGGCTACGGCATCTCGGAGCGCGACGCCTCCGCCCGGCTGGGGCTGGGCCGGCCCGCCCCCGAGACGCTGGGCGCCATCGTCGGGATCGCGAACCTGGTCGACTGCCGCCACGTCCGGCCCGAGGACTGGGCCAACGCCTCCCTGCCACCCCTGGAGGGCAAGCTCTGGGCCTGGGTCTTCAGCGAGCCGGAGGCCGTCGAGCCGATCCCCTGCGCCGGCAAGCGGACGCTCTTCGATGTAGGTGATGAGGTGCTTGCCGCCGCGGGCTGAGCCCTGCCGCTATGGTGGCTCGGTGCCGGAACGGTTCGACGTCATCGTCGCCGGGGTGGGCGGCATGGGCAGCGCCGCCGCCTATCACCTCGCCCGCCGCGGCCGGAAGGTGCTCGGCCTGGAGCGCTACACGATCCCGAACGAGATGGGCAGCTCGCATGGGGTCAGCCGGATCATCCGGCTGGCCTACTTCGAGCACCCGTCCTACGTGCCGCTGCTCCGGCGCTCCTTTGAGCTCTGGCGCGAGTTGGAGGCGGGGGCTGGACAAGGGCAGCTCCTGCACATGACCGGCTGCCTCCACGTGGGAGCGCCCGGCACGACCGTCCTCGAGGGCTGCCTGCGCTCCTGCCACGAGCACGACCTCCAGCACGAGGTCCTGAACAGCGCGGAGGTGAGCCGCCGCTTCCCCGCCTACCGGCTGCCGGCCGAGACCATGGCGGTGCTGGAGGCGGAAGGTGGCTTCCTGGTGCCGGAGAGGTGCATCCAAGCCCACGCGGCGGGGGCTCGCGCCGCCGGTGCCGAGCTCCGGGAAGGCGAGGCGGTGATCGCCTGGGAGCCTGCCGGCCGCGGGGTGCAAGTCCGCACCGAGCGGGGCGAATACGAGGCCGACCGGCTGATCCTGACGGCCGGCTCCTGGAACGGGAAGCTGGCCGCCCGCTTTGCGCATCTGCTCGAGCCCGAGCGCCAGGTCCTGGCCTGGCTGCGGGTCAGCCGCCCGGAGCTCTTTGCGCAGGGCGCCTTCCCGGTCTTCGTGATGGAGGTCCCGGAAGGCATGTACTACGGCTTTCCGCTCTTCGCCGAGGGGCCGCCGGGCTTCAAGCTCGGGCGTCTCCACCATCGCCGGGAGGTGGTCGATCCGGACCTGCTCGACCGGGGCGGCGCCGACGCGACGGACGAAGCGCTGCTGCGCGACTTCGCGGCCAGGTACCTCCCCGCCGGCGCGGGCCCCGCGGAGGCGATGAAGGTCTGCATGTTCACCAACACGCCCGACGAGCACTTCCTCATCGATCTGCACCCGGAGCTGCCCCAGGTGATCCTCGGCGCCGGCTTCAGCGGGCACGGCTTCAAGTTCTGCAGCGTGGTCGGCGAGGTGCTGGCCGACCTCGCGCTGGAGGGCGAGACCCGGCACGACATCGGTCTCTTCAGCGCCTCACGATTCCAGCGCGAACTGACGGCGAGATGACGCCCGCCCACTGCTAAGATTCCCCGGCCGGAAGCGCGCCCGGTCGGTGCGAAGGAGTTTCTAGAAGGGTTGTTGAACAGTTCGAAGGATGGCGGTCGCCGCGCGCAAGCCTGGTTCTCGCGCGCCCTGACCAAAAGCCTCGGTACCCGGAGCAGCATCCTCGACCGGGTCCGCTTCCTCTTCCTCCTCTTTTTCGTCCTCAACGCCACCATCAGCGCCTTCTTCGTGCTGCGCGGGCCGCGCCAGGATCTCACCCAGCTGATCGCCTCCTACTCGCTGACCTACCTCGTGCTCTATGCCGCCGTCGCCTACTGGCGGGGCAAGTCGCCGCTCTGGATGGACCTCGTCGCCGCCGCCGCCCTTTTCGGGGCCGGGCTCGAGGTCAGCAACCCGGTCCGCCTTTACCTGCTCTTCTACGGCGTTCTCCTCTTCCGGTCCCTTTTCGGGTCGGCGTGGGGCGTCGCCGCCATCACCACGCTCTTCCTCGCACCGCTGATCGCCGCCGTCGCCTGGGTGACGATCACGACCCACGGCGACCCGCAGACCGTTGCCCAGGTCCTGGTCAACGTGCCCGGCTTCGCCGCCGGCGGCTGGTTGATGCACCAGGTGAAGGTCACCCTCGCGGCCTACATGGAGGCGCTGCGCCGGGAGCGCGTCCTGACCGAGTCGGCCGACGTGCTGGTGGCGGTCGAGAACCCGCCGGCGGTCTACGAGGCGGCCATCGCAGGCGCCATGGGCCTGGTGGAGTCGGTCCGGGGCGCCCGAACCTCGATCTCGGTCGGAAACGGACGCATGCAGCGCCAGGTGGCGGTGGGCCCGCCCACGCGGCTGGTCGAGGTGCCCGAGGTCCGCGTCGCCGAGCTTCCGGAGCAGCTGCGCTCCGCCTTGCGGGAGCAGAAGGCGGTGAGCCTGAAAGCCGACAAGATGGCCTTCTTCGCGGGGCCCCAGATGCCGGCCGAGGGTGGCGCCGAAGCGGCAGGCTTCAGCGGCTGGGTGACGGCGGTCCCCTTGACGATCGAGGGCCGGCTGCGCGGCCTCCTCTCGGTGGCCGGCCTGGAGCCGCTGCCCAAGGGCGTCGACGACGGGCTGTCCCGTCTCGGCTCCAGCGTGGCCCTCGCCCTGGAGCGGGTGAACCTGGCCGAGGACCTCCGCCGTTCGACCGAGAACCTGAAGTCGAGCGAGGCGCGCTTCCGTTCCCTGGTCCAGAACTCCTCCGATGTGATCACTCTCCTGGACGAGGAGGGGCGCATCTCCTACGTCAGCCCGGCGGTCGAGAAGCTGCTCGGCTACGAGTCCGGCCGGCTTCTCAACAGCACGCTCTGGAAGATCCTCCACACCGAGGACCTGAACCAGGCCAACAACACCTTCCAAACCCTGCTCCGTACCGACTATGGACAGGAGCTGTTGAGCGGCCGCTGGCGCCACACCGACGGCAGCTACCGATACATGGAGACCATCCTCAGCAACCAGCTCGCCGACCCCAACGTCCGGGCGGTGGTGCTCAACACCCGCGACGTCACCGAGCGCAAGAACCTGGAGGAGCGCCTCCGCCACCAGGCCCACCACGACCTCCTTTCCGGGCTCTCCAACCGGACCCTATTCAAGGACCGGGTCGCGGCGGCCCTGGCCCAGCACCGCCACGACCGGGGCAGCCTGGCCGTCCTCTTCCTGGACCTCGACGACTTCAAGCACGTCAACGACTCCCTCGGCCACGCCGCCGGCGACTCGCTCCTGATCGCGGTGGCCGGCCGGCTGCAGGATTGCGTCGGACCGGCTGACACGGTCGCCCGCTTCGGTGGCGATGAGTTTGCAATCCTGCTCGACGCGATCCCCGACGACTCCTACCCCGTTGCCGTGGCGGAGCGCATCCTGGGTTCCTTCCGGCTGCCGCTGAAAGCCGGCGGGGTGGAGATGATCGCCGCCTTCAGCATCGGCATCGCGCTCTCCACGCCCACCCTTCAGGACCCCGAGGAGCTGCTCCGCAACGCCGACACGGCCATGTACCGCGCCAAGGGCCGGGGCAAGCACACCTGGGAGGTCTTCGAGGTCAGCATGCACGCCGCCGCCCTGGACCGGCTGGAGACGGAGAACGACCTCCGCGGCGCCATCGATCGCAACGAGCTGGTGGTCGTCTACCAGCCGATCGTCTGGATCGACTCCGAGCAGATCTACGGCGTCGAGGCGCTGGTCCGCTGGCGCCACCCGACCCGGGGCATGGTCGAACCCGATCGCTTCATCCCCCTGGCCGAAGAGACGGGAATGATCAGCCAGATCGGGGCCTGGGTCCTGGAGAAGGCGTGCAAGGAGGTCCACGAATGGGAGCTCCGCTTCCCCGAGCACCAGCTGCGGCTGGGCGTGAACCTCTCCGTTCGACAGCTGCAGCGCCCGAACATCGTCAACGAGATCCGGCAGGTGCTGAAGGACACCGGCATGTCACCGGACCGCGTCACCATGGAGATCACCGAGAGCGCCGTCATCCGTGAGGGCGAGGAGACCTCGCACGTCTTCCAGCGCCTGCGCCAGGCCGGCATGAAGGTCGCCATCGACGACTTCGGCACCGGTTACTCGTCGCTCAGCTACCTCGCCCAGTTCCCGATCGACATCATCAAGATCGACAAGGCCTTCCTGCGCCCTTCCGGGCGCGGGGCCAAGAGCGCGGCCCTCCTTCGCGCCATCGTCGGCCTCGGCCACAGCCTGGGCGTCGAGATCGTGGCCGAAGGCGTCGAGACCCAGCAGCAAGCGAAGATCCTGGGCAGCCTCGGCTGCCGCGGCCAGGGCTACTACTTCTCGAAACCGGTCAGCGCCGAGGAGATCGTCAAGATGCTCGGCCGCGAGACGGGCCTCCGCGACCGGCCCGCCGCGAGCGCCCGCCGCCGTGGCGCACGGGGCGGCAAGCCCCTGGTGCTAGAGCTGATCGACGGCACCAAACCGGGCTAGCCTGGCCAGCCGGACCGCACCCGCCACCGGCGGCTCCTGAAGCCGCACCGGCCCCTCCCCCAACCGCAGCCTGACCGCCGCCTCGAGGGCGGGCTGCTTGAGCAGCAGGCCGCCGGCGAGCACCACCGGGCCTTCGATTCCAACCCTTGCCCGGATGCCGTCCACGAGAGCGGACAGCGCGGCGCCCGCCCGATCGACCACCGCCGCCGCGGCCTCGTCGGCCGGGGCGGCCTCGAAGACGACCGGGGCGAGGGCCGCCCAGCGGCGCGGCTCGCGAAGCCGGTGGAGATGGCCGGCCAACTGGTGCCTGTCCGCGGCACCGGCGGCCGCCAGCAGACGCTCGCCGAGAATGCCCGGCGAGTCCCCCGCGTCCAACCGCCGCAGCACCTCGCGAGCCGCCTCGCGCACCAGCCAGGCCCCGCCGCCGTCGTCCCCCAGCAGCCAGCCCCAGCCGCCCACCATGGCCTCCCGGCCGCCGGACGCCCGGCCGTAGGCGACCGAACCGGTCCCGGCGACCAGCGCGATGCCCTCGTCCAACCCGGCCGCGGCCAGCACCAGCCGCGTGTCGTGCACCACGATCACCTTGCAGCCCGGCAGCAGACCGCCCAGGAGGCGGTCGTAGAGCTCCTTCGCCTCGGGCACTTCAGCGCCGGCCGCGCCGGCGCAGCAGACCGCCGGCCGCGGGCCATCGAGCCGGCCGAGCAGTGCGGTCAGCCGCCCCTCGACCAGGGCCGCGCTGAGGGCGACGGCGTTGGCGCCCGGAGCCTCGGCCTCGGCCACGACCAGCTCGCCGGCGACCAGGCGGGCACGACTCCTGGAGCCGCCGATGTCGAGGCCCAGCCAGGGCCCGTCTCTCACCAGGTCCTGGTGACCTTGTGCAGCGCCCGCGGCCGGTCGGGGTCGACGCCCCGGGCCAGGGCGACGCGGTGCGCAAGCAGCTGGCCGAGCACAGCCAGCGGCAGCGGCGAGAGCTCTTCGGGCAGGCCCGAGTCGATCACCACGGTCTGGGCCGGGGGAAGCGACAGGGCGCGGCCGTCGAAGAGGCCGACCACCCGGCAACCGTACTCGGCCAGCCGCGCGGCGATCCCCTCCAGGTCCCTCTCGACCGGGCCGGTCGCACCCGCCAGGAGGACTGGGAAGCCGTTCTCGACGAGGGCGATCGGACCGTGCTCGAAGTCCGCCACCGACCAGGCGCGGGCGAGCAGGTAGCTGGTCTCGGTGAGCTTGAGCGCGATCTCCTCCGCCGTCGAGAGGTTGAAGCCGCGGCCGAGGACGACCGCCCGCGGGCCGCTGAGCGCCGGTGCCAGGCGGTCCAGCTCGAGGTCTCGCCGGAGCGCGTCCTCCAGGGCGGCCGGCACGCGCTCGAGGGCGGCTGCCAGGCTCGGCTCGGGGTCGAGAGCCTGCGAGAGCATGGCCAGGGCGAGGACACTCGCGGTGTAGGTCTTGGAGGCGGGCACGCTGCGCTCGGAGCCGGCTCCGAGGGCGATCACGAGGTCGGCTGCGGCCGCCAGCCGGGAATCCGGATCGTTCGTGATCGCGAGGGTCGGCGCTCCCTGGCGGTGGGCCTCCTCGAGAACGGCGATCACGTCCGGTGAGGCCCCCGACTGGGAGATCCCGATCACGCAGTGGCCGGCGAGCCGGGGCGGCGCCGCGTAATGCGTGAAGAGCGAGGGCGCGGCCAGGGAGACCAGCATCCGGTTACGGCGGCCGAAGAGGTACTTGGCGTAGAGCGCTGCGTGGTCGGAGCTGCCCCGTGCCGCGATCACGAAGCCGGCGGGTTGCTCGGCGCGCAGGCGGTCCGCGGCCTCTGCCACCGGCCGGCGCGCCTCGGCGAGCAGGCGCCGGGCGACCGCCGGCTGCTCGCCGATCTCATCGCGAAAGGTGCTCACCGCCGGTACCGCACGCAACCGCCGACCAGCGTCAGGCGAACCCTCAGCTCGCGGTCGAGGACGACCAGGTCGCCGGCGGCACCCACCCGCAGGCGCCCGAGGGTGCGCTCGCCCAGCACCCGGGCGGGCGCGGTCGAGGCCATGGCGACCGCCTGCGCCGGGCTCGATCCCGGCAGGGCGGCGCTGCGCCGCAGCAGGTCGTCCATGGAGGCGGCGCTCCCAGCCAGGGTTCCGTCCTCGAGTCGGACCACCTTTCCGTCGCTGGCGACGGGGCGCCCCGACAGGCTGTAGCTGCCGGAAGGCATTCCGGCCGCCGCAGTCTGGTCCGTCGTCAGCGCGACCCGCATCGGACCCTTGATGCGCAGCACCGACTCGCAGACTGCCGGGTGCACATGCTCGCCGTCCACGATCAATCCGACCGTGACCCGGTCGTCGAGGAGCAGCGCCTCGGCGATGCCCGGGCGCCGGTGGTGGACGGGCGGCATCGCGTTGTAGAGGTGGGTGCCGAAGCGAACGCCCGCCTCGACCGCGCGCCGGCCCTGCTCAAAGTCCGCGCCGGTGTGTCCGGCGCTGACCACGACCCCGGCCCGCCGCAGGGTCGCCACGGCCGCCAGGGCCCCGGGCAGCTCGGGCGCCAGCGTGACCAGGCGTGGCCCGGCCGCTGCCACCACCTGGACCAGCTCGGGCTCGGGCTCGGCCAGGCAGGACCGCTCGTGCGCGCCCCGGAAAGAAGGGTTGAGAAAGGGTCCCTCCAGGTGCGCGCCAAGGACCCGCGCTCCAGGCGAGGCGGCGCTGGCCACCATGGTCACGAAGGCGGCACCGGTGGTCACCGGCGCCGAGATCAGGGTGGGCAGAAAGGCGGTCACCCCGGTTGCGGGAAGCGCCTTCGAGATGGCCGTGATCGCGCCCGGCCCGGCCGCGGCGTCGTGGCCGCAGAACCCATTCACCTGGAGATCCAAGAAGCCCGGCGCGACCAGCTCGCCGGGCTCGGTCTCGATGACCTCCTCGGGCTGCCGCGGCGGCTTGCCGTGGCCCACCCAGCTGATGAAGCCGTCCTCGACCAGGACCGAGCCGGGACCGCCGGTGAGCCCGTAGACGACGCCCCGCACCAGGATGCTCACCGGCCGCCCTCGCCCAGGGCGCCGGCGAGGTCGCCCCCGACCGAGGAGAGCCGGGAGCGGGCCTCGCCGGCGGCCAGGCCGCAGCGGAGCATCAGGATGGCCAGCTTGGCGCTCCCGCCGGACTCGGCCAGCGCGCGCTGAACCGCCGCGGCGGAAGCCCCGGTCAGGTCGGCGACGATCGCGGCGGCCCGGGCGCGGAGCTTGTCGTTGGAGGCGACCACGTCCACCATCCGGCCCCGGTAGGTGCGCCCGAGCCGGATGAAGACGCCGGTGCTGAGCATGTTCAGGACCACCTTCTGGACGGTGCCGGCCTTCAGCCGGGTCGAGCCGGCGATCACCTCGGCCCCGGTCTCGACCTCGATTGCGACGTCCGAGGCCGCGCCCAGCGGCGAGCCGGGGGCGCAGCTCAGGCCGACGACCAGGCTTCCGGCTGCGCGGGCTTCGCCCACTGCCGCCAGGACGTAACCGGTTCGGCCGCTGGCGCTGACGCCGACGACGGCGTCATCTCGCTGGAGGGCAGCCTCCCGAGCTTCGCCGGCACCGCGCCGGCGGTCGTCCTCGGCCTCTCCGTCGCCGGCGTCATGCGCGATCACCACTCCGGGCTCGAGGCCGAAGGTCGGCGCACATTCGACGGCGTCGAGCGCCGCCAGCCGGCCGCTGGTCCCGGCGCCGAAGTAGTGAAGGTGGCCTCCGGCTCGCAGACGCGTCGCGATCGCGTCGACCGCCTCGGCGACCCGGTCGAGGTGCTCGCCGACCGCGTCTACGGCAACCCGGTCTTCCGCCTGCAGCAGGGCCATCAGCTCGCGCGTCGAGAGCCAGCTGAGCTCGTCGGCGCGCGGGTGGGGGCTCTCGCTCACGACAGCACCCTTTCAGCCGCGGCCTGGCCGTTGACCCGGCCCGCGCCAAAGGTCGACACATAGCTCCCGGCCCGCGCCGGCCGGCGGGCCGGCAGGCCCATCTCGACCAGGACGGCATCCGGCCGGCGGGCGAGCAGGGCTTCGACTGCGTCCGCCTGCCAGGCGTGGCGGTGCAGGTCACGGACGACCAGCACCAGGCCCCGGCCCTCGGCGCGGCGCAGCACTCCGTCGACGTCCACCGGAGGTCCATCGAAGCTGAGGGCGGGCGGAGCGATGCCCCAGGCCACCGCCCCGACCGCCATCGAGGCGCCCGGCCGCAGCTGGACGACCAGGGCATCGGCGCCTGCCCGAACCGGTCCCTCGACCTGAACCGCCCGCCGGGCGGCCTCCAGGCCCACCCCCCGTTGCGCGGCCGGCGCCGGCTGCCGCTCGGCCCTCCAGGCCGCCAGGGAGTCGACTCGACCCGCGGCTTCCGCCAGGCGCTCCTCGCTCAGCCGGCCGGAGCGAACGGCCTCGAGGATCGCGTCCCGGAGCTCGTCGACGATCGACTCTTCCGCGAGACCGCCGCCGATGCAGAGGGCGTCACAGCCGGCCACGAGGGCGCCGACAGCGCCCTCGGCGATGCCGACGCCGTCGCTGATGGCGCGCATCTCCAGCCCGTCCGTGATCACCAGGCCCCCGAACCCGAGCTCGTCGCGCAGCAGTTGGGTGAGTATGCGGTGGCTCAAGGTGGCCGGGACCGAATCCAGCACCGGAACCAGCAGGTGGGCGCTCATGATCGACCGCACACCGGCCGCGATGGCCGCCCGAAAAGGCTCGAGGGCGCCCAGCCGTGGGTCTTCGGCCGCCACCGGCAGCTCCAGGTGGGAGTCGGTGGAGGTGTCCCCGTGGCCTGGGAAATGCTTCGCGCAAGCCGCCACCCCGGCGCCCTGGAGACCCTCCACGAAGGCGGCCGTGTGGGCGGCCACCAGCGCCGGCTGGGCGCCGAAGGAGCGGACCCCGATCACGGGGTTGGCCGGGTTGCTGTTGACGTCGGCGTCGGGGGCGAGGTCGAGGTCGATCCCCGTGGCGGCCAGCTCGGAGCCCATGGCGAAGGCGACTGCCCGCGTCAGCTCCAGGTCTCCCGCCTGGCCGAGGGCGAGGTTGCCGGGATAGGAGCTGCCCGTCCGGACTTCGAGTCGGGTGACGTCGCCGCCCTCCTCGTCGATCGAAACCAGGAGCTCGGGACGTTCGGAATGGAGGTCGTCGGTCAGCCGGCGGAGCTGCTCGGGCGACTCGACGTTGCGTCCGTAAAGCACCACCCCGCCCAGCCCCGCCGCGGCGCGCCGCCGCACCCAATCGGGGGCCCTGGTCCCGACGAAGCCCGGCAGCAGGCAGCGGTCGGCCAGCTGCGCGGTAGTGCTTGCCACCGCGGCCGTCAGCCCTTGACCGAGCCGGCCGTGAGGCCGCCGGCGAGGTTTCGCTGGATGAGCAGGAAGAAGGCCACCACCGGCAGTCCGGTCAGCGTCGCGGCGGCCATCAGCGGACCCCATTGGGGCCCATGGTTGGTGGTGAAGGAGGCCAGCCAGACCGTGAGCGTCTGCTTGCTGTTGGTGCTGAGCAGCACGTAGGCGACGATGTACTCGTTCCAGGCCTGAATGAACCCGAAGATGGCGGTCGCCACCAGGCCGGGCCCGATCAGCGGCAGCACGATCCGCACGAACGCTTCCTCGCGCCGGCAGCCGTCGATCATGGCCGCCTCCTCCAGCTCGACCGGGATGTTGGCGATGAAGCCGCGCAGCGTCCAGACCATGAAGGGCAGCACGACCGCCAGGTAGACGGCGATCACACCGGCGAGGCTGTCCGTCTGACCCACGCGGTCGAGCGTCAGGTAGAGCGGGATGATGAGCGCGTTCAGCGGCACCATCTGAACTCCGATGATCAGCACCACGAAGGCGCTGCGGCCCCTGAACCCAAACCGCGCCACGGCCATCGCGGCCAGGAAGGCGAGCGCCAGCGAGATCAGCACCGTCGCTCCGACCACGACCAGGCTGTTGCGCACGTCATCGAAGAAAAAGGGCCGCGCGACCGCGTCCTGGAAGTTCTGCAGCGTGAACGGCGCGGGAAACCATTTCGGCGTCAGCGCCAGGATGTCGCGGCCGGGCTTGAAGGCCGTCGCGACCATCCAGTAGAGGGGAAAGAGCATGACCACGAAGACGGCCAGCCCGACCGCGTCATAACCGGACTGGCCGAGCCGGCGCCGCCAGCTGACCTGGTTGACGACCCGTGACCGGGCTCGAGCGACGGCCCCCAGCTCGACCCGCGTGGCCGTCCCAGGAGCGATCACGTCGCCAGATCCACGGTCTGCAGCGTCTGCCGGACGTAAAAGTAGGTGACGGCGATCAGCACCAGCACCATGACCACCGCGATCGCCGCGCCGAGCCCGTACTGGGTGACGCCGAACGACTCCCGGTAGGAGTAGATCGCGATCGTGAAAAAGTTCGAGCTGGGTCTTTGGTTGAGCAGGACGTAGATCTGGTTGAAGACCTGGAAGTCCCAGATCGTGGAGAGGCTGGTGACGATCAGGAAGATCGGCTTCAGCATCGGCGCCGTCACGCCCCAGAAGACCTGCCAGGGATTGGCGCCGTCAACTTCAGCCGCCTCGAGGACGTCGTCCGGCACCTGGCTCAGCGCGGCGTAGAGGGTGATGGCGACGAAGGGGATCGCGCCCCAGACGACGATCACCGTGATCACCGAGAAACCCTGGACGGTGTTCTCGAACCAGTTGTGGTGGATGAGGCTGCCGAACACGCGCATCTGCGTCAGCAGGTAGTTGACGACGCCGAACTCGTAGTCGAACATCCACTGCCAGATGTCGACGGCGACGATCACGGGTGTGGCCCAGACGAAGATCAGGCCGCTGGCGAGCAGGACGCGGATGACGCGGCTGACCTTGCTCATCAGCAGCGCGATCAGGGTGCTGAAGAGCAGCGTCAGTCCGACGTTGACGAGCGTGAACACGACCGAGACCAGGACCACGCGCAGGAACAAGGGGTCGGCAAGCAGCGTGGTGTAGTTCTGCAGGCCGACCCAATCGCCCTGGTGGGCGATCAGCTCCTTCAGCCCGTAGTGCTGGAAGGAGATCCAGGCCAGCATTCCGAGCGGATATGCGAGGACCCCGAAGATGACGATCGCGGCCGGGGCGATCAGAGTGTAGGGAAGGGTCCTTCTGCCTGGGCCGCGCCGGCTTGGCCGTGGCCGGCGCCGGGCGAGGGCCGGTTCGAGGGACGGCGTCGCGGCTGCGCTCTCGGCGTCCGCCTTGACTGCCGTACCCATCGAACCCTGCCCCCTAAGCGAAGTCTTATCCGTTCAGCGTCGTGGTGATCTTGTCACTTGCGGCCTTCGTCGCATCGGCGATGGAGGCTTTTCCGAGAAGACCGCGTTGATCCCCGTGCCCAGGCTCAGCATGGAGGTCGAGTTGGGGATTACGCCGCCGACGGTCGCCATCTCGTTCATGTGCTTGTTGCCCGTGAGCAGCCCTACCCACTCGTTGGCCAGGGCCTGGTTCTTGCTCTTGGCCGCGATGCCGAGGTCGGAGCCGCCGAGGAAGACCGGGGCGGTTTGGCCGGCGTTATGGCTTGGGATCGGGAAGGCGCCGAGCTTGTCTTTGAGGTTCGGGTCGCCGCCCTTGGGGTCGGTGATGACGCCGACCTCCCAGCCGTTGGCGACGATCATCGCGATGTGGGCCTGCGCGAAGGACGCATCCTGCTTCGCCTCGTCGCCGGTCTTGTCAGCCTTGGAAAGCGGGGTGACCAGCTTGTTGAGGGTCGTCAGGCCCTGCTGGGAGTTGGAGCTGTTGAGGGCCCCCGACCACTTGCCGCCGCTCTGGGTGGCGATGTCGCCGCCGAAGTCCCAGACGAAAGGCAGCGCGGCGTACCAGTACTTGCCCGGGTAGTAGAGAGCGGAGAAGTTGGGGTCGGAGCTGTTGGCGGCCATCAGCTTCTGGCCCACGCTGAGCAGCCCGTCGAGGCTGTCCGGCGGCTGTACGCCGGCGGCTGCGAAGAGATCCTTGCGGTAGATGACGGCGCGGCTGCCCGCGTAGTAGGGAACGCAGTAGAGCTTGCTGTTGAGCGTGCAGGAGTCGGTCAATGACTGCAGCCAGGTGCCGGAGTTGTCATAGCCGGACTTCTTGCCGCTGATGTTCTGCAGGGCGCCGGCCGCGGCGTACTTCGCGACCAGCGTGTTGCCGAGCTCCATGACGTCGGGTGGGTTGCTGCCGGCGAAGGCGGGTGCTTCGCCTTGAAGTCGGCGTTCACCCCGTCGATCACGGACTGCGGAGCGCTGCCGTTCATCAGCCAGATGGTGAGCGGGCCGGTCTCGGCGGGAGTGTTGGTGTTGCTGGCCCCGCTGGAGCAGGCCGCGGCGACCAGCACCAGCGCCGCCCCGAGCGCGGTGAGCAAGGGCTTCGTGGGTCTCATGTGCATCGAAATTTTTTCCCCCTGACTTTCTTGTTTGCGGCGCGGGTGCGCCGTGCTGTCTGCGGTCGCCAATGGCCCTCCCACCGCTACGGCTGCCGCGCCTTCAGGGCGCCGGCCGCGCGCCCGTTGCGGCTCCGCTGCGGTGTGAGGTCGGCGACCAGGCGGTAGCGGTCGCCGCGGTAGATGGAGCGGACGAACTCGACGATCCGCCCTGACTCGGAGACGGTCGTCCGCTCGAAGAGAAAGGCCGGCGTGTGCAGGGGCACCCCCAGCACCTCGGACTCCTCCTCGCTGGTCACGGTGGGCTCGATGGTCTGGGTGCCAGACCCGATCACGATCTCGTATCTCTCCGCCAGGACCTCGTAGAAAGAGCGGTTCTCGAGGTCGGCCTTGGTCAGCCCCGGGACCAGAGCCTGCGGAATGTGCAGGACCTCCATCGCCATCGGCTCGCCGTCGGCGAGGCGAAGTCGCTTCACCCGCAGCAGCGGCTCCTCCGGCGAGACCTGCAGGCGGCGGGCGAGCCGGGCGCCGGCGCTGGTGACGGTGAGCTCCAGCGTGCGGCTGCCGGGGACCATCCCGCGCCGGCGCATCTCCTCGCTGAAGGAGGTGAGCGTCAGCGGCTGGGCGATCTTCGGCTCGGTCACATAGGTGCCGCTGCCGTGACGGCGATCCAGGTATCCGTCCCGGACCAGCTCGTCGAGGGCGGCTCGAAGGGTCAGCCGGGAAACTCCAAGGTCGATGCTCAACTGGCGCTCGGAGGGGATCGCCTGGCCGACCGTGAGCGCCTCGACGAGATCGAGAACCCGGTCGCGGGTCTCCTCGGTCTTGCTCATGGTCTCGCCTCGCGCAGCTGGTCTTGGCCTCTGCCGCCGTACATGGCAGCGGATTAAAGCAGATTCTTGGCAACTGGTCAATACCACTTTTGATCGCCCTCCGCTTCGGCGAGGCGGCGTGACCACGGCGAACACGTTTCTCGCTCCGGTGGGCAGTACCAGTTGTGACACTTGCGTTCAAGCCGCAGCGACGGATTCGGTATCGCAAAAGTTACCGCCAACGTGGGAGCTAATGTTATAGTCAGCTCCACAAGTTTTATTAGCCCACCCAAGAGGGGAAACCAGGTCGTGACCAAGAACTGGAACAGAGCAGTGGCGACCAGCGAAGCTCGCCTCCGCAGGCTTGCCCAAGAGACCGCGACGGGGTCGGCGGTGGCGGTCGCGCGTCCCGATGAGCGCACCGCTGGTGATGAGGGCGACATCGCCCAGGTTGTGATCGACGGCGAGATCGCGCAGCGGGTGGCCGACCTGCGCGCCTCCCTGCAGCAGCAGCTGGCGAAAGCGCTGGACCGCCTCGAGCTGGGCCGTTATGGCTACTGCGAGGACTGCAGCGAGCCGATCCCCGCCGAACGGCTCGAGTTTGCCCCCGAAGCGACGACCTGCGTGCCCTGTCAAGGCCGCCGGGACCGCGTCCGCTAGCCCGGCAAGCTTTCGCCGAAAAGAGAAAGGTGTTCCGCTGGGGCGTGGTGCCGGCGCTGCTGCTGGCGGCGATCTTCGTCCTCCCCGTCAGCTTCGCCACCGGAGGTCCTGGCCGCGACGGGCTGGAGCTGACCGCCCAGGTCGAGGGCCAGCAGCTGGGAGTGGTCGCCTTCTCCCCCTTCTGCATCGTCCTCAAGGTCGGTGACAGCGACTTCGGCGTGACCACCAGCTACCTGGTGCGCCGGGTCCAGCTGGGCGGCTCGTCGCGCTTCGACTCGACGCCTTCCAGCTCCCTGGTCCTGAACCCCCGCGGCCGGGAGGATGTCAGGGTGCCGATGAGCTTTGGCAGCGCGCCGCTCCGCGCTCGCTGGGTGCCGCTCGTCTTCGGCGGCATCGAGGCGGCACCGCTCGACTCCAGCAACGAGACCGGCTAGCGTCCGCTTGGCAATTCCGGCCGGCCCGGGTTGGCCTTCGTCAGCACGGCGCTATAACATCTTCGCTACCGCCCTGGGGGGTCCGGGGCACCAGCGGAGAGGAATGTGTCTATGACAGGCTCGATCGTTGGTTCATGGCTCCGCCGCCTGGCGATCGGAGCGATCGGGGTCCTGAGTCTCACCGCCCAGGCCACGACGCCCGTCCTACCGTCCGTTTCGCAGGTCCTCGTCCGGCCGGCACTCGGCGACTGGGCATACATCGGCGCCGGCGCCAACCCGCCCTCGGAGGCCGCCTGCAACGCAGCCGGCAGGCGGTGCTTCACTCCGGCCGCGATGCACAACGCTTACGACTACGCCAAGTTGCTGGCCGCGGGCAACCAGGGCCAGGGCAAGACGATCGCCGTGGTCGACTCCTTCGGCGCCAGCACCATCCGCGACGACCTCGGCGTCTTCGACAAGGCCTTCGGCCTGCCCATCTGCGGTGACTCCGGCGTTTCCGACCCGTCCGGCAACTGCCCGTCGACGGTCAGCCCCAGGTTCGACATCGTCCACCTCCAGGGCGGACCACCCCCCACCCCGCCGCCACCCAACAACGGGACCGGCCAGGAGAACCACAACCTCTGGGACCTCGAGGTGGCGCTCGACGTCGAGTGGGCGCACGCGACCGCGCCGCTCGCCAACATCATGCTGGTCGCCACGCCGACGGCGGAGACGCTCGGCGTCCAGGGCTTCCAGCAGATGATGAACTCCGAGGACACGCTGATCCTGAACCACCAGGTGGACGTCATCAGCCAGAGCTTCGGCTCCGGTGAAGGCGCCTTTCACAGTGGGACCGCATCCATCAAGCAGCTTCGCCAGGCGTTCATCGACGCCCAGGCGAACAAGGTGACGGTCTTCGCCTCCTCGGGAGACGGCGGCACCTCGAACAACTTCAAGGAGCCGGTCAAGAAACCTGCCGAGATCCCCTACCCGAGCGTGATCTGGCCGGCCTCCGATCCCCTCGTGACCGCGGTCGGTGGGACCTACCTCTGCGTCAACGCTTCGACCGGGCTGGGCGTCGACACGGTCTCGCCGCCGGCTCGCTGTCGCACCGCGCTCAACCCGGACTCTTCACGAGAAACCGGTTGGGTCTTCTCGGGCGGGGGCTACAGCATCGTTTTCGGCAAGCCCGACTACCAGAACTCGATGCCCGCCGGGAGCAGCTACGCGGGCTGCACCTCAGGCGGCCCGAGCAGCCAGAGCTGTCCGGCCCGCGGCGTACCGGACGTGGCCTACCAGGCCAGCTCCGGAACCGGCGTCCTGGTCTATCTGAGCGAGCCCAACACCACCGCCTCCGGAACCGGCTGCGGCGGGGCGAGCCCCTGCAGCACCGGCTGGTTCGTCGTCGGCGGCACCAGCGCATCCTCGCCTCAGTGGGCGGGGCTGGTCGCGATCGCCGACCAGATTGCCGGGCGCGACCTCGGGTTCATCAACCCCGCGCTCTACCAGATCGGGGTGTCTGCGAAATACTCCAGCGACTTCTTCGACGTCCACACCAACTCCAACCACAACCCCAACTCGACGCTCCCGGGCTACCCGTCGACCACGGGCTGGGACGCCGTGACGGGCCTGGGCACGCCGGACGCCGCCAACCTGATCCCGGACCTGATCGCGGCGACGTCCTGACTTCGGACGCAAGACAGCAGGGGGGCCGGGCCTTGGCGCCCGGCCCTTTCTCTTCGTAACGCGCTGCTCCGCGAGGACACTGTGCTCCAACCAAGGATGAGCAGGCGGGACCGCGTCCGAAGAATGCTGCCGGTCGTTGTCGGCGGCCTCCTGCTGGCGGGGCTGGCGGTCCCCGTCACCGCCTTCGGGATCGTCCCGCTCTTCGTGCGCTCGACCGTCCACGAGGCAGCCCCGACGCCGCGGCCCAACCCGCCCGCCGCGATCGAGCCGAGCGCGAGCCCCGTGGCCCCCGCCGACAGCCTGGCGGTCCTCGCCTCGGGCAGCCTGCGCCGGATCAGCCCGGTCCATTACGGGTCGGGCCAGGTCCTGATCCTGGCCTCCGGCATCGACCGCTATCTGCGCTTCGAGAACGTCGAGATCGCCGGCGCGCCGAACATGTACGTCTATCTCTCCGACCGCAGCGACGGCCAGCCCGGCGCCTTCGTCGACCTCGGGCCGCTGCGGGCGACCAACGGATCCTTCAACTACCCGCTCCCGGCCGGCCTCGAGCTCACCAACGTGCGCTCGGTCGTGGTCTGGTGCCGGGCCTTCACGGTGACGGTCACCTTCGCGGTCCTGGCCGCCGCCTGAAAGAGGGCCGCAGAAAATGATCGCTCTCGCACACGCGTCCTATCCTTGGCGGCGCATGGTTACGGCGCGGCCGGATCCCGAGCTGGCCGCGATCCTGGGGGGCGACGAGGCGGCCTTCGAGGAGCTCTTCAAGCGCTACCACGGACCCCTCCTGCGACTCGCCACGAGCTACCTCGGCGATCGCGAGAGCGCAGAGGACGCGGTCCAGGAGACGTGGCTGACCTGTCTCAAGAGCATCGACCGGTTCCAGGGCCGGTCCTCCTTCAAGACCTGGCTCTTCGGCATCCTGGTCAACGTCGCGCGATCCCGGCGCCGGCAGCGCTCGCGCCTGCTTCCCTTCGCCTCCCTCTTCGGCCGGGACGACTCGGACTCCCGCCGGCCGGCGGTCGACCCGGACCGCTTCCAGGCCGACGGGCGCTGGACCTCGGCGCCCGACAGCTGGACCGACGTCCCGGAGGACAAGCTGCTCGGCCGGGAGACCCAGGCGATGGTCCTGGTCGCCATCCAGGCGCTTCCCGCCAAGCAGCGCGAGGTGATCCTGCTCCGGGACGTGGCAGGCTGGAGCGCGGAAGAGACGCGGACCTTTCTCTCCATCTCCGACGCCAACCAGCGAGTCCGCCTCCACCGGGCTCGGGCGGCGGTCCGGGCCGCGCTCGAGGAGTACCTCAAGTGACCTGCCGCGAGGTCGTTGAGCTGATGACCGACTACCTGGAAGGCGCTCTCTCCCCCGCCGACCGTGATCGCTTCGAGCAGCACCTGGCCGGCTGCGAGGGCTGCACGGCCTATCTCGCCGAGCTGCGCAAGACGCTGCGCGTCCTGGGGGGCTTGCGGGAGGTGCCGATCCCGGGTCACCTGCGCCGGCGGCTGCTGGCTGCGTTCGGGGACTGGCGCACTAGTTCGCGTGTAACAGGGGGCCCCGATCGGGAACAGTAGAAGCATGGAAAAGGCAATCTTCGGGGCGGGGTGTTTCTGGCAGGTCGAGATCGACTTCGCCAACGTCGAGGGCGTCACCGCAACGGCGGTCGGCTATTCGGGCGGTGAGGTGGCCAACCCGAGCTACGAGCTGGTCTGCGGCGGGCGCACCGGCCACGCCGAGGTGGTCCAGGTCGAGTACGACCCGGCCGTGGTCTCCTACGACCAGCTCCTGGACGTCTTCTTCGAGGCCCACGACCCGACCCAGGTCAACCGCCAGGGCTGGGACGTCGGGCACCAGTACCGAAGCGCGATCTTCTACCTCACCCCCGAGCAGCACGAGGCCGCGGTCGCGGCCAAGGCGCGGGCCCAGCAGAACCATCGCCGCCCGATCGCAACCGAGATCACGGCAGCAGGACCGTTCTACCGCGCCGAGGAGTACCACCAGCGCTACCTGGAGAAGCGGGGCATGGCCACCTGCCGGGTCCCCGCGACCAGCGCATGAGCAACAGAGTCAACAAGGTCGAGAAGAGCGAGGCCGAGTGGCGGGCCGAGCTGACACCGATGCAGTACCAGGTGCTGCGCGAGAAGGGCACCGAGCGACCCTTCAGCGGTGAGTACGAGACGGAGACCAGGCAGGGCGAGTACCTCTGCGCCGGGTGCGGCGCGAAGCTCTTCGACTCCGAAACCAAGTTCGACGCCCACTGCGGCTGGCCGAGCTTCTATGCCCCTGCCGCCGAGGCTCCGATCGAGGAGCACGTGGACCGCGCGTTCGGGATGGTCCGGACCGAGGTCACCTGCGCCGAATGCGGCGGGCACCTGGGCCACGTCTTCGACGACGGTCCTGCGCCGACCGGCCTCCGCTACTGCATCAACTCCGTCTCCCTGAAGCTGCGCCCGGCGAAATAACCCCTCCGCCCGGGGGCGATCGGTTTCCCCTCTGTCTGCTGAATTGACGGCGGCACGCCGTATAGTCCCAGCGGTCACATGGAAGGCGGCATCCCCAAGGGAACCCAGGTTGGCAGCTATGTGATCGACAGCTTCCTCGGCCGCGGTGGGATGGGCGTGGTCTACAAGGCCTACCACCCTCGCCTCGACCGCTGGTCGGCCATCAAGCTCCTGCCTCCCTTCCAGAGCTCCGGCGACGCCCGCGATCGTTTCGAGCGCGAAGCCCGGGCGGTCGCCCGGCTGCGCCACCGCCACATCCTCTCGGTCTTCGACTTCGGAGAGTTCGCCGGGCAGCCGTACATGGTCGTCGAGTTCATGCCCAACGGGTCGCTGGCCGAACGGATGCCGAAGGAGCCGCTGACCGTCACCCAGGCGCTCGCGCTGCTCCGGCCGCTGGGCGAGGCCCTGGACTACGCGCACGCCCAGGGCGTCCTCCACCGCGACGTCAAGCCGGGGAACGTCTTCCTGGACCGGGAGATGCAGCCGGTCCTGGCCGACTTCGGCCTGGCCAAGCTGGTCGGCGAGCAGTCGCTCACGGCCAGCGGCATGATCTCCGGCACGCCGACCCACATCTCCCCGGAGCAGACCCAGGGCAAGCTCCTGGATCCGAAGAGCGACCTCTATTCGCTGGCGATCATCGGCTTCCAGCTCCTGACCGGGCGCCTGCCCTTCGTCGGCGACGGGATGATGGACCTGCTCTACGCCCACGTTCACACCCCCGCACCCGCCCCAACGGTGTTCAACCCGGCCCTCCCGGCGCCCGTCGATGGTGTCCTCTTCAGGGCGCTGGCCAAGGACCCGGCACATCGGTGGGCGACGGCCGCCGAGATGATGGGCGCCCTGGAGGCCGCCGGGGCCGGGCGGGTCGACGAGCGGCGACCACTTCCGGTGGTCGCCGAAGCGGTGGCGGCACCGGAGGAGGCATCGCCCGCCGCGGCGCCGGCGCCGGCGCCGGAGCCGGCCGCCGCACTCGAAGCACCGGCGTCAGCCGGCAAGGCGGTC
>VBHN01000044.1:448-5324 GCA_005881155.1 Chloroflexota bacterium | reverse complement strand
GGCGAGACGGTCGACGAACTCCGCACCGGGAGGATGGTCGAGGACGTGGGCGCGCACCGCGGGATGCTGCCCGGTGAGCGGGCGCAGCTCGGGGTCCCAGAAGGGGTTGCGGAGCATCCGCGCGTCGACCACCCAGTCCGCCTCGAGCTGCGGCCCGTACTTGAAGCCGAAGGACGAGACGGTGAGGACGAGCTCCGCAGCCGCGGCGCCGGCGGGGAGGACGGCGTCGCCGACACGCTGGCCGAGCTCGTCGGGGGTCAGCGCCGAGGTGTCGACGACGACGTCCGCGGCGGCGCGCATCCCCTCGAGCAGCCGCCGCTCCGCCGCGATCGCCGCGGGCCCGATGCCGGCCCCACCGCAGGGATGGGGGCGGGTGCTGTCGGCGAGGCGGCGCACCAGCACCTCGTCGCGGGCGTCGAGGAAGAGCACCCGCACGCCGGGGGGCGGGACGAAGCCGCGCAGCGCCTCCCCCTGGCGCGCGTCGACGACCGCGACCACGGGCGCCCCACCTCCGGACAGCCTCGCGACCAGCTCCGCCGGGAGGTTGTCGGTGCACCGCACCCCCCGGCGCTCGAGCGCGGCGAGCGCGGTCGCCTTGCCGGCGCCGCTGAGCCCGCTCAGGATCCAGAACCCCGCCGCCCCGGCCATCCCGTCGCCCACGATCAGATCAGCTCCTTGATGCGCACGGCGACCGATCGTGGCATGCCGGGCACCGCGGCGATCTCCTCGACGCTCGCGTCCCGGATGCGGTCGATGCTCCCGAAGTGGCGGAGCAGCGCCCGCCGCCGCGCGGGTCCCAGCCCGCTGACGATGTCGAGCCGCGAGCGCAGCGCCTCGCGACCGCGGCGGGCGCGGTGCCGGGTGATGGCGAAGCGGTGCGCCTCGTCACGCACCCGCTGCACCAGGAAGAGGGTCGGGCTGTCGGTGGGGAGGAGCACCGGGTCGGGTCGGCCGGGGAGGAAGAGCTCCTCGTTGCGCTTGGCGAGGCCGGCGATGGGGACGTCGCCGAGCCCCATCTCCACCAGCACCGCGTGGGCGGCGCCGAGCTGGCCCTTGCCGCCGTCGATGAGGATGAGGTCGGGAAGCACGCCGAAGCTCTCGTCCGCGGCGTCCGCCCGCCGGCGGGGCCGCCCCGGGCGCTCGGGAGGGGCGGCGTCGGCGACCGCGAGCCCCTCCGCCTCCCCCGCCGGCTCGGCCACCCGGCCGCCGCCGTTGCTCCCGGCCGGGTCGTCGACGGGGACGTCCTCGGCACCACCGGCGCGTCCGGGGTGGCGGCCGATCCGCCTGCGCAGGGTCTCCTCCATCGAGGCGAAGTCGTTGGCGCCCTCGACCGTCTTGATCCCGAAGTGGCGGTAGTGGTCGGGACGCGGCCGGCCGTCCTCGAACACCACCATCGAGCCCACCGAGTTGGTGCCCATGGTGTTGCTGATGTCGTAGCACTCGATGCGCCGTGGCAGGTCGGGGAGGTCGAGCCGGGCCTGCAGGTCGGCGAGGAGCCCCCCGGTGCGCTCGGCGTCGAAGTCGGCCTCGATCCGCGCCTGGCGGAGCGCCGTCTCCGCGGTCCGCGTGGCCTGGTCGACGAGCTCGCGGGCGGCGCCCCGCTGGGGGACGCGCACCTCGACGGGACCACCGCGCTGCTCGCTGAGGAACTCCTGGAGCACGGCGTGGCCGGGCGGGCACTCTGCGACCACCAGGGTGCGCGGGAGGCTCGACGCGTCGCCGTAGTACAGGCCGAGGAAGCTCTCGAGCGCGTCGGCGGAGCCGAGCCCGGCGACGCCCTCGATGGCGTGGTTCTCCATCACCGCCACCTTGCCCTCGCGCACCGCGAGGACGGTCACCATCCCACGGTTGCCTTCGAGGGCGATCCCGACCACGTCGCGGTCGTCGCGGGCGCCGCGCACCATCCTCTGGCGCTCGCGGATGCGGTCGATGGCACGGAGCCGGTCGCGGGCGCGCGCCGCCGCCTCGTAGTCGAGCCGCTCCGCCGACTCGCGCATCTGCGCCTTCAGCTGGGCGGTGAGCACCTCGGAGTGACCCTCCATGAAGAGCTGCACCTCGTCGAGCAACCGGGCGTAGCTGTCGGCGTCGATGTTCCCGGCGCAGGGGCCGCTGCAGCGCTTGATGTGGTAGTCGAGGCAGACGCGGCCGCGACGGAACACCTCGTCGCCGCAGGTGCGGAAGGGGAAGATGGTGCGCAGCGACTTCACCGTCGTCCGCAGCGACTGGGCGCTGGTGTAGGGGCCGAAGTAGCGCGCTCCGTCGCGGGCCATCCGCCGGGTGTAGTAGGGACGGGGGAACATCGCCGCCCGCCGCACCGCCTCGGCGCCGCCGCGCGGGGTCCTCGCCCCCTCCCTCGCCGTCCCGGGGGCCAGGGCGTCGGGAGCGCCGGGAGCGGGGATCTTCAGGTAGAGGTAGTTCTTGTCATCCTTGAGGCGAACGTTGAAGCGCGGGCGGTAGCGCTTGATGAACTCGTTCTCGAGGAGCAGGGCCTCGCGCTCGCTGCTGCAGAGGACCACCGCGAAGTCGAAGATCCGCTCCACCAGCTGGCGGGTGCGCAGCGGGTGGGACTCGACCCCGCTGAAGTAGGAGCGAAGCCGGTTGCGCAGGCTCGCCGCCTTGCCCACATAGACGACCCGCGCCTCGAGGTCGCGCATCAGGTAGACCCCGGGACCGTCCGGCGCCTCCTTCAGCCGCTGGCGGAGCAGCTCGGGGTTGTCGAGCAGCCGGGCGGCACGCGCCGTGGTGGTGGCCATGGATCCACTGTACTGTGCCGTGGCCTCAGCCGCCGGCGGCTTCCAGCTCCGCCAGGAACTGGGCCTCGTCGAGCACCCGGACCCCCAGCCGCTGCGCCTTCTCCAGCTTGCTCCCCGGCGCGCCGCCGGCGACGACGGCGTGGGTCTTGCGGCTGACGCTCGATCCCGGGGTCCCGCCGAGGGCGCGGATCCGCGCCTCCGCCTCGGGGCGGGTGAGCCCGTCGAGGCCGCCGGTGAGCACCCAGGTCTGTCCCGTCCAGGGACCGGTCGACGCCTCGGTCTGCTCCGCCTCGACCCCCACCTCGGCCAGCCGGCGCAGCAGCTCGCGGCCGGGCTCGGAGGCGAACCATCCGGCGACGCTGCGCGCCACCACCGGGCCGATGCCCTCGACCGCGAGCAGCTCCTCCTCGCCGGCGGCGCTGAGCGCGTCGAGGGTGCCGAAGTGCGCCGCCAGGGTGAAGGCGGTGTGCTCGCCGACGTGGCGGATGCCGAGCGCGTTGATCAGCCTGCCGAGCGACACGTGCCGCCGCTCGTCGATGGCGCGGAGCAGGTTGTCGGCGGACTTGTCGGCGAAGCCGTCGAGGGTGAGCAGGGTCGCCTTGTCGAGCCGGAAGATGTCGGCGGCGTCGGCGACGTGCCCACCGTCGACGAGCTGGTCGATGATCGCCTCGCCGAGCCCCTCGATGTTCAGCGAGGCGCGCGACGCGAAGTGGCGCAACCTCTCGCGGCGCTGCGCGGGGCAGAGCGGGTTGACGCAGCGGCGCACCACCTCGCCCTCCTCGCGGACGAGCTCGGTGTCGCAGGAGGGGCAGCGGTCGGGCATCCGCCACGGCGCCGCTCCCTCCGGCCGCTTCTCCAACAGCGGACGCTCCACCTCGGGGATGACGTCCCCAGCCTTGTGGAGCAGGACGGTGTCGCCGATGCGGATGTCCTTGCGCGCCACCTCGTCCTCGTTGTGGAGGGTGGCACGGCGCACCGTCGTCCCCGCCACCAGCGCAGGCTCGAGCACCGCCACCGGCGTCGCCGCGCCGGTGCGTCCCACCGAGACGATGATGTCGAGCACGACGGTCTCGACCTCCTCGGGGGGGAACTTGTAGGCGATCGCCCAGCGGGGCGAGCGCGCCACCGCGCCGAGCTCCTCCTGGAGCGCGAGCGGAGCGACCTTGATCACCACCCCGTCGGTGTCGTAGTCGAGGTCGTGGCGCCGGTCGCGCCACTCCTCGACGTAGCCCGCGATGCCCTCGACGTTCGAGACCACGCGGCGGTGCGGGTTGGTGGGCAGGCCGAGGCGGTCGAGGGCGTCGAGCACCCCCGCCTGGGTGCCGGCCTCGCCGGGAGGATCGATCGCGTACATGAACGCGCGCAGGCCGCGCCGCGCGGTGATCCGCGGGTCGAGCTGGCGGACCGACCCCGCGGCGGCGTTGCGCGGATTGGCGTAGCGCGGCTTCCCCCGCTCGTCGAGGTCCTCGTTGAGGCGGGCGAAGGCGCTCTTCGGCAGGAACACCTCGCCGCGGACCTCGATCTCCGCAGGCACCCCGCCGACCCCGGCGAGGAGCCGGGTCGGGATGGTGCGCACGGTGCGCAGCTGGGCGGTGACGTCCTCGCCCTCGACGCCGTTGCCCCGAGTCGCGCCGCGAGCGTACGTCCCGTCGCGGTAGGTGAGCGAGACCGCCAGGCCGTCGATCTTCAGCTCGCAGACGTACCCTGACACCTGGCCGGCCATGCGCTCGATGCGGCGGAAGAACTCCTCGACCTCCTCGATGGAGAAGGCGTTGTTCAGGGAGAGCATCGGGATGCGATGGCGCGCCTTGGCGAAGGCCTCCAGTGGGGCCGCGCCGATGCGCTGAGATGGTGATTCGGGCGTCTGCAGCGGCGGATGTTTCGCTTCGATGTCGAGCAGCTCGCGAAAGAGGCGGTCGTACTCCGCATCGTCGATCTCCGGCTTGTCGAGCACGTGATAGAGGTGGTTGTGGTGCTCGATCTGCGCCGCGAGCTCCTCGTGACGAGCGCGGATCTGCCTGGGGACGTCGGTCATGACGCGCTAGCCGGCGACGATGTCCAGCCGCGCGTCGGCGACGGCGAAGATCTTCACCCCGGCCTCGTCAAAGCGGATGACGACCTCC
>VBHN01000044.1:0-426 GCA_005881155.1 Chloroflexota bacterium | reverse complement strand
TTCGACGGGGTTGGGACGCACCGCGTGGGCGTGGACCGCCTGGCGCACCGATCCGGGCGCTCGCAGCGGGGCGAGTTCGGGAGCCCCGGGCCGGCGTGGCCGTTCGATGTCGTCCTGGGGCAGGTCGCCGAGGAAGCGGGACGCCTGGGCGAGCTGCGATGACCCATAGAGGTGGCGGCGGAAGGCATGCAGCAGGTAGAGGCGCTGCTGGGCGCGGGTGATGCCGACGTAGGCGAGCCGGCGCTCCTCGGCCACTCCGGTGTCACCCTCTTGCAGCGCGCGTGTGTGCGGCAGCAGACCCTCCTCCATCCCGGCGATGAAGACGACCGGAAACTCCAGCCCCTTGACCTGGTGCAGGGTGATCAGGGTCGCCCCTTCGCGACCCGTGTTCCTGTCGAGAGTGTCCGTATCGCTGACCAGAGCGAC
>VBHN01000043.1 GCA_005881155.1 Chloroflexota bacterium | reverse complement strand
TGTCATGGGCGACCGCCGGCATGATCGAGGCGACCACCGAGGACTGGACCGCCGCCACGAACTCGACGAGCAGGATGCCGACGGTCAGCCGGCCCCGGCCGGCGCCGAGGAGCTCCCGCCAGCCCATCGCGGCCGGCTTCGGCGCGACCGCCACCTACCCGGTCAGCGCCGCCAGGTGGTCGCCGAGAATGGCGGCGTCGGTCTGGCCCAGGTACTTGCCCTCGACGCTGCCGTCCGCACGGATGAACACCGTCATGGGCAGGACCGAGACGCCGTACAGCCTGCCGACCGCACCGTCCGGGTCGGAGGCCACCGGGGAGGAGACCTCCACCTGGTTGAGAAAGGTCCTGGCGGCACTCGCACTGTCCCTCTCGTCGACCAGCAGCAGACGCACCTTCCGCTCCGTGGTCGCGCGCTGCAGCAGGGGCAGCTCGATGCGGCAGGGCAGGCAGGAGGTTGCCCAGAAGTTCAGTACCAGCGGCGTCCCGCTGAAGTCGGCCGGCCCGATCTTGCCGCCGCCCAGGGCATCGACGCGGAAACTGGGAGCGAGCCCGCCGCCTCCCGCCGAAGGGTTGCCGAGGTCGGCGGCTGCCCGGACCTGGTCGGCCACGGCCGCGGCATCCCAGCCATCGCCATGGCTGCGGAGCTCTCGCATCCCCTCGCTGCTCAGCATCGTGCTCAACCCGCCGGGAACGGAACCGGCGTCCGGGATGCCGGTCTCGAAATGGTGCAGCAGCCCATGGCCGTCGAAGACCCCCAGGAAATTGGTGTGCGAGTCGGCGCCCGAGAGCCGGACGCCGAACGGCGCCCAAAAGGCGGCCAGCTGATCGGCGCTGCCCGTGAGCAGCGGCCAGGAGGTGCCGGCCAGGACCGCGTAGTCGTGCAGCGCCACCACCGAGTCGGCGGCCGGGTCGGTGCTCACCTCCAGCAGGCGTACCGCGGGCGGCACCCGCTGCCGGAGCTGGTAGAGGATGGAGGTGTAGAGCGGGCAGGTGTCGTGGCAGGTGGTGTGGAAGGCGGCCAGGACCACGATCGAACCCACCAGCGAGGACCGATCAAGGATCCTGCCATCCTGGTCGGTGAGGCTGAAGTCCGGCAGCTGCTTCAGCTTTCCCTGGAGCCCGAGCAGCCCGCTGTTGTAGGCCCCATTGCCCGCGAAGACGTCCTGGGGCAGACCGCCCGACACGGTGACCAGGACCGGCTCGACCTGTCCGGCAGTGACGCGGATGGGGGCGGAGAGATCGCGCCCGGCCAGTCGGAGGCCGTCGTAAGCGCTCGGTGCCACGTCCGCCTGGGCGGCGGCGTAGGTTTCGGGCGCGGCCGGGACGGTGACGTTTCCGATGTGCGCCAGCGCGCTCCAGCCGCCTCGTGCCGAGTGGATCAGCACCTGCGTGTCGCCGAGCCGGCCGGCCGAGCGCGAGCTCAGGGACAGCAGCAGGGTGCCACCCCCGGAGCTCGGCCCCTTGAAGCCGATGAAGGCGGCAAACAGGCCCAGCGCCGCCAGCGCGGCCACCGCGCCGACGCCGAAGGCCCGCAGCCTCATCCGCCGATCCGGTCGAGGTAGGCCCGGAGCGTTCCTGCGTCCAAGGGCCCGAGGAATCGGTAGCGCACGCGACCGGCACCGTCGATGAAGTAGGTCTCGGGAGGCCCGGTCACGCCGTAGCGGAGGTAGCCCGCTTCGGCGTCCAATCCGACCGGGTAGGGCTCCTGGAACTGCTGTTGGAAGGCGCGGGCCGGGCCCTCACGGTCCTGGATTCCGGCGCCCACGAACTCAACCCCCGGCGTGCTCCTGGCTGCCGCCGCCAGCACCGGCGCCTCCTGCCGGCAGGGCACGCACCAGGAGGCCCAGAAATTGAGCACGACGGGCCGTCCGCGGAAATCGGCGACCGCGATCCGGCTCCCGTCGAAGGCCTGGATGGTGAGCGGTGGCGCGGGCCGCCCGACCACACCCGAGGGAGCGGCCAGCGGTGGATGCGTGACCCCCCAGCCGAGCACGGCCAGGGCGGCGCCGACGGTCAGGCCGCCTACCGACCAGGCGGCCAGCCGCGCCCTGGAACCGACAGCCGGAGCCGAGATCGCCTGCTCCCTCACTGGTTTCGCAGCGTAGCGTGTACCGTTCCGATACCGGCAGCAAGGCAAAATGCGCATCCGTCACCTCGTCGTCGCCGTCATCGGGCTGGCCGTCGCCGCGGGCGTCCTCCGCGCCGCCCTGCCCGACCCTGGCGCCCGGCCGCCGGTGCTCGAGGACGGGACCATCAACATCACCGCCAGCGTCGATGGCCTTGGCGCCTGGGCGCCCTATGCGATCACGGTTCGCAACCTCGGCGACCACAACTTCAGCGGCCGGTTGCTGATGGTCAAACGCTTCCAGGCGAAGCCTGGCCCGGCCGCTCGCCTCCAGCCCATCGCCGCGCTGCCCTCGATCGCCTCACCTCTCGGGGCGGCCTCGCAGGAGACGCCGCCCGATGCGGCCTACCAGTTCGCCGTCGCACTCAGCCCGCGACACAAGCGGACCTACAGCTTCTTCGCACCCGACGACTTCGTCGAGGTGCTGGTGCAGGACGCCGGCGGCCTGACGGTGGCCGACGTGCCGGTCGACAACCGCAAGTCGGTGGCCGTCGGGGTGCTGACCGAGTCCAGCACGCTGGCTGCGGAGCTGCAGCCGATCCGGATCGGGGAGCTGACCGTGCGCGTCACGCAATGGGACGAGACGCACCCGTTCCCGGACCGCGCCTCCTACCTGACCGGCTACTCGGCGGTGCTGATCGATCGCTATGACAGCACCCGTCTGACGAGGAACCAGCTGCAGGCGTTGAGCGACTTCGTAGGGCTGGGCGGGCAATTGCTGATCGCGGGCGCCGGCGACCTGGCCCGGAGCCAGCGCGGGCTTCCTCCCCAACTGGTCGCCTTCACGCCGGCCGGTGACACGGTGCTCGAATCGCTGGCGCCGGTGGCCGAGCTGAGCGGGCTCCAGACCCAGCTCGCCACGCAGGTCGCGCAGGGCAGCCTGGCCAAGGGCGCCAGGACGGTCCTCGATTCGGTTGCCGGACGCCCGCTGGAGGTCGAGGCCGGCTACGGCTCCGGGCTGGTGGTGGAGCTTCTCTTCGACCCGGACACGCCGACCGCGGGCGCCGGCCTGGCGGGCGTGGGGCTGCCCACCGTCGCCTGGACCCAGGCACTCGCCCGCGGCCTGCAGACGATCCCCGGCCAGGGCCAGCCGGCGGGGAGGACCTTCCTCGATCCCCGCCAGCTGCCGGGGGTCCTGTTCCCAAAGCCCTCCGACTCCCCCTTTCCGGCCCTCTGGTTCGTGGGGGCCCTGCTCGGCCTCTACCTGCTCCTGGTCGTGCCGCTCAACTACCAGCTCCTGCGCCGGATCGGAAAACCGGCTCTGTTCTGGATCACCGCACCGGTGATCGCGCTCGCCTTCGCGCTGGTCAGCTATGGGATCGGCCAGGGCCTGCAGGCAGGTATCCGGGACACCGAGATCCAGCTCTACAGGGTCGGCCCGGACGGGGTTCTGTCGCGGGTCGCCGTGCACGGGATCGTATTCCCGACCCGCGGCGACCACCGCCTCACCTTCGGCGCCGACCGCCTGCTCGCGCCCTATACGATCGCCTACCCCGACGAGACACCCTCCTGCGTCCGCTGCGCGCTGCCCGCCTCCACCGAGAGCGCGGGCACCGAGGAGCACGTCCTCGGCGGCTCGAGCCCGTCCATCGCCGAGAACGGAATCGTCTACGGCAGCGTCCGCATCGTGGGCTCGGCAGCCACCGGCCACGGCGGGCTGCAGCTGAGCGCGCACCTCTCGGAGGCTTCCGACAAGGTCACCGGCTCGATCCTGAACACGGGCCAGGTGGAGGTCGCCGACGTCTTCGTCTACACCTACTTCCAGGGCGGTTTCCGCGCAGCCTTCGTCTCCAGCAAGCTCGCGCCCGGCCAGTCCGTCCAGCTCGACGACCCTGTCCGGCAGGTCGCCGGGGCGGCGCCCGACCTGGCGCCCGGAACCCGGCTGACCGAAGGCCAGGCCATCTCCCTCATCGCCGACGAGACAGGGCGCCGGACGCTCTCCCACGCGGGACAGCTGGCCGTGGTCGGCTTCGTGCCCCCCGCCGCCACCGGCCTGGCCGTGGACGGGACCTCGCCGGGTGGCCAGGTCGTGGCGGCGTTCGGGCTCCCGGTCGAGCCCGAGTCGGCCGCCGGCCGGCTGGGTGAGGTGGCCTACCCGCGGCTGGTCGGTTCGGTGCCCGACGCCAACGCCGGCGCCCTCCTCGACAGCTACGACATCGCGCTGCCCTCCACCAGCGGCACGCTGATGCTGCGCTACGACCAGCGCCTCTACTCGGACGTGGAGGTCTACGACTGGCAGGCCCATACCTGGCGTTCGGGCCAGTTCCAGCAGGACCCGACGACGCCCCTGGTGCAGCTGAAACCGCTGCCGGGTGACGAGATCCGCAATGGGCTGGTTCGAGTCCGCCTGCACGAGCTGGCCGTCAGCTGGGGCTCCGACATCACGGTGCGCTTCCCGGGCGAGTCGCCCTGACGGAGGCAAGGGGGGACAACTCGTACACTCAGGTTTATGACTGAAGCTGTGATCGTGGCGTATGGCCGCTCGCCGATCGGCCGGGCGCGCAAGGGTTCCCTCGTCGACGTCCGCCCCGACGACCTCGCCGCCTTCGTGCTCGGCAAGGTGGTCGACAAGGTGCCCCAGCTCGAGCGCTCCCAGATCGAGGACGTGATCTGCGGCTGCGGGCTTCCCGTCAACCGCTACTGCTCCTCCTCGCTGATGACGACCCGGATCGCCTCCCACGCGATCAAGTCCGGCGAGGGCGACGTCTTCGTCAGCGCCGGGGTCGAGTGCGTCTCCCGCTACGGCAGCGGCTACCCCGACCCGCCCGACAGCTTCAACCCCAAGTTGGTGCCTGGCAACACCGAGGAATACCCGGACATCTACATCGCCATGGGCCAGACGGCCGAGAACGTCGCCGAGCGGGAGAAGATCAGCCGCGAGGAGATGGACCGCTACGCGGTGAAGAGCCAGGAGGCGGCCGTGAAGGCGCGCGACAACGGCTTCTTCGAGCGCGAGATCGTCCCGGTCCCGCTGCCGAACGGCGAGCTCTTCAGCAAGGACGACAGCCCGCGACCGGGAACGACGATGGAGGTGCTGGCGCAGCTGCAGCCG
>VBHN01000042.1:5071-7946 GCA_005881155.1 Chloroflexota bacterium | reverse complement strand
TAACGGGTCTGAGAATAGACTCGTGGTCCGAAAAGCATGTATCCGATTCCTACCAATATTAGGATGTACTCACCGATAAAAACGCCACTCGCCCACTGACAGCCTCCAGGTTTCCAAAGCGTTTGGCCAACCTGTGAAGTTCACAAATCCATCAATGGCGCCCGACCTCACACCAACCCCCGTTGCAGGGACGCCATCCGCGAGCAAATCGCCACACCCTGATCGATCCGATCCCGACCGTGCTGAGCCAGGTCACTGCAGCATGCCCGGTGTTAATCGCGTCGAGCCGCCGAACTTTGCGCGTGCACACCGGCGCCACTCGAAGCCAATCCGACCGGCACCACAGGAATCATCGTCAACGAGGCGCGGCCGCATGGCTCACGTTAGTCACATTGAGCCCGGGGTCAACTGCTGTGTCTCTCGCCATATTCACCCGCGGAACACCCTGATCGCCTGTCCGTGCGGGACGGGCAGCGCGTGACTGTAGGTGTCGAGGGTGGTCGCAATCGTCTTATGGCCGATTAGCTCCTGGATGACCTTGGGGTGGATGCCCGCCTCCACTAGCCAGGGTGCCGCCAGGGCCACCAACCCATCATCGGCCCTTAGCACAACGTCGGGAGATTCGCCAGCGATAAGATGGTCCGAGTTCCACCAGCCGCCGCCGCCCTCACCGGCAAGCCAGCGCGGTCCACGAGGCCAGACACATCGATGTCCGATATCTCCGCACTGCACGCAGCACTGGTTACGCGAGTCCTCGATGGGAATGGCCAAGCGCCTGCTTACCTGCGACGCGCAGCGTTCAACAACTCCGGCCTCGACAGTCCACTCAGTGAGCTGGTCGACAAGGTCGTCCACCACGCCTATGCGGTGACCGATCAGGACATCGCGTCAGCAAGCGCAGCCGGACTGAGCGAGGATCAGATCTTCGAGGTTGTCGTGTGTGCTGCGGTCGGGGCGGCCACTCGGCAATACCAGAGCGGGCTCACAGCCCTCGACGCCGCAGCGGTCGTGAAGTAGGCGTGCGCCTCTCTATCCTGGAGCGCGGACACAGCATTAGGAACAAGGCGCTGCTTGGCCTGATCAGGTTGGTTTCCCGGCACCCGGTGGTGGATGCGGTCAAATTGGCGCTCTACCGCCCTGACTTCTACCCAGCGGGCGGGCTCACCCAAGAAGCGATGCGCGGTCCTTCCGAGTGGACTGTAGCCGATCGAGAGCTGATGGCGGCCTTCGTCTCCAAGGTGAACCGGACGGAATTCTGCGTCCTGGCCCACACGGCGACATCATCGATGGCTTATGACGATGCGGACAAGGTGTCTGCTGCGCTCGCCGATCTTGACTCCTCACCCGTCGAGGAACCTTTGCGGTCGACCTTGAAGATGCTCGGGAAGCTGACCGAGGAAGGTGACCTGGAGGCCGCGGATGTCCGGTCGGCCCTCGAGGCCGGCGCATCGCCGCAGCAGGTCAAGGATGCTCTTGCGGTCGCCTTCGCGTTCAACCTCACCGACCGCCTTGCCGACACTTTCGGATTCTCAGTCGCCGACCGGGCGGCCATCCAGGCTGGCGCCAAGTACTTGCTGGCGCGCGGTTACGGCTGATCGAGCTTGGGAAGGCGGGGATCGGCAATTCAAAAATGGCCTACCAACGCTTCCGCGAGCTGCACTCAGGCGAACGCTGGGAATCGCTCGCCAAAGACGGTGCAAGAGTGCAGCGCTGCCTCTGCGCGAGCACGTCGACCAAGGATCCTCGCTATCGGGACACCATGTACGTGGAAGAGCCGCCGTGCACCTGACCAGTCACGATGCGGGCGGGCTAACGAAAAGGGCTTCCGGATGGCCGCGCTCATCGACGCGATATGAGACTCAGGGACGGATGGCCGGCTCGGCGCGTATCTGGGTGGCGATCTCTTTGAGCTCGCTCTCCCCCTCCGCCTCGGGGTCCCCGCCGCGGCCGATGGCCGCCGCCGCGAGCAGCCGCCCTTGACCGTAGTAGCGGGCGATGAAATCGAGATCGAGGAGGGAGCCGTCCACCTCAACTCGATCCCATTTCTTTGCGAAGCCGACGTACTCGAGCTTCTGATCGAACTGGTCGCTCCAGAAGCTGTGCACGTAGTCATAGGCCGTATCGCGGCCAAGCAAGGCAGCAGCGGCGAATTTGCCCTGGCGGTCGGCGTTGTTCCAGTGCTCAACCCGGATTCGCCCGAAGATCGGGTGTCGCTGACTGGCGATGTCACCGGCGGCAAAGACATCAGGCAGGCTGGTCTTGCAACTCTCGTCTACGTCCACGCCGTCCGAGGTGGCTGCTCCGGCCGCCCTCAGAAGGTCGACGTCCGGTTCGATACCGATGCCGGCCACGACGAAGTCGCAATCCAACCGGTGGCCGCCCTTCGTGACAACTCGCTCAACGGCTCCCGCGCCCTCCAGACGTTCAACACCCTCCTCCATCACCAGCTGCACGCCTCGACCACGGTGGAGATGCGCAATCGCTGAGCCGACCTCAGGTCCGAGCACTCTTGCCAGGGGCACATGGTTTGGATCAATGGCGGTTACGTCGAGACCGAGCATCCGCAGCGAGGCCGCGACCTCGCAGCCGATGAAGCCGAGCCCGATCACGACCGCCCGCCGGCCTGGCCTGGCCAGCTTCTTGATGCGCTCCGAATCGTCGACCGTGCGCAGGTCGAAGACGCGATCCAGGTCCGCGCCTGCGAATGGAAGCCGGCGCTTGCGACCGCCAGTGGCGACAAGGAGCCGGTCATATTTCATGTCGGCACGATCGTCGAGCCGAATCCTGTGTCGCTTCGCATCGACATCGACCGCCCGTCTGCCGAGTACGAGTTGGATGCCCTGGCGCTCGTAGTCGTCACGCGGCGCAACAAGCG
>VBHN01000042.1:0-5064 GCA_005881155.1 Chloroflexota bacterium | reverse complement strand
AGGGCAGGTGCGACTCCGCGCCGACAAGCGTGAGCCCGCCGTCGAACCCGAGGCGGCGCAGCTCGAACGCAGCGCCAGCGCCGGTCAGTCCGCCACCAATCACGACAATCATGTCATTGGCCATATCAGTTATTAGTCTAGGAGCAGCTACAAGAATTGCTTCAGCCCCCGATCGGTGAGTACGCACTCCTGGGCGACACCCGCAGCGCGGCCCTCGTGTCGCGGGGCGGCTCCGTTGACTGGCTTTGCGTGCCCCGCTTCGACGCCGATCCCGTCTTCGGTCGCCTGATCGATGCCGACCACGGCGGCCGCTTCGAGGTCTCGGTCGAGGGCGAGATCGAAGCTCGCTCTTACCGGTCCGAATCAGCCGTTCTCGAAACCAGGTGGAGGGGGGCAGGCGGAGCCGCGACGGTAACTGATGCCATGCCCGTGAGCGTTAAGGGCCTCTGTCCGCAGCTCGCCCTGGTTCGACACGTCATCTGCACCTCGGGCGAGGTCGACGTGCGCATCCTCTTCGATCCTCGACTGAGGCTTCCGGGGCAGCGGCCGCGGTCGAGCCGGCGGGGGCGGGCCCTGATTTGCGAATGGGGTGCGCTCGCCGTTGTGTTCCAGTGCTTCGGTAGCGAAGCGCCCGAGCCCGGTGTTCCGAAATCGATCCGACTCAGGCAAGGAGGGAGGCTGACGCTGGTCGCCTCTCTCGCCGATCGCACGCCGGCGATCCTGCTGGCCGAGACCGACGCCCTGGGGCTGATCGAGGAGACGGACCGCGACTGGCGGCGCTGGGCCGGTGAGATCGAATACGCGGGCTCATTTCGGCAGGCCGTGATCAGGTGCCTGATCACGCTCCGGCAGCTGACCTACTCGCCCTCGGGTGCCCCGCTCGCAGCTCCGACCACCTCCCTGCCCGAGAGGATGGGCGCTGATCTCAACTGGGACTATCGCTACGCCTGGCCTCGTGACGCCGGCATCGGCTCGGGCGCCTTCCTGGCCGCCGGTCGCACGGAGGAGGCCCAGGCCTTCCTGCGCTGGCTGGAGATCGCGAGCCGGCTCACGCTCCCACGAATGAGGGTGCTCTACACCCTCGATGGCACGCCGGGCCACGCCGAGCGCGAGATCCGGGGCATATCCGGCTATCGGCGAAGCCTCCCCGTGCGGGCTGCCAACGCGGCCGCCGATCAGCATCAGCTTGACGTCTACGGCTGGGTCGTGGACACCGGTTGGCATATCGTCAGTCACGGATGTCCACTCGACGGTCCAAGCTGGCGGATGACCCGGTCCTTGGCGGACTTCGTGGCGCGCTGCTGGAGAGACCCCGATGCGGGGATCTGGGAAGAACGCGGCGAGCCCCGTCAGCACGTTTCGTCGAAGCTGCTGGCGTTCGTCGCGCTCGACCGTGCGGTCCGGATCGCGCGCCAGCGCGGTCAGGACCTGAAGCGCGCGGACCGGTGGGAGCGGGAAAGTATGGCCCTGCGCTCCGAGGTCCGCGAGAGAGGATGGAATCCGAGCCTCAATTCGTACAGCGCCGCCTACGGCTCCGATGACCTGGACGCGTCGCTGCTGCTGGTCGCCATGTCGGAGCTGGAGTCGGACCGGCCGGACCGCATCCGCGCCACGATCGCGGCCGTGCGGGAGCGACTTGGGGCCGGCGGGGTTCTTCTGTATCGAAATCTTCCAGGCGGGGGCGAGGAGCCCAGAGAGGGTGCCTTCTTGCCTGCAGCTTCTGGCTGGTCGACGCGCTGGCGCGTACCGGATGTGTGGACGAGGCGGAGAAACTGATGGCCGAAGCCGTTGAGCTTGGTGGCGAATTGGGCCTGCTCGCCGAAGAGGTCGACCCGGTGACTGGCGAGATGCTCGGCAACCACCCCCAGGCGCTCAGTCATTCGACCATGGTCGCGGCCGCCCTCTCGATTGAGGCCGCTAAGGCTTCAGGAAGGCCCCCAGGATCGCGCCATAAGCCACGTGTGCCAGCAGGGTGATCGCCACCGTCCGCCGCCCGTAGTTCTGAGCAAACAAGGCGGGCGGCTCGAGAAGAGCGAGCTCGAATCCCGCCCTCTCGGAGGCCATCCGCGGATGGATTGAGGGGAGGGCGGGAATGATCAGGGTCAGCGCCAGCAACCCGTGCACCAATCCGAAGAGCGCGCCGAGCAGCCACCCGGATCGTCCCATCAGGGCAAAGGCGGAGGCGTAGAAGAGCGCGAAGAACTGCCCGTTGGCGAAGTGGATCAGGATCCCCGGGACCCGGGCCCGGTCCAGGTCGGCGGTGACCAGAGTTCCGAGCATGGTCGGCAGATCCATCCGGGTCTGACGAGCGAGCTGAGCCCCCACCATGATCGCGGTGAGAACTGCGGTCGCGATGAAACCGAAGGTGAGCCAGCCCAGCCAGTCCACTATCAGATAATGAAACAGTATCCATGGCGGGAAAGGTTGCGGTCATCACTGGAGCTTCGAGCGGCATCGGTCGGGCATCGGCCAGGGCCTTCGCGGCGGCCGGATACCGCCTAAGCCTGATTTCCCGGTCGAGCGAGGGGCTGGAGGCCGCATCGCGAGAAGCAAGGGAGCTGGGATCTTCCGCACTGACCCTGAGAGGTGACGTCGTCGATCCGGAGGCCCTCGAACGGCTGGCCTCCGATACCGAAGATCGCTTTGGGGCGATCGACGTCTGGGTCAACAATGCCATGGTGACAGTCCTTTCGCCCGCGGCTCAGATGACGCCTGAGGAGTTCCGGCGTGTGATGGAGGTCAACTACCTGGGCACCGTTCACGGCACGCTGGCGGCTCTGAGGCGGATGCTCGCCCGCGACCGGGGAACAATCGTCCAGGTCGGGTCAGCCCTGGCCTATCGATCTATCCCGCTGCAGAGCGCCTACTGTGCGAGCAAGGCCGCGGTCCGCGCCTTTACTGACTCGCTGCGGTCCGAACTGCTGCATGACCAAAGCCATGTCCACCTGACGATGGTGCAGTTGCCGGCCGTCAACACCCCGCAATTCGATGTGATGCGGAATCGCCTGCCCCGCCGGCCACAGCCGGTGCCGCCCATCTTCGCGCCCGAGATGGCAGCACAAGCCATCCTCTACGCTGCCGAACATCCGGCTCGCGAGATGGTGGTCGCGGGCAGTGCGCTCAAGGCCATCCTGGGCCAGAAGCTCGCGCCCGGACTGGCGGACCGCTACCTCGCCAGCAGCGGATACGAGGCTCAGCAGCGCGCGGAACCCGAGGAACCTGAACGGGCGGACAACCTCTTTGAGCCGATACCCGGAGACCGCGGCGCCGAGGGTCCATTCGTTGCCGAGAGCAGGCGCCGGAGTGTCCAACTCTGGCTGCGCGAGCACCCGCTCATCGGTGCCGCCTCCAGCGTCGCTGCAGGCGCCATTGCGGCCGCCTGGTTCACCCGACGCCGCACGGACTGAGGACCTTTACGGCCCGATCAAGCCTTGCAATACAAGGTTCCTTGCTCTACAGTATAGTCGGTGCCAATCGATGGGCTCGCAACGCAGCTTCGCAAAGGCGTCATCGAGTACTGCGTGCTGGCGATGCTGAAGGAGGCGCCGCTCTACGGCGGTGAGGTGATCCAGCTATTGCGTACAAAAGGACAGATCCTTGTCAGCGAGGGCACCATCTACCCCCTTCTGAGCCGGCTGCGTTCCGAGGGTTTCGTCGAGACGGAATGGCGCGATACGCCGACCGGCGCCCCACGTCGTTACTACCGGCTCAGCCGCTCCGGCCAGAAGGCGGTCGCCGATTTCCGCGCTGAGCGGTTCAGGTTTCGCGACTCTGTGAACGAGATCTTTCCCGACGGAGGGAGACAGAAATGACCGCCGTCCGAGCGAACCAATTGGTCCATGCGTATCTCCTCCGCCTCGAGATCGAGCTGGCGGATCTGCCCGCCGCAAAGCGCCACGAGATAGTCGACGAGATTCGTAGCCACATCGCCGCCGAGCGCTCCGCGATGGTCGACGAGTCGGACGCCGGCCTGATGAACCTCCTGGATCGGCTCGGCGACCCGGCGGAGATTGCGGCAGAAGCGCGCAGCGGGGAGGAGCGCCGACTGCCTGCCGCAGGATTGCGCCGTTTTCGGACGCTGGAGGTTCTCACCCTGGCGCTCATGCTGTTGGCGTGGCCGGTCGGAGTCGTCCTCCTGTGGGCGTCGAGAGCGTGGAGTACGCGCGAAAAAGTGCTGGGCACCCTTCTACCTCCTGGCGGCTATCCAGGAGTTCTTCTAGTCATGTCGACTTTCCATTGGTTCGTCTCGATGGCGGACGCGGGTCCCAAGTGGGGCCAAACAGCCGTCGGCGCTGTGCTATTCACAGTCAGCCTGCTGCTGCTCGCCGCACCAATCGGAATGTGCGTCTACCTGGCCACGCGAATGAGGGTGCCTTCTCAGCAGCCGGGCGAGGTTCGAGGCAGCCCGCGTTGATGACGTCGTCTGCAGGGGGAGCCGCCAAATGACCTCACCGAGAAGCCTCGCAAGGCTCGCTGGTGTGTTGTACCTCGGTACGAGCGTGCTCTTCGTGTTCGCCGTTCGAGTGCGCGGCGGAATCATCAAATCGGGCGACGCGGCAGCGACGGCCGACAACATCCGCGCGTCCGCCACTCTATTCCGCTTCGCGCTGGTCGCCGACTTGTTGTCATGGGTGGGCTTTCTCTTGTTGGCCTTCGCCCTGTACCACTTGCTCAAGCGCGTCGACGAAGTGGCTGCCTTTGCGATGGTCATCCTCGTCGCTGTCATGGTCACGGTGGGTTACCTCAACGGGCTAAATCAGTACTCCGCGCTCACACTCGCCACCAGTGCGAAGTACGCGGCGGGATTCGGACAAGCCCAATCGAGCGAATTTGTATTGCTCTTCACCAACATTCAGAGCAATGGCTTTGACATTCAGGAGCTGTTCTGGGGCCTCTGGCTTTTCCCGCTGGGCTACCTGGTGATCAAGTCGGCCTACGTACCTAAAGTGCTCGGCGTCTTGCTCATCATCGCGGGCCTTGGCTGGACCGCTGAGTTCTTCGCCATCCTCCTCGCGCCAGACCTTCCCGGTTTTGCTTCCATCCTTGGTCTGGGAGAGCTGGTCT
>VBHN01000208.1 GCA_005881155.1 Chloroflexota bacterium | reverse complement strand
CCTCGGACGTGACCAGCTCGGCCTTGAAGTCCTTGAGCCGGGCCTTGATGACGTCGGTGATGTCGTGCGATCCGATGCTCAACTCTGCACTTCCCTCTCGATTGCGAACTTCATTGGACGAGGACCTGGCGCCGGAGCTGGTCCAGCCTGGTCGCCACGCTGGCGTCGGTGAGCCGGTCTCCCACCTCCAGGACCAGGCCGCCGAGGATGGCCGGGTCGACCCGGGCCTCCAGCCGAACGTCCTTCTGGAGACCCCGGGAGAGGTCCCGGCCGAGCGCCTCCCGGTCGGCCTCGGAGAGCGGGATGGCGGTCGTGACGGTCGCCCGGACCCGGCCGGCGGCGTCGTCGGCGAGCGTCTCGTAGCCCTCGACGATCTCATCGATCCGCTCCACCCGGTGGCGCGCGACGAGCAGGCGCATCAGGTTCAGGCCTTCCGGCCCGAGGCCCGGCAGGTCCAGGGCGTCGACCGCCTTGACCCGCGTCTCGGTCGGCAGGCTCGGGTTCGCCAGGACCGCTCGCGCGGCGGGGTCGTGGAAGATCTCCTGGATCGTGCGCAGTCGCTCCGACCAGCGATCGACGGCCTTCTGCTCAGTGGCGAGCTCGAAGATCGCGCGGGCGTAGCGGCTAGCGCTCCTGGCCAACGCCGACCTCGCGGATCGCCTTGTCGATCAGCTTCCTGTGCGCCGCTACGTCGACCACGTCGCCGATGACCTTCTCGGTCACGGTGACGACGATCTCGGCCACCTCGTTCCGAACCGACTGCACCGCCTGCTGGCGGGCGGCCTCGATGTCCTTGACCGCCTTCCCGACCTGGCGCCGGTACTCCTCCTCGCCCTTCTCCCGCAGCTCCTCGCGCAGCTGATCGCCGGACTTGGCGGCGCCGGCGATGACCTCCTGGGCCTGGGCGCGGGCATCGTCGAGCCTCTTCTCCGCCTGCTGGAGCCGCTCCTCAGCCTCGGCGCGGGCCTTCTCCGCGCCCTCCAGGGCCTCGGCGATCGCTCGCTGGCGGCTCTCGGCCGCCTGCTCGATCGCCGGGTAGGCGTACCGCCAGAGGACGGCCAGCATCACCAGGAAGGCCGCCAGCTCGATGAAGAAGGTGGCGTTGACGGTGAGGACGTTGGCCGGCGCGGTGTCGAGGAACAAGCTCAGGAAACTCCTTGGGCGACCACGAATATGAAGAGGCCGATGGCGAGCGCGAGGTTGATGAAGTACATGCCCTCGACGAGCGCGACCACGATCCAGAAGGTGGTCATGAGGCGGCCCTGCGCCTCAGGCTGACGAGCGGTGCCGGCGATGACGGCGTTGCCGACCAGGCCGTCACCGAAGGCGGCCCCGATGACGCCGCCCCCGAGCGCGAGGCCGGCGCTGATCAGGCCGCCGGCGATTGCGATTGCGTGGTTCATGTGAAGACTTTTCCTCCTTACGCGGGCGCCGCTTGGGCGTGTGCCGGTTCTTCGAGACCCTCGCGCGCGAGCTCGAAGTAAACGATGGTCAGGAACGCGAAGATGAAGGCCTGGATCAGGCCGATGAAGCCGACGTCGAACGCCTTCCAGACCGCGACCAAAAGGATCGACAGGACGGTCGACACACCCGGGACGATCGGGATCGGGATGAGGGGGACCAACGCCGTCAGCACCCAGAGCATGACCAGGCCGCCGAAGATGTTGCCGAAGAGCCGGAGTGCCAGGGTCAGGGGCTTGGTGATCTCTTCGATGACGTTGATGAGCAGGAAGATCGTGTAGCGCGCCGGCTGCAGCCAGCCGGGGAGATCGAAGGGCTTGGTGAAGCGCCGGAAGAAGCCCTTCACCCCGAGGACTTTGAGGCTGTACCACTCGACCACCAGGAAGACGAGCACGCCCATCGCCAGCGTTTGGTTGAAATCGCTGGTGGCCGGATGGATGGGGCCTGCCAGGGGCAGGAAGGCGATCCAGTTCGCGATCAGGATGTAGAAGAAGATCGTCATCGCCAGCGGCACGATGAAGGTCGCCTTCTCGTCGATGTGGTGCTGCTGGCCGCGGACGAAACCGTAGAAGGTCTCCACCCAGACCTGGATCTTGCCGGGGACGCGCGGCGACAGCCGGGAGGAGATGAAGAGCATGACGGCGATCGTCACCACGATCGCGATCGCGCTCGAGAGCAGGCTGTCCCAGCTGACCGTGCAGAGCACGGAGTTGCAGCCGGGGACGATCGAGACCGTCGGGTGGGTGACTGGCGGCTGCTCGGCCAGGAAGGTCACGGTCGCTGCCGGAGGTAGGACGCGGTCGAGGCCGTGAACAGCACCAGCTGAGCCGACGCGAGGCCGGCCAGCGGCGCCCAGGGAACACCCAGCGCCAACCCGGTCCCGACGCCCGCCGAGGAGATCACGAGCAACCGGAAAAGGCTGCTCGCCTGGAAGGGCAGTCCCCCGCCCAGCAGGCGGCGGGCCAGGATCGGATTCAGGCCGCCGAGCAGGAGGCCGATCGCCAGCCCGACGGCGACCGGCCAGCCGAGAAGAGGGAAGGAGGCCAATGCGGCCGCCGCCAGCAAGACGGTGGCGATCGTCGTCGCCCGCACCGGGTCGTGCGCCATCAAATGAACTGCTTGAACCTCACGTAAGCGAAGACCACCACCGACAAGATGCCGAGGCCGAGACCGATCAACAAGAATACCGGCCCCGTGTGCGCCATCGCGTCGACGCCCACACCCGCGAAGAAGGGCACCAGGAAGGCGACGGCGAGTCCGACGCCGATGCCCGCCAGATCGCCCCGAGTCGGGACGGGCTTCATTCCGGCTCCGGGGCCGGGAGCAGGCGCCGGAAGCCCGGGACGGGGACCAGGCGGCGGACGTCCTGGAGGCGTTCGCCGGCGACCGTCGAGAGACAGACCAGGATCATCACCACGACCACGGCCAGGATCCGCTTGTGGCCGAAGATCATCAGGCCGAGCGCGCCGAGGATGGCGGTTGCGCCATAGAAGATCAGGCAGGCCTGCCGCTGGCTCATGCCGAAGTCGAGCAGCTGGTGGTGGATGTGCCGGCTGTCGGCGTGGCTGATGGCGCGGCCCTGCCGGCGCCGGCGGATGATCGCCCAGGCCGTGTCGGCGATGGGGACCGCGAGTGCCAGGATGGGCACCGCCAGGGCCAGTCCGACCGCCACCTTGGCGACGCCCAGGATCGAGAGCAGTCCCAGGGCCAGCCCCAGGAAATGGCTTCCCGAGTCGCCCATGAAGATCTTGGCCGGGTGGAAGTTGAAGATCAGGAACCCGAAGCAGCAGCCCGCGAGGGCCGCGGCGGCGATCACCTCGGACTCGTCCTGCTTGCTGATCGCGGCGACGGCGAGGACGACGGCGACAATCCCGACGACGCCCGCCGCCAGTCCGTCGATCCCGTCCAGGAGGTTGATGGTGTTCTGCATGCCGACCAGCCAGAGCAGCGTCAGCGGATAGGCGAGCAGGCCCAGCTCGACGACGTGGCCGCCGGGCAACGTGAAGAAGCCGATCTTCATCCCGAAGCCGAAGATGGCGAGCAGGGCGAGGCCGGTCTCGATACCCAGCTTGGTCCAGGGCGGCATCTGGAAGCGGTCGTCGTAGGTGAAGATCAGGGTGGCGAAGCCGCAGACGCTGAGCAGGCCGACGATGCGCCAGTCCCTGACCCCCAGCGACCAGGCGACCGCGGCGGCGAAGGCCAGGTAGAGCGCCCAACCGCCCAGCTTGGGGGTGAGGCTGAGGTGGATGTGCCGCCCTCCGGGCACGGCCACCGCGCCCACCCTTCGGGCCAGCAGCATCACCGCCGGCGTCAGGACCACGGTTGCCGCCGCGGCCAGGAGCAAGGGCCCGACGGCCGGGACCAGGCTGCTCGCCAAGCTGCCTAGAAAGGCCCTGCTGAAAAAGTCCTCCAGGTAGATGGAGGCCAACTCAGGTCAGCGAATAAGGCAGGGGAAAGCGCCGCGTCAGGTCGAGGGTCCGCTCCCGGATCCGCTCCAGGTTGGCGGCGTCCTCGAGGCCCTCGATGAGGTCCGCGACGCAGTCGGCTATCTCCCCCATCTCCCCTGGGCCCATGCCGCGGGTGGTGACGCTGGGCGTCCCGAGGCGCACCCCGCTGGGATTGAACTTGGAGCCTTCGTCGAAGGGGATCGAGTTGCGGTTGACGGTGATCCCGACCGTGTCGGCCACGTCCTGGACCTGCCGCCCCTTGAGGCCTTTCGGCCTGAGGTCGATGAGCATCAGGTGGTTGTCGGTGCCGCCGCTGACCAGCCGCAGGCCGCGCGCCTGGAGCCGTTCCGCCAGCACCTTGGCGTTGGCCACCACCTGGCGCGCGTAGACCTTGAAGTCCGGCTTCAGCGCCTCGCCGAAGCAGACCGCCTTGGCGGCGATCGCGTGCATCAAGGGACCGCCCTGGCTGCCCGGGAAGAGGGCGCTGTCGACCGCCTTCGCGTGCTCCTCGTCGGTGAGGATCATCCCGCCCCAGGCGCCGCGCAGCGTCTTCTGGGTGGTGGTGGTGACGATCGGGCTGTGCGGTACCGGGCTCGGGTGGGCGCCGCCGGCCACCAGGCCCGCGAAGTGGGCCATGTCGGTGACCATGGTCGCGCCGACGCCGTCCGCGATCTGGCGCATGCGGGCGAAATCGATGACCCGCGGGTAGGCGCTGTAGCCGACCATCAGCAGCTTCGGGCGCACCTCCTCGGCCCGCTTCTCCACGACGTCGTAATCGATCAGCTCGGTGTCCCGGTCCACGCCGTAGGAGTGGATATCGTAGAGCTTGCCGCTGAAGTTGGCGGGGCTCCCATGGGTCAGGTGGCCGCCCTGGTCCAGATCCATGCCCATGACGCGGTCACCGGGCTGGCAGACCGCGAAATAGACGGCCATGTTGGCCTGGCTGCCGGCGTGGGGCTGGACATTGACGTGCTCGGCGCCGAAGAGCTGCTTGGCACGGGCGATGGCGAGGTCCTCGATCTCGTCCATCACCTCGCAGCCGCCGTAATAGCGCTTGCCGGGATAGCCCTCGGCGTACTTGTTGGTGAGCAGGGTGCCGAGCGCCTCCAGGATCGGCGCGCTGGCCAGGTTCTCGGAGGGGATGAGCTCCAGGGTGTCGCTCTGGCGGCGGTACTCCTTGCGGATCAGCGCCGCAACGTCGGGATCAGCGCGCTCAAGGACCCGCAGGTTGAGGGTCGCCTCGATCACGCCACAAGCTTAGGCGCGGCGGTCGGAGGGCCGGGCCGGCGTTTCCGCGCGGAAACGTGCGCGGAAAGCGATTCCGCGTGACATTCCGCGCGGAATCTGGGGTCCAGGGTCACTGGCGCAGACCCGATCCATTTATTGAGAGCGCTGACGCTAGCGACTGACAGGCCGGTGAGAGTGATCCTGGGTGCCTTTCCAGACAGGATTTGAGTCGTCCGGTGCCATGGCGGCCTTGACCGCAGCTCGGCGAAGGAGGCGTTTGTGGTGGTTGTTGAAAGGTTCAGTCGCGAGAGGATCCTCCGTTACGCCCGGATCATCTTCATCGCCGTGGTCCTGGGAGCGGTGATCGGAGCCGTCTTCAGTGCCGTGGTCGGGGTCGGAGTCCAGTTCCTCGGGCCGCTCGAAGGCTACCGGCTGGGAGCTCTCGTCGGCACTTTCATCGGCGGCGTCTACGGCGGGACGTCGGGCCTCGGCGTGCGCGGGGTCATAGGCGGCGTGATCGTTGGCGGACTGGTTGGAGCCGGGATCGGCGATGCGGCCTGGAACGCGCAGTTGGCCAACGTCCCGAACCCCAACACCTCCTTCGACATCCTGAAGTTCCCGGCGGTGCCCTTCCTCAACGTGGTCATCCTGGGGGCCGCGACCGGAGCGACCGTCGGGGGCATCGCCGGCGCCATCCCTCCCGAAGGCCGCCTATCGCCCTAGTTGGAGGGTGGGCCTGGTCCGGGGAGTCACCGGTCAGATGTGTTCGTCGCCCAGGAGGTGCGAGCTGATGGCGCCCTCCCTGATGATCGTCAGCTCCCTCCCCGGCAGCAGGCTGATGACGGTCGAGGGCTCGCCGCCCGGCGCGGTTCCGCCGTCGAGCACCCCGGCGAGGCCCGGCAGGCGACCGGCCTCCTCGGCGGTCAGGGCTGGCGGCTCTCCGTGCCGGTTGGCGCTGGTGGTCAGCAGCGGGCCGGCCGCGCGGAGCAGCTCCAGCGCCAGCGGGTGGTCGGGGATGCGGACCCCCAGCGTGCCCTCCCCGGCCGGGAGGACGATGGTCAGCGGACCCGGCCACCAGCGCTCCATGTAGGCGCGGGCACGCCGGTCGACGTCGACGTAGGCCTCCGCCGCCACCGCCTCGGCGACCATCAGGATCAAAGGCAGCTGGTCGGGGCGGCCCTTCAACGCGTAAACCTTGCTCTCGCCGCCCGGCAGCACCGCCAGGCCGTAGACGGTGTCGGTCGGAATGGCGACCACGCCGCCGTTTCGGAGCGCGGCGACGGTTTCTCCTAGATCCAGGATTCGAGCACCCGGTCGTGGCCGCCGAGGTCCTTGTGGATTCGGGACCCGCCCAGGCCTTCCAGCTTCAGCTCTCCTGTGATGGCCGGGTCGATCTCCAGCAGGGCGATGCCCGCCGGCGCGAGCAGCCGGGGCAGCTCGGCCAGGAGCCGGTTCACCAGCTCCGGCCCGGCGAAGAGCGCGATCGGCGGCTGGGCCAAGACCTCCCTGCCCAGCTCGACTCCGTCCGGCAGGTAGGGCAGGTTGGCCAGCACCGCGTCATAGCGTCCATCGAGCGGAGCCGCTAGGTCGCCCTCCAGGAGGTGAACGCGATCACCGACCGCGTGCCTCTCCACGTTTCGGCGCGCGACCTCGAGCGCCGCCGGGCTGAGGTCCACGGCGTCGACCGTGGCTTCGGGCAGGTAGTGGGCGACGGCGACTGCGATGCACCCGGAGCCCGTGCCAATGTCGACGAACCGGAGCGGACCCGGTCGCGACCTTCCCCACTCCACCGCCCGCTGCACCAGCACCTCGGTGTCGGGGTTTGGCACCAGCACCTCGGGCGTGACCAGGAAGTCGAGGGCCATGAACTCCTTGTGCCCGGTCAGGTAGGCGACCGGCTCTCCCCGGCCGCGGCGCGCGGTCAGCTCGCGGAAGGGGTTCAGCTCGGCCTCGGCGAGCTGGCGGTCGAACTGCAGGTAGAGGTCGAGCCGCTTGATGCCCAGCGAGTGGGCCAAGAGGACCTCGGCATCCAGACGCGGCGACGCCGATCCGTGCGTCTCGAGGTAGCCGGCGGCGCGCTTGAGTACCTCGAGCAGGGTCAGCTGGAGACGCCCGCGAGCTGTTCCGCGCGTTCGGCGGCGATCAGGGCGTCGACGATCTCGTCCAGCTCACCCTCCATCACCCGGTCCAGCTTGTAAAGGTCGAGGTTGATCCGGTGGTCCGTGACCCGGTTCTCCTTGAAGTTGTAGGTGCGGATCTTCTCCGAACGGCTCCCCGTCCGGACCATCGACCGCCGCTGCGCGTCCTGCTCGGCGTGCTGCTCGGCCAGCTTCCGCTCGTAGAGCCGCGCCCGGAGCACCTTCATCGCCTTGTCGCGGTTCTTCAGCTGCGATTTCTCATCCTGGATCGAGACGACCATCCCGGTTGGCAGGTGCGTGATCCGGATCGCCGAGTAGGTGGTGTTGACGCTCTGGCCGCCGGGCCCGGTCGAGGTGGAGGTCTCGACCTTGATGTCCTTCTCCGGCAGCTCGACCTCGACCGCGTCGGCCTCGGGCATGACCGCCACCGTAGCCGCCGAGGTGTGCAGGCGGCCCTGCGACTCGGTCTTGGGGACCCGCTGGACGCGGTGGACGCCGCCTTCGAACTTGAGCTGCGAATAGGCGCCCTGGCCTTTGACCTCGAACTCGACCTTGCTGAAGCCGCCGATGCCCGACTCCCTGGCGTCGATCAGGTCCACCTTCCAGCCCTTCCGGTCGGCGAACTTGGTGTACATCTGGAACAGGTCCCGGGCGAAGAGCTCGGCTTCGTCGCCACCCTCGGCGCCCTGGATCTCGACGATGACATCGCGGTCGTCGTTGGGATCCTTGGGCAGGAGGAGGACCTTCAACCGCTCGTTCAACTCCTCGATCCGCGCCGCGGCCGCCGCCTCCTCGCCGCGGAGGTAGTCCTGCATCTCCGGGTCCTTCTCGGCGTGCAGGAGCTCGCGCGCTTCCTGGTGGGCCTTCTCGGCCTCGCGGTAGTCCCGGTAGGCCTCGACGATGTCCCGCATCCCGGCCAGCTCGCGCGCCAGCTTGGTCACCTGTTCGTGGTCGGTCACGACCTCCGGCTTCGCCAGCTCCTGCTCGAGCTCGGCGTAGTGGCGGGAGATGGACTCCAGCCGATCGATCAAGCGGCCGCCGCCTCTTCCCCCTCCCGGGCGGCGTTGAAGGCTGCCACCGCGACCTCCAGCATGTCGTCGCTGGGCTCGCGGGTGGTGAACTTCTGGGTCCCCAGGACCGGCAGCAGGAGCACCTTGACGATGCCGTTGTTGCGGTGGCGGGCCATCCAGCGGATCGCCTCCACCGAGATGCCGGCGATGACCGGGATGCCGATGATCCGGCTCAGGATCAGCTCCGGCCAGTTCGGGTGGATCAGCGCCACCAGCGAGAAGAGGACCACGCTGACCACCAGCACCACCAGCAGGAAGCCGGTGCCGCAGCGGGGGTGCAGCAGCGAGGCCTTGCGGATGCTGGCCACGTCCAGTGGCCACTCCGACTCGAAGGCGTTGATCGTCTTGTGCTCGGCGCCGTGGTACTGGAAGACCCGGCGCACGTCCGGCAGGAGGCCGATCAGCGCCAGGTAGCCGAGGATCAGGCCGACCCGGATCGCGCCCTCCAGCAGAGCGAACGCCAGCGAGCTGCTGCGGTGCACGACGAAGCCCGTCGCCACCAGCGGCAGCACGATGAAGATCAGGCTCCCGAAGACGGCCGAGGTCGCCACCGAGATCGAGATCTCCTTGCGCCCGATCTGCACGTCGTTGGCGCCGGCGTTGACGTTCACCGACCAGATCAGCGACTTCATGCCCAGGTGGATGGTCTCTCCCATCAGGGCCAGCCCGCGGACGAAGGGCAGCTTCCAGAAGCGGTTGGTGTACATGCCCGCCTTCAACTCGCCCCGGTCCAGGATGATCTCCTTCGTCTTGGGGTCCCGGACGGCGACCGCGTAGTGATGCGGGCCGCGCATCATCACGCCCTCGATCACGGCCTGCCCGCCGTAGAAGAACTTCTCCTGGGGCGGCGAGACCGGCCTCTCGGGGACCGCCGGGTCGTCTGCTAGCGGCATGAGGCCCCTAGCGCGCCGCGACCTTGGCTGCTCGCTTGTTGAAACGCTCCACCTGGCCGCCGGTGTCGACGATGCGCTGCTGGCCGGTGAAGAAGGGATGGCAGTTGGAGCAGATCTCGGTCTTGAGCTCCTTGCGGGTGGAGCCGGTCGTGAACGTGTTCCCGCACACGCAGGTGACGACCGCGTCTTCGTAAAAGGTGGGATGGATCTGGGCTTTCATTTCTGGCTTCTCTAGTTGTACCCCGGAGCGAGTGATTCTAGCCTAGCGTGGCGCTAGGCCAGGTACGGCTGAAGCTGGCCGTGCGCTTCGTAGCTGGCGAAGCCGAGGAAGATGGCGAGCACCAGCCAGGCCGCTCCCATCGCCCAGCGACCCGCGATCGGCACCGACTGGTAGTAGGGGTCGCGGTCGTTGCGGAAGCGGGCGATCACCGTCGGCAGCCCGATCACAATGAAGATCAGGACGATCGGGCTCAGCCCGACGAAGATGACCAGGGCGAGGAGGAGGGCGAGGCCGAAGACCTGGAACCACTTGGAGACCGCACCCAGGATCCAGCCGCCGTCCAGCATGCCGGCCGGGATCAGGTTGAAGAGGTTGATATAGAAGCCGATCCAGGCGGCCAGCAGCAGCGGCACCCAGTGCGTGCTGCCGTAGAGCACGTAGGCAACCGTGGCCCCGACCGTTCCCAGGAGCGGGCCGGCGATGCCGATCTGGGCTTGCTTCAGGGCGTCCTGCGGGTGCGAACGCTGGAAGATGGCGGCCCCGAAGAAGGGGATGAAGATCGGCGCCGAGGCTTTCATGCCTTGACGGCGGATCTCGATCACGTGGCCGAACTCGTGGATCAGGATCATCACCACCAGCGCCCCGGCGAACCAGGGACCGAAGAAGATCGCGTAGGCGCCGAAGCTGATCAGGAGGGTGATCAGGGTCTTGCCGTACACGCCCAGCAGGGCGGCGTACTTGAAGAGCCCGAACCCGCCGGCGATCAGGGCGCTCAGCCAGCCGAGGAAGCCGCTCTGCTGCGGGCGTGCCCGTGGCTGCCCGTCCAGCGAAGGTGGAGGGCCGTAGCCGTAGGACGGTGGCGGCGGGAGCTGGTTCGGCCTCTGCAGGTCGTCGTAGCTGGGAGGCGGCGGTGGCAACTCGGGACCCCGCTCCGCGGGCCCGGGGACCTGGCCCGGAAGCTGACTCATGATTTGCTCAACCTTTATACCCGGCCGTTTTAGCGCGTAATCCAGAGCGTGTCGGTACGGTCGCCGCTGCTGGCGGTGACCGGGCAGCCGCGCTGCTGGCAGAGGTCCGGGTGGAGCAGGACCTCGCCCTGGTCGGTGGTGCCGGGCTGCCTTATCACCTCGACCCCATTCGGGCCGTTCAGCTCCACCGAGCCGGTGAACCCCGGGGCCCGGACCAGGTCCAGGCAGACCGGCTGGCCCGCGGCGGGCGGCTGGGCGAGCGGCACCAGCTTGAAGCTCCGGATGAAGAGGTCGAGCCGGCCGGCGGCCGACTCGGCGACGAGCACGTTGGCGGCTCCGTCGAAGCCGAGGCCCTGCGGCTCCAGGAGCCCGCCCGCGAGGTCCACCGCCCGGCCGTCGACCAGCTCCGCCAGGCGGCCTCCGCTGACGACGGGCGTGACCACGAAGACGTGTCCCTGGGGATCCGCGGCCACGTCGTCGACGATCGGCAGGTTCTGGACGAGCGCGGTCCGAGAGCCGTCGGGCGCGACCCGGAAGGCGGCGTTGCCGTACTCGTCGGCAACGAGCACCGACCCGTCCGGCAGGGGCCACGCCCCCGTCGGACGGTTGAACCCGCCCACGGAGCGGGTGATGCGGCCTGAACCGTCCACCCAGAGCAGGGTCCCATTGGGGCTGTCCGGCACCAGCAGCTGGTCGCCCTGGACGCCGATGCCGTCGACGTTGTCCTTGCCTGCCACCGGCTGCAGCTGGAGGAGGGTCCGGGGCTGGTCGGAGACGATCACCTTGACGCTGTCGTCGCCCTGGCTGGCCACGAACATGGTGCTGCCGATGAACCCGATCCCTTCCGCGACGGGTACGGTCCAGGTGCTCTGCACCGGCGGCGAGCCGGGCACGACGCCGGCGACCCGACCGCTGCCGAGCTGTCCGACGTAGACGACGCCGTCGTGGAAGGCGAGGTCGTCGGGCTGATCGAGCCCGCTCGCCAGGACCCAGGCGGGGACGGACGACCGGACGCCGGTGGGGGTCGCCGGAACCGCGGAGGCGCGCAGGCAGGCCGGCAGCACCGTGGGCGAGGGCGAGGGTGAGACCGCAGCCCTGCCCGGCGCGTGGGACGCCCGCGGCGGCGACGCACCGAAGGGCGAGCAAGCTGACAGGAACAGGGCGGCGAGGAGCGCCGTAACCTGAGGCGTATGCAGCTGACCGAGCACGTCTCCTACGAGCTTAGGGATCGCATCGCCCACGTCACGCTCACCCGCGCCGAGGCCCGCAACGCACTCAGCCCCGCGCTGGCGGAGGGCCTGGTCAAGGCCGTCGACGAGGTCCACAAGAACCCCAAGGTGCGGGCGGTGATCCTCTCCGGGGAGGGCCCCACCTTCTGCGCCGGCGGCGATCTCAAAGCCTTTGCCGGCGATGGTGGCCTCAGCGCCGACGACGGCAAGGCCGTGCACGACGGCCTGCTCGGCCTGCACCGGAGCCCGGCCCCGGTGATCGCGGCCATCCAGGGCGCGGCGATCGGCTACGGGCTGGGCCTGGCCTGCGCCTGCGACATCCGTTTGGCGGCCGACGGCACCAGGTTCCAGGCTGGCTTCACCGGCATCGGCCTTTCGCCCGACTCGACGACCTCCTACTTCCTGCCACGGCTCTTCGGACTCTCGGTGGCCACCCGGATGATGCTGACGAACCTGCCCCTGGACGCCGCGGAGGCGCGGGCACACGGGTTCGTCGCGTCGGTGCATCCCGCCGCAGAGCTGGCCAGCGCAGCCGAGGAGCTGGCCCAACGCGTCGCCCAAATGCCCAGCGGTGCGCTGCGGCGGGCAAAAGAGCTGCTCCAGGCCAGCCTCTCCCACGAGGCCGAGGAGCACGTCGCGATGGAGGTCGGCTTCGTCCTCGAATCCTTTGCCACCGACGACTTCCGAGAGGGGGTCACCGCCTTCGTCGAGAAGCGGAAGCCCGAGTTCGGCCCCGAGCGTCAGTGAACGAACCCCTCCTCCGGGTCACCTGGACCGACCCCATCACCACCCGTCACGCGTACCTGGTGATCGACCGCCTGATCGGCGGCATCAGCGGCGGCGGGACCCGGGTGCGGGAGGGCTGCACGCTGGCGGAGGTCGAACGCCTCGCGCAGACCATGACGCTGAAGAACGGCGGGCTCGACCTGCCCGTCGGTGGCGCCAAGTGCGGGCTCGACATCGACCCCCATGACGCCGAGACGCACGGCATGCTGGTCCGCTTCGTCCGCGCCCTGCGCCCGATCTTCGAGACCTACATGGGGACCGGGGAGGACATGGGGACGAGCCAGGACCAGCTGGTCAAGGTCTTCGTCGAGGCCGGCGTCGGAACGACCTTCAAAGCGATCATCAACGCCAGCTCCGATCCCGACCTGGTCAGGCGCCGGGCGGCCGAGGGCTTCAACGTCCAGCTGGACGGGGTCGACCTCATCAACCTGGTCGGCGGCTACGGGGTCGCCGAGGCGGCCCAGGCGGCGCTGTTCCACCTCGGCCTGAACCCCGCCGAGACCCGCGCCTCGATCCAGGGCTTCGGCTCCATGGGCGGCTCGACCGCCCGCTTCCTGGCCGAAAAGGGCGTGAAGATCGTGGCCATCGCCGATGCGGAGGGGACGATCGCAAACCCCGCCGGGCTCGACGTCTGGCGCTACCTTGCGGCTCGCAACGAGCATGGCGAGGTCGACCGCGCCGCCGTCGGACCTGGCGACCGCCAGCTGGCGCGCGAGGAGTGGCTGCAGGCCGACGCCGAGGTCTTGATCCCGGCCGCCGTGGCCGACACCATCCACGAGGGCAACTGCGACCAGGTCACCGCGGGGCTGGTGGTGGAAGCGGCCAACCTGCCGACCACCGCCGGCGCGACCGACGCCCTGACCGAGCGAGGCGTCCTCGTCATCCCGGACTTCATCGCCAACGCGGGCACCAACGGCTGGGCCTGGTGGGTCCTGCTGGGGATGGTGGAGCCGGGGGCGGATGCCGCCTTCGCGAAGATCTCGGAAACGATGCGCCGGACGGTCGGGGCGATGCTGGAGCTCTCAGCCCAGGAGGGCATCTCCCCGCGCGCCGCGGCCGAGCGGGTTGCGCTGGCCAATTCCGACCGGCACCAGGAGGCGGCCGGCGGCCGGGACTAGAAGCCGGGGACGCGGCTGCGTTGAGTCGACGCAACGCAGAGCCGGACCGACGATTGCCGGCGATGACGCCTTTTGCGGGTCGTTGATAGGCGCCTTTTCCGGCAGACGTGCATTGCTTGCCGGTGACTAGCGCGCTTCGTGCAGGGCCCCGTACGCCAGCGCCGCCCCGAAGCCCACCAGGCCCAGGCCGGCCGCGCCGTCGGCGATCCGTAGCCCCCGCTCCGGCACCCGCCGGCCGAGGCGGCCCATCCCCAGCGAGAGGATGCTGAACCAGGCCATCGAGCCCGCTCCCACGCCCAGAACCAGCAGCGCGGCCGCCGCCGGCGTGGTGGCCAGGCTGGCCGCCGAGGCGGCCGCGAAGATGGCGGCCCAGGAGGCGATCGTCATCGGGTTGGAGGCGGTCGCCACCAGCGAGGTGCGGAAGGCCGTCCAGGGAGTGGCGACCTCGGCCTCGGCTTCAAAGCCGGAGCGCACCCGAAGCGCCGCGTAGAGCGTCCGCGCGCCCAGCGCGACCAGGACCGCGGCACCCAGCAGCCCGAAGGCGAGCCGGAGACCGGTCGCTGCCAGCAGCGACGCCGCCCCGCCAACCCCCAGGGCCGCGTAGAGCAGGTCGACGACCGCCGCCCCGGCGCCGATGCCGAGGCCGACGCCGGCGCCGTGACGCAGGCTGGAGCGGGCGCAGAGCAGCCAGATCGGGCCGACCTGCGCGCCGACCAGGAAACCGAGGCCACCGCCCGCGAGCAGCGCCGCCAACACGCAGCGGAGATTAGCCCGGGGGACGCGGCTGCTGGTGGCGCGTCGTCAGGCGCCGGACGGTCCCGGTCCGGGTGGAGAGCACCAGGGATTGCGTCTCGGCCCAGCCACCGCCGTAATAGACGGGCGCCAGCAGCGGCCCGCCCGTGATGCCGGTGATGGCAACCGTCAGCTCGCCGATGGAGAGGTCCGCGATGCCCCAGACGCGCTCGCCCTCAGCGCCGGCCAGGATCCTCTCCTCGTCGTTTCGGGGCCACAGCCGGCAGGCGATGTCGCCACCCAGGCAGCGGACGGCGCAGGCGGCCAGGATCGCCTCCTGGAGCCCGCCGAAGCCCATCATCGCGTCCACGCCGGTCCAGTCGGCGGCCGCGACCAGGCCGGCCGTGATGTCGCCGTCCTCGAAGTTGACCACCCGAGCGCCGGCGGCCCGGATCTCTTCCAGCAGCCCCTGATGGCGGGGCCGGTCAAGGACGGCGACGCTGAGGTCGGAGACCCGGCAGTCGCGGGCGAAGGCGATCCGGCGCAGGTTGTCGGCCACGCCGTCGTCGAGGTCGATCGCGCCTCGGGCGGCGGCGCCGAGCACCACCTTCTCCATGTGGGCCACCGCCGGCAGCGACGGGAAGGCGGCGGGCTCGGCGGCCACGATCATGGAGATGGCGTTAGGAAGCCCGCGTGCCACCAGGCTGGCGCCCTCGACCGGGTAGACCCCGATCTCGGCCGCGGCCTCACCGACGACCGCGCCGACCAGCGAACCGGCGGAGAGGATGCCGTCGCCGCGCGGGCCGAGGGCCACGCGGCCGTGAAACCCGAGCTCCTCGAGCGCCTGCAGCATGGCCGAGGCGGCCAGGTTCTTCACCTTGTCCTGGTCGCCCCGGCCGGCCATCCGGCCGGCGGCGAGGGCGGCGGCCTCGGTGACCCGGACCAGCTCGAGCTCGCTGTTGCCGAGCAGCTCGGCCGCTGACGGGGCCAGGGGTAGACGGTCTTTCAAGTTGCTCTCCAGGGTCATTGCTTGTTCTCTAGTTAACGCTCGAAGCTGAAGGAAGCGTTACTGGCTTTCCGGTAGCAGCTCCGTTGGGCGCAGCTCCATCTGGTCGATGCCGCTGCGCTCGACCGCGGCCTCGACGAAACCGCGGAACATCGGGTGCGGCCGCTGG
>VBHN01000041.1 GCA_005881155.1 Chloroflexota bacterium | reverse complement strand
AAGAAGGAGTAGCCGCCGCTCCCGCCGGTGGCGGTGATCGGCTGCGAATAGTTCACGTTCACGTCACCGCTCGGCAGCGCAGGAGTCGTGATCGAGAGCGTGGGGTCGATCACGATCGTATACGCCATGCTGGCCGTCGCACCGGTGCTGTCCGTCACCCGGTAGGTGGTCGTGTAGGTGCCGGCCGCGGTGGGTGTCCCGGAGATGGTCGCGTCCGAACCGTTGAAGTTGGCGCTGAGGCCGGGAGGCAGCCCGTTCTGTGCCCACGTAAACGGCTGCGAGCCGCCGCTGACGAAGAAGCCCGTGCCGTATCTCGAGTCTCCGACCATGCTCGGAGGGAGGTTCGGGCCGGGATCGGAGAACGTCATCGGCGTGTCTGTGATGAGCAACGAGTACGCGACCGGGACGAGCAGCTTGGCTCCGAACGCGTCGGTGACGTCGAGCGTGAAGGTGAATGAGCCGGCTACGCTCGGCGTGCCGAAGAGGCACGGCGTGCCGTTGCTGCAGTCGTAGAGGTAGAGACCGTCTGGTAGGGCACCCGACTCGAGAACCGGCGTGATCGGCGCCGCGGGAGTCCCGGCGCTCGTCCAGGCAAGGTTCGCCTGGTAGGAGGTCCCCGTCGCGCCGGCCGCCAGGGGGATGGGCCCTGGTCCACCGGTCAGTGTCGGCGGGGTGTGGACGAACAGGCTTACGGCCTTCGTGGCTGGATTGTTGCCCCCGTCGGTGGCGTTGACATTGAAATTCCAGGTGGAGCCCTGGCCGGTCTGGAACCCCGCATCGGAAAGCGTGCCATCCGTCGCCGATACCGCCAGTCCGGCCGGGACCTGGCCGCTCAGCGAGTACTGCAGTGGTGCCGCGCCCCCTATGGCCCTCACCTGCTGCGAGTAGGGGAGCGAGATGTCGCCGGAAGGCAGTGAACCGCTCGTCGAGCAGAACATGATCGCGCCGCCCGCAGGCACCACATCCAGCGCAATGGGGACGTACACAGAGGTGGAGTTGTCGCTGACCTGCACCCACATGTTCTGGAAGCAATCGGCTTGCGTCGGTGATCCTGTGATCTGGCCTGACTGCGCGTTGATGGACAAGCCAGTCGGAAGGGATGCGCTCCAAGCCTTCGGCCCCAGTCCGCCGGCAGCGGTCGGCTGGAGCGTCACGGGCGTGCCGACGGCGAGGGCAGGGAAGGCCGGCACTGAGATGGACAGCGCCGGGAAGTAGACCAACAGGATCCCGCTCCAGGTCACCGACCCACCGACCGAGTCAGACACGGTGAAGACCGGCGTGTAGGTGCCGTCGGTCGTCGGCGTTCCCGTCACGGTAACCACCGGCTGCGGGCCGCCCTCGCCGGGCTCGATAGAAGTCGTGGCCTGAAGGCCGGGGGCCAGCCCGCTTGTCGTCACGGTGTAGGGCCCGACACCGCCGTCGAACCAGAGGGCTTGGCTGAAGGGCTGTCCGCGAACGGTGTTGCCCTGGAGAGAGGTCTGGAAGGACGGCGCGCGAGCGATCCTGAAGATCACGTTGCGGAACGCTTTGGCTCCAACCGAGTCGGTGAGTTGGATCGTCGCCGAATACGTGCCTTGGCGCGCCGACGGAGCGCCGCTGAAGGTTCCGCTGACGGGATCGACGGACATCCCGTTCGGGAGGCTCCCGGCGGCGACCGACCACGAGTAGGGCGGGATCCCGCCCGTCGCGGCAAGAGCCTGTGGGTTGGTAAAGCCGGTGTCCCACGGCCTGAGGGTGTCGAGCGGCGAGATCGCCAGGCCACCGGGCACTGTGATATCCGGTGCGGGCAGGATCTGCACCGTGTAGCCCTGGCTCGCCCGGTGGCCGTTCGCGTCGGTGGCGGTCAGGGTGAAGTTGTAGGTCCCCGCCGCGACCGGCGTGCCCGAGCAGTGGCCGTAGCCGTCGAAGCTGGTGCCGGCTGGCAGCGCGCCGCCAGACACGCTCCAGGCGATCGGCGCTACGCCGCCGGTAAGGCTCAGCGTCGAGCAGAAGGGATCGCCGACAGAGCCGTTAGGGAGCGAGGTGACCGCCACCGCGAACCTATTCAGAGCGAAGTTGAGGGGGGTTCCGGCGGTTGCGCCGTCGAGCGTCTCGGTCTGCGACGTCGGCCCCGTCGCCAGGTACCCGTTGGGGACCACCAGCGAGTCGGTGTAATCGCCGGCGCCGAGCCCGGTGAACAGGTAGTTGCCGCCGGAATCGGTGACGCTGGAGGTGGTGCTGGCGTCGGGCAGCGTCAGGACCAGCGTGACGCCGGATACGCCTGACCCACCTGAAGTCACCGAGCCGCCCAGTGAGGAGGCCGTCCCCGCCACCACGTGCTCGATGCAGTCGGAGCTGGCCGTGCCCCCTCCGAGGGTGCCGTTCACGGTCACCTTGATGTCTGCCGAGGGGTGCACGCCGATCGGCGGCGCGAAGGTGACCTCCGCCGTGCCGTCCTTGTTGTCTTTGAGGGTCGCGTAGTCGGGCAGGATCTTGGACGGCAGGTCGGTCGTCGCGCTGAAGCTGACCTTGCCGCTGTAGGAGAAGGCCTGGTAGGGATGCTTCTCGGTCTCGCCGGCCAGGACCGTGTACTCGCACTTCTTGGGCGACGGCGGGAAGATGACCTGGGGCGTGCCGGTCGAGGGCGTGAGGTGGCCGATCACCATCTCCCAGGGCTCTTTGTCCCCCGAGATCTGGTCGTGTATTCGGTACTTCCACCTCCCGGCCAGGGCGTGGTTGGCCACCAGGGTGTAGGGAGGGGTAGAGGACGCCTGCTCCGGGTACTCGGTTCCGTCCGGCCCGACCAGGGTCATGCCGAAGGTGGACCCGGGCCAATTGAGCGTGAAGGCCAGGTCGCTGTTCCCGTCGGCCAGGTAGCCGTCCTGGTTGCTGCTCGACTGGCCGGTGCTCAGGAATTGGTCCGGGCCGATCGCGGTCTGGTCCGCGCCCGGGTTGGCGTTGGCGGCCTGGTTGAAGAGGACGAACGGATCCTTCAGGTCGGCGGCGGGGATCGGGGCCGGGGTCGTCGGTCCGCCCGGCGCCGACTGCGAGAACTGGCCGGCTGTCAGGTGGACGGTCTTGCCGGCGAAGGTGAAGTCCACCGAGCCGCCGAAGTCGTCGACCTTGATAGTGCCGTCGGGAAGGATCCAGAACAGGTAGTCGGTGCCGCGCGCTTCGGCCGTCGAGCTGTTGGGCCCGTCGGTCTTGAAGGTCGAGCCGCCGACCAGCGCCTTGACCCGGTTCCAGCTCTTGCCTGTCGTCTGGGCCAGTTGGGTGTTGTAGGACACCCCCGGATGGTCGATGACCTTGAGCTGGACCCTGGTGTCCGAGTCGAGCCGCGTCAGCGAGCCGTCGGAGTAGTTGATCGCCGCCTTCGATTGGGCGAGCGTCTTGACCGTGTCGCCCTCGTTGAGGGTCGCCCCGTTGGTGGCGGTGCTGAAGTTGCCCGAGGTGGGAGCGACCTGGACGGTACCCACATAGACCTGGAGGTGGGCGGGGGCCGTCGGCGCCGCGCTGCCGCCCCGGGTGAGGAAGAAATAGAGAAGGGCGGCCAGAATCAGGAGTAAGACAACGCCGCCGGCCACCGCTCGGCGGCGCCCAGTTGCCAGCATCCCTCGCTTTCCCCCCTTATTCGCCCGTCCGCGCGCGAGCAGCACAAGATAACTCGCTTTTCGCCATCTTGGAAGTGTCTTTCGCAGACTCGGCCGGTCTCGCCGGGGCCCCCTTAGACTTAGGGCAGCGATGGAGAAGCTCGAGGACAAGCTTTTCACCGTCCGGAACAAGAAGGACGAGGGCAATCCCCACATCCGGGTCCTCGACCACACCGTCTGCGCCGAGAAGTGCACCGGCAAGTACTGCAACCACTTCTGCCCGGCCGGGGTCTACCTCTGGAGCCCGGAGACGGCCAAGACCCTGGTCAGCTACGAGAACTGCATCGAGTGTGGGGCCTGCGCCATCGGCTGCCCCTTCGCCAACATCGACTGTGAGACGCCCAGGGGCGGCTTCGGGGTCCAGTTCAAGTTCGGCTAGGCCCTCTGAATAAGATCGAGCGGGCCCCCGGTTTCAATTGAAGTGACAGAGCGTTTTGACGTGATCATCGTCGGCGGCGGCCCCGCCGGCCTGGCCGCCGGCCTCTACGCCGCCCGGATGGACCTCAAGACCGTGCTGGTCGACCGCGGGCCCCTGGGCGGCCAGCTCCACAACACCGAGCTGATCGAGGACTACCCGGGAATCGAGTCCATCCTCGGCCCCGAGCTGGCCCTCAAGATGGGCGAGCACGCGATCAAGTTCGGCCTCGACGCCCGCGAGTACGAGCCGGTAAGGACCGTCTCCGTCGAGGGCGACGACAAGGTCGTGCAGCTCGAGTCGGGCGCCGAGCTCCGCGCATCGGCCCTGATCCTGGCCGCGGGCGGCCTGCCCCGAAAGCTCGAGGTACCCGGCGAGGAGGAGCTGGCCGGGCGCGGCGTCTCCTACTGTGCCGTCTGCGACGGCGCCTTCTTCAAGGGCGAAGAGCTGGCCGTGGTGGGCGGAGGGGACGCGGCGCTGGAGGAGGGCGACTTTCTGACCCGCTACGCGAGCAAGGTCCACATCGTCCACCGGCGCGGCGAGTTCCGGGCGCAGCCCATCCTCCAGGACCGCGCCCGAGCCAATCCCAAGATCGGCTTCATCATGGACGCGCAGGTGAAGGAGATCGCCGGCAACGGCAAGGTGACGAGCCTTCGCTACGACCAGGGCGGGGAGGCCCGCGAGCTGCCGGTGGGCGGGGTCTTCATCTTCATCGGCTTCAACCCCAACTCCGACATCCTGGACGTGCACGTGGACCACGACCCGAACGGCTACATCCTGACCCGGCCCGACATGATGACCTCGATCCCCGGGATCTGGGCAGTGGGCGACGTCCGCTCCCAGCTGACCAAGCAGATCGCCACGGCGGTCGGCGATGGGACGACCGCGGCCGTTGCCGCCTCCGCCTACGTCTCCTCCCTCCGGGACCGCCAGCGCACCGCGACCGCTTAAGCTCCGAACCGGGCGTCGGCGTGGCGGAACGGTAGACGCGACAGCCTTAGGAGCTGTTGGGGCAGGAGTAGACGCGCTCCACGTTGTAGCCGATCTGCAGCGAGTCCAGGTTGTGGCCGCCGGCGTTGGCGATGGCGTCGTAGACCTGCTGCTTGACGTTGATGCCGTTCACCGTGGCCTGGGTCAGGGTGACGCCGAGGTTCCCACCCCCGGCCGCGTAAAGGAGCGCTGCACCGGCCAAGTTGGTGCCGCTGAAGTTGCCCGAGCCGCTGACGTTGGCGCCGCCCGCCGAAGCCCCGTTGAAGCTGATGTTGACATTGGTCGCCCCGGCCTGGACGAGCGTGTTCTTGGTGTCGTTCGCGCTCAACACGTTGCGAACGTAGCCGCCGCCGGCCAGCTGGTTGGCCGAGCAGACGAACTTGGTGACCAGGGTGACGGTGAAGTTCTCGGACGGGTTCACGTCGACGCCGGTCACGCTGATCTTGAAGACGCCGCCGGGAGCGTTGGGGATGTCCACCACGACCAGCTTGCCGTTCCTGGTGACGGAGCCACCGCTGTTCTGGTGGGGAACGCCGTTGGGATCGGTGATGGTGAGCCGCATGTTGCTGCCGGGGTAGGCAAGCTCGCCGATGACCTCGCCGCCGGCCGTGCTGTAGTCGGGTTGGGCCTGGGTCTGGCCGGTGCCCAGGCCGCCGTTGTTGAAGCTGGTCTGTGCGGTGGCGGGCTGCCCGGCGGCCTTGGCGCCTTCTTCCGAGGCCATCCAGAGGGTGAAGGGGTCATTGGGGTCGGGCGCGATCGGGACCGGTGGGCTCACCGCCCCGTTGGGCGCCGCGGACGCCTGCTGGCCGGCGTTCACGTCGGCGCCGCTTCCGTTGCTTCCGGCCAGGTGGACCCGGCCGATGTAGGTCTTCAGCAGGACGCCGCCGTTGGCGAACTGGACGACCTCGAACTTGGTTCCCCGGACGCTGGCATTGGCCGAGTGCCCGGAGACGGTGAAGGAGGCGTTGCCGGCGACCAGCTTCTCGACCGTGTTCATGGTCCGGCCTGCCTGCTGGCCGATGCCGACCTTGGCGAGCCGGCCCTTGGAGTCGAACTGGGCGGAGGTCAGGGTGATCTGGGTGCTGGGCGCCAACCGGGTGATGCTGCCGTCCTGGAACTGGATCAGCGAGCGGCCGTTGGCGTCGGTGCGGACCTGGTCGTTCTCGTGCACCTGGGCGCCCGAGGTCGCCGGCTGAGCGCTGCCCCCGTGGACCAGGGTCGTGGCCGGGTTGAGCACGACCAGCTGGGCCGGCACCGAAACCGAGGCGGCCGCCTGGACCACCAAGAAGTAGAACCCGCCCACCAACAGCAGGACGATGAGCACCACCGGGATGAGGCAGCCAAGGCCGCAGCCGAGGCAGCCCCGGCGCTTGGGCCGGGTGGGCGGAGGCGCGCCGGGCGGAGCGATCGGGGGCGGGACCTGTGCCATTGAGGTGCCGGGATTCTCGGTTTCCGGCGAGGGGAAGTCAATGAGTTGCGGGTCGTGGGGTAGCCTTTTGTTTCTCTCCGGCTGCCGAGGTGGCGGAATGGCAGACGCGACGGTCTCAAAAACCGTTGTCCGCAAGGACGTGGGGGTTCGAATCCCCCTCTCGGCACCACCGTTTTCGTATTCAGATCGATTGAATCTTTCTATACATAAGGGCGCCTAGCACCCCGACCAAACCCTCGCTGACAGCAGTTTTGACAGCAGTTGAGAGATAGGGTGCCAAGGTGGGGTCATCCGATTGGATCAAACACTCCCCGAGGTCGACCCTCCCTACGGAGCCACTACGTCCAAAAAACTGCCGTTCGGGTCGGCGTCGCTGGCTCGTCGACCAAGGTCCGGTTCCGCGGGTTGGTCCATGCTGCGGTCCAAGGGCGGTCAGCGACGGCCTCTAGGGTCGTGGGTCGGCTAGGATCGCTCCGTGGTCATGATCGCCCTCGATCGGCGTCTCGGATATTGTCCTTACTTCGGCGCATAGGCGCTCCGCATCTTTCGCGGCGCCTCTTTGGAAGGCACTGTCGATGAGCGGATCGTTTGTGGCCCTGACCCAGATCGACGGTCATACGTCCGAGGCCGAAGTGTCTCGACCGGCTGCTTGCGGATTTCTTGGTGCCTACCTTACCGACCGGACTCGGCCCCGCGCGACGCGGGATCTGCGCTCGTCGCGCTTGCGCCTGCCATCGCGAACTTCGCGACCTCCAAGGAGCCGACCATCGGCGACACCGGCGGCGCCTACCACGGGCAGTTCTGGGTCAGCGCGTACGTCGGAGGGCACTCCGTACGGATCGCCGCCGACACCACGCGCGAGGCTGTGCAGCGGGTCGTCGATGCGGTGGGGTACGACCCCAAGCTGCCATGGCGCGTCATCGGCAACCAGCGTGGCCGTGTCAACAAGCTGGTGATCGGCGACCGAGCCGAACCCGGCTGGTTCGCCTACCTGACGAAGCCGCTTTCGGCCGAAGCCACGATCTAACCTCGACCTAATGGCGGCCGGTGGCAGCTGCCCTGGCGCACGCGGCGCGTGTACCGTGGTGCCACCATGACCGGGCCGCGAGTAA
>VBHN01000207.1 GCA_005881155.1 Chloroflexota bacterium | reverse complement strand
CCGAAACCCAGTCCCTGAGCGACTGGGCTGAGGGGCTCCGAATCGCCGGCTCTTGGCGTCGGAAAAGGCGTCAGTGCCGGCAAAGGCCGGTAACCGGTGACCGGAAGAGGCGTCTATGCCGGCAAAGGCCGGCATCAAGCACCAACGGGCACACGACGCCTATTCAGCGCTAGTCGCAGCTGATGTAGGTGCGGCCCTCCCGGGCCGCCTCGATCGCCTCACGTGCCTCGGGCAGCAGCCAGCGGAGCAGCCCGAAGGCAGCGACGTATTCGACCCACCACCAGCCGGTGAGCGCGTCGACCGCGACTCCGGCCAGCGTGACCGCCGCCAGGTAGGCGCAGCAGGCCGACTCGGCGATGTCGGCGCGCAACGCCGGGCTGCCGAGCGTCTGGTTGACGACGCGCTTGCGCCAGGCCAGCAGCGGCATCAGGACCAGGGCCGCGGCGGCCACCGCCAACCCGGGCCAGGAGCGAGCGGGGTGGATGCCAACGAGCAGGCCGGCCAGCGAGGACACCAGCACGTAAACGCAGAGCAGGGAGAGGAGGACGGCGGAGACGCGTACCGCCCCCCGCTCGGCCGTCTCGACCGTCTCGAGGCTGCCGCCCCGGGACTCTCGCTGGAGCCGCCAGAGCAGGGTCGCGCCGCTGAGCAGCTCGATGACGCTGTCCGCCCCGAAGGCGACCAGCAGCACGCTGCCCGCCGCGACGCCGGCCCCGATCGCCAGCACCGCCTCCACCGCCATCCAGCCGACCGTCAGCACCTCGAGCCGGACCCCGGTCCGGATCGCCGCCGTCCGCTTCACGGTCAGTTCAGCCATCACCTGGCTTCAATCTTTGCGCCGGAACTCATTGACAGCCAGGATTAGGATACCCTAACATCAATTCTAGGCAATGCCTCATAGATCCTTAGGGGTACCTAGTCGATGATGGCGGAAGCGCGCCGGAGTGCCTTCAGCCAGGCCCAGGAGGACTACCTGAAGGCCCTCTATTACCTGCACGGCGACGAGCGCACAGTCCCCACCAGCGACCTCGCCCAGCGGCTGGGCATCTCCTCGCCGTCGGTCACCGAGATGGTGGGCCGCCTCGCCGCCGAAGGCCTGGTGGAGCACGAGAGCTATCGTGGCCAGCGCCTCACCACTCGCGGCCACAAGGTCGCGCTGGAGCTGGTCCGCCACCACCGGCTCCTGGAGATGTTCCTGGTCCGGACGCTGGGCTACAGCTGGGACGAGGTCCACGAGGAGGCCGAGCGCCTCGAGCACGTGATCTCCGAGCGCTTGGAGGAGCGGATTTTCGAGCTTCTGGGCCGTCCCGAGCTCGATCCCCACGGGCACGCCATCCCGACCCGCGAGGGCAAGGTCCGGGCGGTCAGCCAGCGTCCCCTCAGTGACGTCACGGCCGGCGAGGAGGTGACGGTCGCGGTTGTTTCGGACGATGACGGCGATCGCCTGCGAGAGCTGGAGCGCCGGCACCTGGTGCCGGGGGCTCGCCTCCGGGTGATCAACGGCAGCGCTTACGAGAGTCCCATCGAAGCCGAGCTCGGCCGGCGCCGGATCAGCGTGCCGCTTGGTCTGGCCCGCTCGGTCTTCGTCGAGAAGGTCGAACGCTAGATGGCGGCCCAGGTCGAAGTCAGCCGCCGCCGGCTCGGAGGCCTCAGCGACGCCACCCGCACTGCAGCCCGCGAGGCCCTCGACGGTCGTCGCAAAGGGCTGCGGGCCGTGCTGCCCTTCGCCGGGCCCGCCTTCATCGCCTCGGTGGCCTACATGGACCCCGGGAACTTCGCGACCAACATCCAGGGCGGCGCCCTTTATGGCTACCGCCTGCTCTGGGTCGTGGTCTTCGCGAACCTCACCGCGATGCTGTTCCAGTCGCTTTCGGCCAAGTTGGGGATCGCCACCGGGAAGAACCTGGCGGAGCTCTCGCGGGAGCACTTCTCGCGGCCCGTCTCGCTCTCGATGTGGGGCGTCAGCGAGATCGCCGCGATGGCGACCGACCTGGCCGAGTTCCTGGGAGCGACGATCGCCCTGAACCTCCTCTTCGGCTTCCCGCTCTTGGTGGGCGCCGCCATCACCGGCGTCGCCACCTACGCGATCCTGACCCTTCAGCGCCGTGGCTTCCGGCCCATCGAAGCGGTGATCGGGAGCCTGGTCGGCGTGATGGCGATCAGCTATCTGATCGAGACCTTCCTGGCCCGCCCGGATTGGACCGGGGTCCTGCAGGGCGCGACAGTCCCCTGGCTGGGCGACTCAGGCGCGGTCTTCCTGGCCGTCGGCATCGTGGGCGCGACGGTCATGCCGCACGCGATCTACGTCCACTCAGGCCTCACCCAGGACCGGATCGAGCCCGAGCAGCCGGGCGACCGCCGCAAGATCCTGCACTTCTCGAACATCGACGTGCTGGTGGCGCTCGGCCTGGCCGGGGTCGTGAACATGGCGATGATGTACATGGCCGCGGCCACCTTCCATCCCCACAACGCGGGTGTAGCCGACATCTCGACGGCCTACCGGACGCTGACGCCCCTGCTCGGTGGCGGGGCGGCGGCGGTGTTCCTGATCAGCCTCCTCGCGTCCGGGATCTCCAGCTCGGCGGTTGGAACCATGGCCGGCCAGGTGATCATGCAGGGCTTCATCGGGGTCTCGATCCCGGTCTGGATCCGCCGGGTCGTGACCATGGTGCCCACCCTGGTGATCATCGCCTGGGGGGTGAACCCCATCCAGGCCCTGATCATCAGCCAGGTCGTGTTGAGCCTGGTCCTGCCGATCCCGGTGATCACCCTTTTGGTCTTCACGAGGAACAAGGACCTGATGGGCGACCTCGTCAACCGCCCGCTGACCACCGCCATCGCATTCGGCGCCGGGTTTGTGATCCTCTGCCTGAACCTGGTCCTGCTCTCCCAGATCGTCGGGATCAGCCTCTTCTCGATCCTCTAAACAAGCAGGCTGCTGAGAAGAGCCGCCGCGCTTTGGCGCGCAGGCGCCAAACGGCTGCGTCGCTTCGCGACGGGGTTGCCTCCGGTCGCTGGCCGCCTCTTCTCAGCAGCCTGCCGGCTTCTGGTCATCCAGGAACTCCTGGTAGCGCTTGTACGCATCCTGCTTACGGGCATCGACGATCTTGGTGTAGCCCTGCAGCGTGTTCAGGTTGGCGTGCCCCAACACCTCCTGGACCAGCCGCACGTCGCCACCGGTCACCTCCAGCAGGGTGGTGGCCGTGGTGTGCCGCGCGACGTGCGGCGACTTGAAGGACCAGGCGCCCAGCTTCTTGCGGATCCGGCTGACGATGTGGCGCGCGCCGGCCCCGGTCAGCCGGCGGAGGCGATCGTCGCTGACCGAGCGATCGTAGTTGATGAAGAGTGCCATCGAGGTGTCCGTCCTGCCCTGCAGGTATTCGTCCACGGCAGCCTTGGCGTCGGCGGTCAGGAAGACGGGACGCTGCTTGTTCCCCTTGCCTGTCACGACCAGCCGGCTGCCCTGACGGGGCACGTCCGTCCGGTCGAGCCGGAGAGCCTCGCTGATCCGGCAGCCGGTCGAGATCAGGAATTGGACTAGCGCTCGGTCCCGCTTCTCGAGCGGCGTCTCCCGCGGCAGGCTGGCCAGCAGCTGGGCCAACTCCTGGGGCTCGATGGGCTTCGGCAGCCGCTCCATCAGCTTGGGCAGCGTGATCCCGTTGGAGAGGTCCTTGGCGACCAGCTCCTCGCGCGCCAGCCAGCGGAGCCAGGAGCGGACCGCCACCAGGGCCCGGGCTCGCGAGGCGGGGCTCCGCAGCTGCCCCGCCAGGTGGCGCTGAAAGGCACGCAGATCCTCACGGCGCAGCTCGTCCATCTGCAGGGAATGGCCGTTTGCGGCAAGAAAGCCGGCCAGGCGGCGGAGCTCGTGGGAGTAGGCACGGACCGTGTTCGGGCTTCGGTTGGCCTCCAGGGCCAACCAACCGAGGTATTCGTCTGCTGCGGCTGAGAAGTCGAGTGCCATGGCTGCCGCCGCGGCAAGCATAATCGGGAGCGAGTGAAGAGTCCCCTCCGCGTCCTCCAGGACCCGAGCCTCGAGCCGCCGCCCTCTCCTCCGCGGCTGGACGATTTCGGGTTCGACCGAGAGTTCACCGAGTGGCTCCAGCCCCTGGCCGAGTGGTTCTACCGGACTTACTGGCGGGTCGAGGCGACCGGAGTCGAGAACGTGCCGGCCGGCGGCCGCGCACTGCTGGTCGCCAACCACGCCGGCGTCATCCCCTGGGACGGCGCCATGATCCGGACGGCGATCACCTCCGAGCACCCACATCCCCGGCACGCCCGGATGCTGGTTGCGGACTGGGCCTTCGCGATGCCCTTCCTCTCCGAGTTTCTGCTCAAGACCGGCAACGTCGTCGCCCACCCCGACAACGCGACGACCCTGCTCGAGCGGGACGAGCTGGTCGGAGTCTTTCCGGAGGGCGTGAAGGGCGCCACCAAGCTCTATCGCGACCGCTACCGGGTGCGGCGCTTCGGCCGCGGCGGCTTCATCCAGGTCGCGATGCGGACCCGCTCACCGATCATCCCGGTCGCCGTGGTCGGCTCCGAGGAGGTCCACCCGGTCATCTTCGAGTTCCCGCAGCTGGCCGAGGCGCTGGGCCTGCCGGTCTTTCCGATCACGCCGACCTGGCCGCTGCTCGGACTGCTGGGCACGGTCCCCCTACCCAGCAAGTGGCTGATCGCCTTCGGGGAGCCGATCGACCTGAGCGGCTACAGCCCTGCCATGGCCTCGGACCCGGCGCTGGTGTTGGAGCTCAGCGAGAGGGTGAGGAGCGAGGTCCAGGCGAGGCTTTTCGAGCTTTTGCCCCGCCGCCAGACGCCTTTCTACTAGCCGGCTTGACCCCCGCCGTCGCCTGGGGCTTGACCTCCCGGTAGCCCACCCCCTCGGTGGCCTCGATCATGGTGGGGCCGGCCTTGCGGTTGACCTGGATGTGGATCTTCTCCGGCGCCCGCGGCCGCTCCTTCGGGATCCGGATCCGGAGCATCCCCTGGTCGAAGCTGGCCTCGGCCTCGGGGAAGCGGCACTCGACCGGCAGCATCACCTGCCGGAGGTACTCGATCGAGCGCATCTCCTGGTGGAAGTACTCCCGCTCCTCGACCTCCGAGTGGGCGCGGATGGTCAGCAGGCCCTCGTTGCAGGAGAGGTCGATGTCGTCTGGCTTCACGCCCGGCAGCGCCGCCTCGATCCAGAGGTCGGTGTCGGATTGGTGCACGTTGATGGGCATCGGCTCGCCGCGGTGGTGGGCGGCCGGCTGTGCAGCCGCCTGGAGCATCTGCTCCAGCATGTCGCGGACCGGATTTTGGTCGGGGAAGCGCCAGCGGATCATCTCAATCCTCCACCCTCGATTCTACGATCGGCTCTAGGCGATCGTTTCTCGCTCGGAGGGGGGATGTCCCCCCTGGCGGCCGTGCTCGGCTCGGCCTGCGCGCGGCCCACCCCACTGTGCGCGGAGTTCCAACGAGCGGTAGATCTCGAGCGTCGCCTTGGAGAAGTTGAGCGTGTAGAAGTGCAGGCCGGGGGCGCCCGCCTCGAGCAGCTGGCGGCAGAGCTCGCCGGCCAGCTCGATGCCCACCCGGCGGAACTCCTGGGGGTCGTCTTCCAGCGGGCCCAGGCGATCGACCACGTCGGCGGGCACCTGGTACCCGGCCAGCTCCGACATCCGCTTCACCGAGGCCAGGCTGAGGATGGGCATGATGCCCGGGATCACCGGCTTGCTCAGGCCCAGGTCCGCCAGCTCCTCGCGCAGCCGCAGGTAGTCCTCGACGTGGAAGAAGAACTGGGTGATGCCGAAGTCGGCCAGCGCCAGCTTGGCGGCGAGGTGGCGCCGGTCGCTCTCCCGGTCGGGTGAGCGAGGATGGCCGGCGGGGTGGGCCGCCACTCCGATCGAGCTGCCGCCGAGCGCGCGCGCCAGCTCGACCAGCTCCGCCGCGTGCTTCAGCTCGCCGGGTCCCTCCTCGGCCACCGGGTCGCCACCGAGGGCGAGCAGGTTCTCGACGCCCGCCTCGATGAAGCCGCCCACGATCTCCTCCAGCTCGCCGCGGCTGTGGGCGACGCAGACGAGGTGGGGCATGGCCGTGATCGCCCGGCTCCGGATGATGTCGGTGACGACCGCGGTCGTCCGCTCGCGGGAGCTGCGCCCGCCTCGGTAGGTCACCGAGACGAAGGACGGGTGAAGCGGCTCCAGGTCCTGGATCGTCTGGCTGAGCCGGTCCTTCTCCTCATCGGTGCGGGGCGGGAAGAACTCGAAGGAGAAGGTTGGCCCCCGCTGGAGGAGGTCGCTGATCCTCGCCACGCGCGTCAGTCTAGATAGCGAGGGGTACGAGCGGCCTGCATGGCGGCTGCAAAGGTCTGGCTCAGGAGCTGGATGAGCCGGGGTCGGGCGAGGTCCTGGCGATCGATCCAGTCCAGGCTGGCCGCCTCCACGAAGCCGATCCAGCCGCGCACGGCCAGGCGCTGCTCGGGGGTCGGCTGGAGGATCCGGGCGCCGTTCAGCAGGCGCTCCGCCATCGCGTCCCGGAAGTCGTCGGCGATCTTCTGCACCTCGGGGTCGGCGCCGACGCCGCCCCGCAGAACCGCCCGGTAGGCAGGCGCGTGGTCCTCGACGAAGCCGAGATAGGCGTCGAGCGCGGCCCGCATCGCCTCCACAGGGGGAAGCGACAGGCTGGGCTCGATCAGGTGCAGCATCTCGCCGGTCGCCTCCCGGAGGGCGGCCATGTAGAACTCACGCTTGGTCGGGAAGTAGTGGTAGAGGAGCCCCTTGGAGACGTTGGCCAGGGTCGCGATCTCGTCCATCGTGAAGTCGTTGTAAGGGCGCTCCGTGAAGAGCCGGACGCCGAGCTCGAGGAGCTGCGCCCGCCTGGCGTCGGGCCGCAGGCGTTCGCGAAGCTTCATCATTCGCTGACCAGATTAGCGCCGGTGTTGACTCAGGGTCAATAGCTTTGGTAACTTATTGACGAGAGGTCAATAGCTTGAAGGGCACCATCCGCCGTCTGGCCGCGTCCATCGAAAGCAGGCAGCCGCTGCCGGCCTGGGCCGCGGCGCCCCTCCTGGTCGTCGGCGTTTCGCTGGTGATCGCGGTGACCGGCATGCTCTGGGATGTCGGCTACCACATCGACCACGGCCGCGACCTGAAGAACCTCTTCACGGCGCCGCACCTCTTCATCCTTTTCGGGCTGCTCGGCATCGGCGCCGGGGCCCTGGCCTCGATCGTCTTCGCGACCTACTCGGACGACCGTCCGGGCCTGGCGCTCGGGCCCTTCCGGATGCCGTACGCGGGCCTGCCCCTGCTGGTGATGGCGACCGGGTCCGTGCTCGGTTTCCCGCTCGACGCTCTCTGGCACCAGGTGTACGGCATCGACGTCACGCTCTGGAGCCCGACCCACCTGCTGATGATCGGCGGGGCGGTCTTCGCGACCTTCGCCCTCTGCCTGGTGATCGCCGAGGGGCGGGCCGCGCGAGGCTGGGCGCCGGTCCGGCCCTGGCAGGGCGTGCTCACACTCGGGTCCGTCGTGGTCGGTTTGAGCGTCTTCGGGGTCGAGTTCGACTTCGGCGTGCCGCAGTGGCAGGCGGTCTTCCAGCCGCTGCTGGTGGCGATCACCGCGGGCCTCGGTCTGGTCATGGCCCGGGCTGCATTCGGCCCCGGGGGGGCCGTCGCGGCAACGCTCTTCAACCTCGTCCTCCGAATCCTCCTGGCCATCTTCGTGACCAGCCTCGGCTACACCTTCCCGGCCTTCCCGCTCCTGCTCGGAATGGCCGCCTGCGTCGAGCTCGCCTTCCTGCTCGAGAACCGCCTGCCCGCGATCGGCGTTGCGGCGGTCGCCGGCCTCCTGATCGCTACCGTGGGCATGGCGACGGAGTGGCTCTGGGTCCGGGTCCTCTACCCGATCCAGTGGCAGCCCGCGATGCTGCCACGGCTCTGGCTGCCGGGCCTGGCCGCCATCGCCTCGGCCATGGTCGGGATGGCGCTCGGCCGCGTTCTCTCCGGCCGGCCCTCCGGCCTCCCGGTGGCCGTGACCGCGCTCGCCGTGGTGGTCCTGCCCGTGCTGCTGGCGATTCCGCTGCCTCGCAATGGCGACAACCTGAACGCGCACCTGACGGCCTTGGCAAGCGGACCGCAGCGGCCTGCCAAGGACCGCTACGGACAGCCCTCCTATGAGCAGGACATGCGCGTGACGGTCGCCCTCGACCGACCCGCGACCCAGGGCGCCGACTGGTTCACGATCGTCGCCTGGCAGGGTGGCGGCCGGCGCCTGGTCCACCTGACCCAGGTCGGCCCCAACACCTGGCAGGCCGACCAGCCGATCCCGACCGGCGGCGGCTGGAAGTCGATCGTCTTTCTGGCCCAGGGCGACAAGATGCTCTCAGCGCCGATCTACCTGCCGCCCGACCCCACCTATGGCATTAGCGGCTACCAGGCCGAGCCCGACGTGACCCGTCCGTTCGTGCCCTCGCCGAAGCTGATCACCAGCGAGTCGCACGGCGGCCCGCCGGGTGTGGCGATCCTGGCCTACATCGCCTTCTTCGTGACCGCCGCGGGCTGGGTGCTCAGCCTGGCGCTGGCGGCCAACCGGGTAAGCTCGGCGCGTGCAGCTGCCGGTGAAACCGCTGCTCCGAGGTTGGTCGCACCTGGTCGGGGCGTTCCTGGCCCTGGTCGGGACGGGCCTGCTGATCCTTCTCAGCCGCGACCAGCCGGCGAAAGCCGCGACGATGCTGATCTACGGCGCCAGCATGGTCCTCCTCCTCGGGTTCAGCGCCGCCTACCACATCTTTAGCTGGCGCCCGCGGGTTCGCGCCATCCTGCGCGGCTTCGACCACGCCAACATCTTCCTGTTCATAGCCGCCACCTATACCGCGATCGCCTACAACGCCCTGACCGGCTACTGGCGGGTAGGGATCCTGGTCTCGATCTGGCTGCTGGCGGTGGTGGGGATGGCGACCCTGACCGGTGCCGTGAAGGTTCCCCGCTGGTTCCTGGCCGCGCTCTACGTCGGCCTGGGCTGGGTGGGCGTGGTGGTGATCCCGCAGATCGTGGCCACGCTTGGACTGCCGGCGCTCCTGCTGATCCTGCTGGGCGGCCTCCTCTACTCGACGGGAGCGGTGGCCTACGCGCTCAAGCGGCCCCGGCTCTGGCCTCGGACCTTCGGGTACCACGAGCTGTTCCACCTGCTGGTGCTGGGCGCCAGCGCCAGCTTCTTCGTGGTGATGGCGGTCTACGTCATCCCTTACCGGCCGCCGGATTAGGTTCTCGGAGGCCGGGCCGCAAGGAGCACCATTTAGCAGTCGAATGAGCGAGCTGGCCGTCGTCTGCGGCGCCTCTGGCGGACTCGGACCAGCGGTCCTCGACGCACTCGCCGGTTCCGGCCGGCGGGTCGTCGGGATCGCATCTTTGCGCGAAGAGGTAGCTGCGCTGAAGGCGGTCCGGCCGGTTGACTGGGAGCGCTGTGACCTCACCGACCCGGCCGAGGTCGACTCTCTGTTCACGCGGCTCGACAGGCTCGGCGAGGTGCGCGTCCTGGTCAACGTCACCGGCGGGTTCCGGGGCGGGTCCGTGCTCAAGACCTCAGCGGAGGACTTCCGGTTCATGCTCCGCCTGAACCTGGAGACGGCCTGGTGGGCCAGCCGCGCCGCCGCCTCGAGGATGTCCGCCGCCGGCGGCGGCTCGATCGTCAACGTCGGTTCCCGCTCCGCCCTGGTCGCCGAGGGCGGCGCGGCCGCCTACGCCATCGCCAAGGCCGGCGTCCTGAAGCTGACCGAGGTCCTGGCCCAGGAGCTGAGGAAGTCGGGCGTCCGCGTCAACGCCGTCGTGCCGTCCGTGATCGACACGCCGGCGAACCGTTCCTGGATGAAGCCGGAGGACCTCGCCAAGGCGGTCGCGCCAGAACGGATCGCGGCTGCGATCGCCTTCCTCTGCAGCGACCAGGCGTCCGCCGTGACCGGCGCGGTGGTGCCGGTCTACGGGACCTTCTGAAGCGCCCGACCACGATCGCCGGCTAAGGTCTGGAGTCCCGCTCGACCGCCTGCCCGATGTAGTAGCGCAGGACATCCGGCTCGACGCTGTCGGCGCTCTTCAGCTTGAGGTTCTTGGCGTGCTTGCCCGTCCCCCGGAGGAGGTCGAACTTGTCCTCGAGCGCGCGACCCTCGCGGAAGCCGAGGGTGACGTGCTTCGGGTTCGGGAGGATCCAGGCGAAGGTCTTTCCGTTCGCGTTGAAGACGGGCATGCCGTAGCTGATCGATTCCTCGACCTGCGGAGCGCATTCGCGAACCAGCGCGCGCAGCCTGGCGACCGTCTCCCGATGCTCGGGAGAGACCTTGCTGGCGACGTACTCGTCGACTGTCATGACGCACCTCCCGTCAACAGCTCCTCGAGCCGGTCCATGGTCTCCCTGGCGCCGGATTCCATGCCGTTCTCGACCATCCCGTCGCGATCGGCCACCGACTGGAAGACCAGCAGGTCGGTCATCTTGGTCTGTCCGCCGACGTCTTCCAGGGTGACGGTCTCGAGCAGGACGTGGCCCGGCTGGCCCTCCCACTCGAAGGTGTAGATGAGCCGCTCCGGCGCGGTGAGGTCGTGATAGACCCCGTGGAACGCGGTCTCGTCGCCGTCCGGGTCGCGGAGCACGTAGCGCCACCTGCCGCCGGCCCGTACTTCCATCTCGTCGACCCTGGTCGCATGGCGCCTGGGGCCCCACCAGCGCGGGATCAGCGTGGGATCGGTCATGGTCTTGAACACCAGCTCGCGCGGTGCGTCGAAGAGGCGCGAACCGACGATCTCCTGCTTCCCCGGCACGATCTCCAGCGCATAGTCCGTCGTGTTCACGGCTTCTCTCCTTCGGCTCTTGAGCCTTCATCGCGCCCCGCCTGCAGCTGGCGCAGCAGTTCTTGGAGCTGGTCATGGCGCTCCTCCCAGGTATGGCGATACCTCTCGACCCAGTCGGACACGTCCTTGAGGGCGGCCGGCTCCAGGCGGCAGGGCCGCCATTGAGCTTTCCTTCCCTGGCTGATCAGCCCGGCCCGCTGCAGGACCTTCAAGTGCTTGGACACCGTGGGCAGTTTCAGCTCGAAGGGAGCGGCGAGCTCCAGGACCGTGGCCTCACCCTTCTCCAGGCGGGACAGGATGGCCCGCCGGGTGGGGTCGGCCAGTGCCGCTAGGACGATGCTCAGTCGATCTTCTGGCATGCCATTCTACTGTTTGGCTAATTAGCCTATCGATAGAATACGGAGTGGACCGGCGCCTGTCAAGGCCCGGCCTAGAGGTGCTTTTCGAAGCAGATGCTGGTCGGCGAGGTCGCGTACTCGCCCCAACAGTCCAACTGGGTGAAGCCGGCCCGGCGGTAGAGGTCGATCGCGGCCTCCTGGTGGATGCCCGTTTCGAGCACGAGGCGCCGGACGCCCAACTCCTGGGCCGCCGCCTCGAGGGCGGCCAGCACGGCCCAGCCGATGCCCGTGCCGCGGAGATCTCGCTCGACAAACATCCGCTTGACCTCCGCCGTGATCGGGTCGAGGAGGCGGATGGCGCCGCACCCGACCGCCCGGCCGGCGTCGCGCGCCACCAGGAAAATGCCCCGCCCGTCCTGGATCTGCTCGGCCTTGAAATTCGGCCCGAAGCGCTGCTCAGGGGTGTAGAGCTCGGACAATCCGGCGTCCAATGCGGCGATGAGCCGTCGTGGATCGTCAGAGTCAAACGGTTCCGCTGCGACCGAGATCACAGGCGATGGAGGATGGGGATGATGCCGCCGAGGAGCTCCAGGCTTGTGCCGGACAGCTGGTTGTAGAACCGCCGACCACCCTCGCGTGCCGTCACAGGACCTAAGGATGGACCATCTGCCTTGGTGCCGCCTGTGGCGACGGCGGTGACTTGTCCGGCGAAACCTCGGCGTGTTTCAGGCCGGCGAGATTGTCACGATCACGTTGCCTTTTTTGTGACCAAGGTCGACGTAGCGGTGCGCCTCCACAATCTCTTCGAGCGGGAAGCGGCGGTCGATCACCGGCCGAAAGGCGCCGCTCTCGGCGAGTTCCTTCAGCGCCAACAGGTCTGACCTCCTGGTCCTGGGGAACGCGTCATCGACCGACATCGACACTCCGCCCGGTGCGAGCGCCGCGCCGGCGTTGAGCATCGCCTTTGCACTCTTCCGTTTGCCGACGGCGTCGAAGATGATGTCGTAGCGTCCGCTGCCTTCAGTGAAGTCATCCTTCGTGTAGTCGATCACCGAGGTCGCACCCAGCGATCGCACAAGCTCCAGGTTCACGGTGCTGCAGACGCCGGTCACATCGGCGCCGAGCTGAACTGCAAGCTGCACCGCAGAAGTCCCGATGGCACCCGAAGCTCCATAGACCAGCAACCGCCGGCCCTTCCGAACCCCCAGACGACGCACGAAGAAGGAGGCGATCAGCCCGCCGTAGGGTATGGCGGCGGATTCCTCGTAGCTGAGGTTGGCAGGTCGGAGAGCGAGTGCCGAGCTCGGCCAGCACACCTTCTCGGCGTACGTTCCCGCGCGGAACCCGTCCATCCCGAAGACCTGGTCACCCGGCTTGAAGGAGGTTGCCCCGCGGCCGACCGACTCGACCTCGCCGGCCGCAATCATGCCGATAATGCCTCTCCGCGGCGCCCTGATGCCAAAAGCCGCTCGCATGAAGAGCCGGTAGACGCCGCGCATCTTGAGGCCTCTCACTATGCAGTCGCTGGCTGTGACCGCGGTCGCGAACAGCCGGACGCACACCTCCTTGTTGCGGGGCCGCGGGTCGGCCACGGTCCTGATCTGGAGCACCTCGGGCGGCCCGTATGCCGTGCAGACGGCGGCCCTCATCTCGGTCCGCCCTTTCGCGCGCTGTCAGGCGGAGCCCGGAGGGTCACAGGCTCGGCGAGATCATCGGCTTTATGGATGCCGGGTCACGTGACCCTACGGTCAATGCAGCTTCGGTCTGCGCAAGCGAAAATCGCCCGGTCACCAAGCGATCGAGGTCGATCCGGCCGGAGGCGGCCAGAGCGATGGCGATCGGCCAGGTGTTCGCGTACCTGAACAACCCGCAGATCTCGATCTCATAGCTCTGCATTCGAGTCAAAGGCAATTGGACATCCTTGGCCCCGCTGCCCACCAGCACCGCCCGGCCACCACGTCCGAGTGCAAACAGCGCGCTGGTTGTTGCCGCCTGGACCCCCGTGCATTCGATAAGGACATCAGCCTGCAGCTGGTCCTCGTCGAGGGGGCTCTCGGCGACATTCACGGTGGAAGTAGCGCCAAATGATGCTGCCACGTTGAGCCGGTGCGGGTTGACATCGGCCACGATGACCTCGGTCGCACCGAATGCCCGGGCAGTCTGCGCGCAGAGCAAGCCGATGGGCCCGGCCCCGTTGACCAAGACCCGAGCCGCCGGTGCCACCGCTCCTTTCTGACAAGCCCAGATCGCCACCGACAAGGGCTCCAAGAGTGCCGCTGCGTCATCGGTCACCTCGCTTGGAACGGCGTGAGCGAAGGCTTCATGGATTGCAACGAGCTCTGCAAAGGCTCCATCGATAGGCGGGGTGGCAAAGAACTTCATGTTTCGGCAGAGGTTGTATCTGCCCGCCAGACACTGGGCGCACGATCGATCGGGAACCCCGGGCTCGATGGACACCCGATCGCCGACGGCGTGACGTGTAACACCATCGCCAACTGCCACGACCGTCCCGGCGGCTTCGTGACCCAGAACCAGGGGCTCCTCGACAACGAAATTCCCGATCCGGCCCTCCTCGTAATAATGAACATCGGACCCGCACACGCCCACCGATGCAATTCGCACGATCACCTCGCCAACTCCCGGCTTTGGTTCGGGACGATCCTCGAGGGTGATGGTTCTTGGAGCACTCAGAACCGCGACCCGCATCAGCAGCCCCTCCTACTCACGAGCTGGCCGCTCGATGGCCGTGGCGCGACCATGGGTGGACCCAAGTTCCCAGAATACGAACGCACCCGGCGCGCTCGGGAGAACCATCTAAGGGCAAGGAGAAAAGTACCCACTCCCCTCCACTCTCAATGTATAGCGCAGCCCGGGGCTTGCCGCAAGCCCCCCGGTCCGTGCGACGCTAGCGCCTCATTTTTGCGGGGAAAGGTTTCAGGAGTTTGGCCAACCTGCAGTGGTGGTGGTCGGAGGCGGTCCGACGGAGCTGGAACGGGAGGTGAACGGATGGGCAGCTACGTGATGGATCTCCGGGAGATCGACCAGACGCAGGTCGAGGTCGTTGGCGGCAAGGGCGCGCACCTGGGGGAGCTTTCGCGGATCCAAGGCGTCCGCGTGCCGGCTGGCTTTTGCGTGACGACAGATGCCTTCCGGCGCATCGTGGCGGAAGCCCCGTCGATCGACGGCCGGCTCGATCGGCTGTCACGCCTGAACCCCGATGACAGGGAGGCGATTCGCGCGCTCAGTGCGGAGATCCGCCGGACCCTCGAAGGGATCGTCATCCCGGACGATCTCGCCGCGGCGATCACCCGGCCCCTCGCACGGCTCGGCGAGCAAGCCGCCTGCGCCGTCCGATCCAGCGCAACGGCGGAAGACCTGCCGGCGGCCTCCTTCGCCGGCCAGCATGAGACGTACCTGAACGTCGTGGGGCCGGCGGCGATCCTCCAGCACGTCAGCCGGTGCTGGGCCTCGCTGTTCTCCGAGCGGGCCGCGACCTACCGCCTGCGAAACGGCTTCGACCACCGGCAGGTCCACATGGCCGTGGTCGTGCAGAAGATGGTCTTCCCGGAGGCGGCCGGCGTCCTTTTCACAGCCGACCCCGTCACCTCAAACCGGAAGGTCGTCTCCGTGGAGGCAAGCTTCGGCCTCGGCGAGGCCCTGGTCTCCGGCCTGGTGAACGCAGACCTGTACAAGGTGCGGGACGGCGAGGTCGTCGCCAAGGTGGTCGCCACCAAGCGGCTTGCCATCCACGCCTCGCCGGCAGGCGGGATCCAGGAAGAGGCGATCGACCCGGAGCGGCAGGCGCAGCCAGCACTGACGGATGCGCAGGTGGTGCGACTCGCGCAGCTGGGACTGCGGATCGAAGCGCACTTTGGCCACCCCCAGGACATCGAATGGTGCCTGGTCGATGCTGAATTCCAGATCGTCCAGAGCCGGCCGATCACCACCCTGTTCCCCATCCCCGCGGTCGACGACCGAGAGAACCACGTCTATATCTCCGTCGGGCATCAGCAGATGATGACCGACCCCATGAAGCCCCTAGGTCTCTCCTTCTGGCAGATGACGACCCCGCGGCCGATGTTCGTGGCCGGCGGGAGGCTGTTCGTCGACGTCGTCCGGGACCTGGGGTCGCCGACGAGCCGCACCCGCCTCCTGGAGGTCGCGGGGAAATCCGATCCGCTGATCGGGGACGCGCTGCAGAGCATCCTCGAACGCGGCGACTTCATCCCGTTGCTCCCGGACGAGCGTCCCGGCGGGGCGCCGGCAGGCGGCGCGCAAGCCCCGATCGAGACCGATCCCGCCATCGTCACCGATCTGATCGGACGGAACCAGGAATCCATCGCCGCCTTGAAACGCGACATCCGGACGAAGTCCGGATCGGCGCTGTTCGACTTCATCCTGACCGACATCCAGGAGCTGCGGCGGATCCTGTTCGATCGGCAGAGCCATGCGGTGTTCATGTCGGCGATGGAGGCGACGTGGTGGCTCAACGAGCGACTGGAGGCGTGGCTGGGCGAGAAGAACGCGGCCGACACCCTCATGCAGTCCGTGCCTCACAACGTCACCTCGGAGATGGGGCTGGCGCTCCTGGACGTCGCGGACGTGATCCGACCGCATTCGGAGGTGGTGGCTTTTCTGCAACACGTCAAGGACGAGGGCTTCCTGGACGAGCTGGCCGAGCTTCCAGGTGGGCGGGAAGCGCGGGACGCCATCCGGGCTTTCCTCGACATGTACGGCATGCGCTGCGTCGGCGAGATCGACATCACGAGGCCGCGTTG
>VBHN01000090.1 GCA_005881155.1 Chloroflexota bacterium | reverse complement strand
GGTGGTTCACGCCGTGCTCCAGCAGCACCTCGAGGGTCCGGTCGGCGACGTCCTGCGAGACGGAGGCCAGCGAGGCGCCCCCGAAGAGGACCCGGCTGCTCTCATGCCCGGTACGTCCAAATGGTGCGACTGGGATCGTCATCAGAGACTCTCGGTCCAGATTAACCAGATCGCGAGATCGCCCGCAGGCCAGCTTCTGCGGGGGTCGACAGCCAACGCAAAGGGGAAGGGCGGACGATTCGTCCGCCCTTCCGCAGAGCTAGTCGAATAAAACGCTCCCGCTAACCAGGGTGCCGATCACCGTCCGCCCGTCGGTGAGAGTCAGGTTGTAGGCATCGGCAGCTGCTCCACCGTAATCGATGGCGACAAGCGTGAAGCCGACCGGGATGCCGTTATCCAAGCCGATACCGATCATCGTGAGTGTCTGGCTGTTTGCATCGGCTGTGAAGGTCGAGGATGCGACCGATGTTGACTGGAAGTGATTACCGCTGTTGTCATCGTCCTGTGCGCTGGATCCGCCGTTGTCACATGAGTTCCCATGGAACTGGCCGTGATGATGTTGACCGTCGCGATCCTCAAAGTCCCCGTCCCCGTGTCCGCTGCGACAGCCGCCGGAGGCTTGGACCGTCGCGCTTCCACTGCCGACCCTGCCCTGCGCGATGTCAATGCCCACCCACATAGCGGTATGGGTGTTCGGGGGTATCGCCGCGCAGCCTCCCATATTGATAATCCTCAGCGTTGTCGTGTTGCCTGGGCAGCCTCCCGGGATCAGGAACAATTCAGTGTCCAGGCCGATGGAAGTGTGGCCATCAGGCGGGGGCGGAGGGCAAGTGACCGGAACCGTCGGGTCATTGCTGCGACATGAACCGACGCCTATCGCATATTGATCCGGTGGCGCGCCCAGGGACGTCAGGTAATCGGGGTTGTTCGACTGCCAGGCGAAGTACTCGCCGTCACCATTCGTATCGAACCACAGGTTGATGGCCCAGTGAGCGCCGCCTGTCAGCGTGAGGGATTCCGGGGTTACCGTGACGCTCGTCAGACTCTCGCTTCCTGCGTAGACGACGCCGATGTTGTAGGCGCTGTAGGCGGCGCTCGTCTCGTTAAGGTCTCCAACCGGCGGGGTTGTGGAAGCCGACATTTGCATCAGTGTCCCCGACGCATTCCGCGTTGCGTTGACATCAGCGGTTGCGCTGTCAAAGTCGAGCGTGGTCTTGGACCGATAGAAGTTGAACGGGGGGTGCGCCGACCCGAAGTTCGCGTTCACATAAGTGGAGATGGGGTTGGAAACACTCGAGTCATCAGCAGATGCTGGAGTCGCCGTGGCGGCCAGGAGTAAGCCCGGTAGGAGTGTTGCTAGGACCCACCTGAGCCTCCGCGCTCGGTGCGAGCTGCCATGGTGCAAAGATGAGCGCCGGCTCGGGCCCCAAAACGATGACGGATCACTGGATCCCATGGATGCACTCCTTCGCTACCGCGAATAGGTCCCTCCTCGCTGGCGGCAATAAGGTTCGAGCCGAAGCCATCGGCTACCTGTGGCGGCGAGCGTCCCAGTGCCATACAGATCGCGAGGAATCCCCTGTGACATACAACCGTCGATATATATGTCTTGTCCCCGCCACCCCTAACATAAGCGGTGGTATCAGACCCAACATTTCTTATATCACAAGAGGAGAAAATGTTGGTAGGTGATCACGCCGGGGTTCGGCGTGTAAGAGCGCCGACGGTCAGGCGGTGGCGGGCGTGCTCACGGTGGGCCGTGCCTCGGTGCGGCGGAGCACCTCGTCCAGCCCCTTCCGGGTGCTGACCAGGACCAGGTCGTCACCGGCTTCCAGCTTCACCTCGGAGCCCGGCCGCCAGATCTGTCCCGGCCGCCGGTGGAGGGCGAGGACCCGGGCATAGGGTCCGTCCAGGAGCCAGCCGACGTTTTGCCCGACCGCGTCCGAGTCGGCGCCGACCAGGGCGTGGGCGACCACCAGCGAGCGGTTGCCGAGTGGCAGCGTGCTGATGACCCGGTGGCCGAGCGCCGCCGACACGAAGGCTGGCGCCGCCAGGCCGGCCGCGCTCCGCGAGACACCCAGGGTTGATGGCCCGGGCGTTGAGGGCGATCTCCAGGTTGGTGATGTCGTCGTCCGTGCAGGCGATCAGGCAGCGGGCCCGGCCGACCTCCAGCTTCTGCAGGTTGGTCATCTCGCGGGCGTCGCCGATCAGGACCGGCACCCCGGCTCGGCGGACCGAGAAGACGGCCTTCTGCGCCTCGACCGCCTCCATGGCCGCGACCGGGATGTGCATGCGGTGGACCTGCTCGGCAACCCGGTGCCCGATGTTGCCGAGTCCGCAGACCACGATGTGGTCCTCCATGTCGCGGTGCAGGCCGCCCAGCGCCTGGCGGAGGCGGTCGCCGACCAGGGTGTCGGTGATGACGGCGAAGAACATCGCGATCACGCCGGCGCCCACCAGCTCCAGCGCGATGCCGTAGAGCCGTGCAGGCAGCGGCGAGTTGATCAGCGTGATGTCGCCATAGCCGATGGTGGTGATCGTCGTCACGGTGAAGTACACGGCGTCCAAGAAGCTCAGGCCTGCCGCGTAGTGGAGGATCAGCATGCTGACCACCGTCAGCGCCGCCACCACCGCCAGCACGTAGCGGACCCGGCTGTCGGCCAGCGTTCCCAGCAGGTCCCGGGTTGCGATCAGCCCCGCGGGCCAGCGCCGCCGCCGCGGCCGGCTCGACGGCCTCGGATGAAAGGCGCTCGCTACCTCGCCGGTGTCGACCAGGCAGAGCGCCTCGCCGGCGCCCTCGGGGAAGATGACCACGGCGCCGCCGGTGTCGGTGGCGGCAACGGCGAGCAGCACGTCCGGCTCGTCCGGCCTGGCGCGGCGCAGCACCAGCACCTTGCCCCCGACCTCCAGCCGCTGCTCGAACTGCTCCTGCACCGCGGCCTCGACGAAGGCCGGGGCGGCGATCGAGGAGGAGCTCAGCACCTTGCAGTCGTGGAGGAGGCTGGCGATCGACTCGCCCAGCTCCGGGTTGAACATCCGGACCACCACCCGGAGCCGGGGCTGCACCTCGTGGGCCAGCAGCGCCGCGTGGATGTTCCCGACGTCGTCGTTGCCGGTGATGATCAGCGCCCGCGCGGTGAGGATCCCTGCCCTCCGCAAGGCTTCCTCCTCCCGGTAGCTGGCGTGGATGACCTGCACGCCCATCGCCTGCACCAGGCCCTGGTAATGGTTGGTCTCCTGCGGGTTGATGACGACCACCACCTCGCCCAGCCGGTGCAGCTCCTCCGCCGCCCGGAAGCCGAGCTCGTCGAGGCCGCAGACGATGAAATGACCCTCGAGCTGGGAGCCGTTTGCCAGGTGAGGCGCGCGCCGCGGTCTGGTGGCCATCAGATTGGTAGCTCGCATGATGGCTGAGGGCCCGGATGGCGGCAATACGGAACCCTTTACACTCGGCGCCGGTGCGTAACTGGCGCGAGTGGGGGGCCGCGGCGGTCGGCCTGCTGGCGGCGCTGCTGCTCCGCCTCTTCCAGTACCGCACCATCCCCAGCCGGGCGCCGAATCCCGACGAATGGAACTGGATGTGGTTCGGGCTCAGCGGGCTGGTGGGGAAGCCCGTCACGGGCTGGACGCTCTTCTGGACCGCCTACCCGCCGGCCAACCTCTCGCCGCCCCCGCCACCCTTCTACGAGCCGCTCGCCCATCCCTACCTGGACGCGCCGCCGCTCTTCGCCTGGATCGCCGGCGCGGCCGCCTGGCTGGACGGCGACCGGACCGTCACCGACACCATCCACGACCCCGGTCCTCGGCTGGTCGGCATCGCGCTGGCGATCATTGCGGCGGCCCTCGCCTTCGCGCTCGGCCGGCGCCTGCTGGGACTGGCGCCGGCGCTGGTGGGGCTGTTCCTGTTCGCCGTCTCGCCCCCGGCGGTCGTCCTGGGGCGGCTGGTCGCGGCCGAGCAGCTGCTGGCGGTCCTCCTGCTGGCGTCGCTGCTCGCGATCTACGAGCTTCGCCGGGCGCCGGGCGACCGCCGCTGGCTGGGCGTGCTGCTGGCCTGCTGCCTGGTCGCGCCCCTGGCCAAGGCGCCAGGACTGGCGGTCGGCGTCTCGGCGGCCGTGCTCCTGGCTTCGAGACGCCAGTTCCGGCCGGCCGGCCTCGCCGCCGGTGCGGCGGTCGCCGGCCAGCTGCTGGTGCTCGGCTACTCGGCGACCCAGGACTGGCACACCTACGTCGAGCTGACGCGGCAGCGGGGGCTGCAGCTGAGCGCCTTCACCGGCTACCGGTTCCTCGCCGCCTCCTTCGGGTTCGACAACCAGCAGATGTTCGACGGCTGGTGGCTGCTCGGCTGGCTGGGGCTGGCCGAGCTGCTCAGCCGCCGGCGCGGTGACTGGGACCTGCTCACGGTGCCCGCGGTCGTCTACCTGCTGGCCATGGTGGGGATGACCGCCGACTACAGCGGCTCCTACGGCTGGTACCGGTTGACCATCTTCCCGATCGTCTACCTGGCGGCGGGACGGTTTCTCTGGCTGGCCGCGGTGGAGCCGTCGGTGCCGCGGCTGGCCCTGGCCGCGGCTCTCGGCCTCGCCACCCTGGCCAACTTTGCGGCCCCGCTCCACTTCATGCCCGAACCGCTGATCCTGGGCGCCGTCGTCGTCGTCGCCGTGCTGCCCGGGCTGGCCGCCTTCGTGAGCCCGGCCTGGCGGCGGGAGGCGATCGGCGCGGCGATCGCGCTGCTGGTGGCGTCAGGCGTGCCCTCGCGGGTTGCTTCACTCGGGGCGGTTGGCGCCAGGCGTGCGATTTGGCGTCCTCCAGACACGGGCCGCGTTTCGGTAGAAGAGCCGGTCCAGCTCGTCGTCGGTCGCGTCGGAGAAAGCGTCCAGCAGCAGCTCGACCCAATCCCGGTAGCCGACGACCAGCGTCGAGACCGGCCAGTTGCTGCCGAAGAGGACGCGGTCCCAGCCGAAGAGCTCCACGACCTGGCGGACGATCGGCGGCACCGTCTCTCGGGGCAGCGGAGGGTCGTCCGGCTGCTGGAGGATGACGGAGACCTTGACGACCACGCCCGGATGACGGGCCAGCTCGGCCATCCGGCGCCGCCACTGGGGCTGGTCGCCGGCGACCAGCTCGGGCTTGCCCAGATGGTCGAGGACGAGGGTGGTGTCGGGCAGGGCGTCCGCCAGCGCGATCACCCCGTCCAGCTGGAAATGCTTGACGCAGACCTCCGGCACCAGGCCCAGCTCTGCGACGCGGCGGAAGCCGGCGATCAGCTCGGGCCGGGCGAGGTAGAGGGGATCGGGGTGGAACTGGGTCCCGCGCCGGATCCCCCGAACCAGGGGGTTGGCACGGAGGGTGTCGAGCTCCGCCCGCCGCCCGGATTCCTCGACCGGGTTGCCCCCGACCATGGCGGCGATGCCGCTCTCCCCGGCCGCTTCGCGGGCGATGTCGGCGGCCTCGGCGAGGCCGTCGGCCTCATCGCGGACCTGCACCATCACGCCGCCCACCACAGGCAGGCCGTCCCAGGCCGCCCGGTAGTCGGCAAAGGCGAAGTCCCGGCGCAGCTTCGGCGCCGAGGTCAGTCCCGCGTCCGGAACCTCGGCCGCGCGAAAGATGTGGAAGTGGCTGTCGAGGATGCGCTTCGGCAGCCGGCCTCGGAACTCGCTCGCCACCGCATTAGTATTCGCTCCGCAAATGGAGCGCGAGGCGAGACGGGCGCCGATCCTGTTCGTGCACGGGGCCTGGCACGGCGCCTGGTGCTGGGAGGACCACTTCGTCCCCTACTTCGCCAACCGCGGCTGGCAGGTCACCGCCCTGAACCTGCGCGCCCACGGGGGCCCGCGGGAGCGTCGCGGCCTGCGCTGGAAGCGGATCGCCGATTACGTCGAGGACCTGGCGGCGGCCGCGGCGGCGCTGCCGGAGCCGCCGGTCGTGATCGGCCACTCCATGGGCGGTCTCGTGGTGCAGAAGTACCTGGAGAGCCATCCGGCGCCGGCCGCCGTGCTGCTCGCCTCGGTGCCGCCCAAGGGCGTGCTGGCGACCACGCTTCGGTTCCTGGCGCGCCACCCGCTCAAGTTCCTCAAGACCAACCTGACCATGAGCCTCTGGCCGATCATCGAGACGCCCGAGCTGGCGCGCGAGATGTTCTTCGAGGAGACCATGCCCGACTCGGAGGCCCGAGGCCTGCACTCCCGCCTCCAGGACGAGTCCTACCTCGCCTACCTGGACATGATGGCCTTCGCGCTGCCGCGGCCGGAGGCGGTCGAGAAGCTGCCCATGCTGGTGCTGGGCGGCGGTCAGGACCGCGTCTTCACGCCCGCGGAGGTGAGGGCGACCGCCGAGGCGTACGGCGCCGAGGTCGAGGTGTTCCCGGAGCTTCCTCACGACCTGATGCGAGGACCGGGCTGGCAGCTGGTCGCCGCCCGGATCGAATCCTGGCTGGCGTCCGCCCTAGAAGTTGGCGTCCATGTCGATGTACCCCTTGCGGCGGGCGCGGCGGTCGGCCCAGAGGTAGGTGAGGTAGCCGAGGGCGACGGTGCCGGCGGTGGCGAGCGCGAGCCGGAGCAGGACCTCGCCGTCGCTGAGGTTGGGGAACATCTCGTAGACACGCCCGTGGAGGATGGCCCGGCGGGTCAGCTCCAGCCAGTACGCGAGCGGCGAAAGCGAGGCGAGAAAGGCTAGGGGCCCGGGCAGGACCGCGATCGGGAAGATGGCCCCCGAGAAGAGGTACAGGACCTGGGCCATGATCTCGCCGTAGCCGTAGGCGTCGCGCCCGGCGAGCAGGATCATGCTGAGCGCGATCGAGAAGGCCATCACGGCGATGAAGGCCAGCAGGCAAGCGATCGCCAGCAGCCCGTAGTTGACCTCGAGCGGGCTGATGGGCAGCCGCAGCCCCACCGTCGCGACCACCAGCACGATCAGCACCGACGCCGCCGCGCTGGTCAGCTTGGAGCTGGCGCGACCGACCAGGAAGATCGGGAACCGCAGCGGCGCCAGGTAGGCGTACTTGAGCATCTTGAAGCGCCCGCGGTCCTCCAGGATCCCGACCGCGAACTCGCTCACGCCCTCGTTGACGAAGGCCCAGAAGGCGGTGCCGATGATCAGGAAGGAGAGGTAGGTGCGGGCGTTGCCCCGGCCCCCGGTGATGACGTTGTACATGACGACCAGGATCAGGGCGGTCGAGATCGGCCTCAGAACCGCGTAGATCACGAAGAGGGCCGGCCGGGTCCAGTTGCTGGAAACCGCCCAGCCCAGCCGGACAGCGGTGGTGAAGCCGGTCCAGGTCCGGGCCGCGGGTGCTACGACCACTTCGAGATCAGCTTGCCCTCGCGGCGGGCGCGCGCCTCCATGAAGCGGAGCGAGGAGTAGGCGAGGAAAGCGAAGAGTGGGATCTGCGCGGCGACGGCCAGGGTCTCCAGCCCGGGTGAGAGGAAGCGTGGCGTGCCCGGCAGCAGCACCTGGCGCATCGCGTCCAGCCCCAGGGTCAGCGGGATCAAGGAGGCCGCCCCGCCGACGTAGGCGCCCAGGGCTTTGACCGGGAAGTAGAGGCCGCTCAGGAAGTTGACGGGCTCCTGGAGCGCGTTGGAGAGATGCCAGGCCTCCCGCGAATAGAAGAGGAAGAGGCTGGCCAGCAGCATCCCGAGGCAGTAGAGGGCGGCGAGGGTGAGCAGGAAGATGCCGGCCGCGGGCAGGATGCCGCTCAGCGAGTAGCTGACCCCGAAGAGCAGGGAGCCGATCAGGAGCACGGCCGCCCCCCGGATGGTGGTCGTGAACATGGCCCCGACCGCCATCCCCAGCAGGACGCCCTCGAAGGTGGTCGGGGAGATCGCGTAGAGCTCGAGGGTGCCGTTGTCGCGGTCCCAGCTGAACTGCGCTCCCATGCTCCAGAGGACGTTCTGCCAGAACGCCAGCATGGCGCCGCCCATGACCACGAAGCCCAAGAACTGCTTGGGCGCGTGCAGGCCCTCGTAGACGAAGACCATAGCGAAGGTCCCGACCAGGGGGAAGGCGAGGTCGAAGAAGACCCACGACTTCTGGCGGTTGGCGGCCACGACCCGCGGGTAGGCGCGGGCCACGATCGTCTTCAGGAAGAGGCGGGCGCCCTCGGCGCGGTCGTTCAATTCGCCTCCTCCTCGGACATGCTCCGGCCGACCAGCTTGACGAAGGCGTCTTCCAGCGTCGGCTGCCGCTTGGCCAGCCCGGCGACCCGGCGCCCGCTGCGCTCGACCGTGCTGATGACGTTGGTGAGCACGCCGTCGTCGACCAGCAGGAGGCTGAAGCGGTCGATGCCGTCCTCCTCGCGGACGCTGGCGGCGCCCACGCCCTCAACCTCCCGCAGCCGGTCCAGGAGAGGGGTGCCCGGCTCGAGTTGAAGGTCGACCACGACGTCGCGCTGGACCTCCGCCTTCAACGAGTGCGGCGTGCCCTCGATCACGATCCGGCCCTTGTTGACGATCGCGATCCGGTCGCAGAGGTCGTCGGCCTCCTGCATGTAGTGCGTGGTCAGGATCACCGTCCGCGTCGGGTCCTCCTCCATCCAGCGGCCGACCTCCTGGCGGAGGTCGCGCGCCGCGCCGACGTCGAGGGCGACGGTCGGCTCGTCCAGGAAGAGCACGCGCGGGTCGGTCATCAGGCCCCGGACCAGGTTCATCTTCTGGCGCATGCCGCTGGAGAGCCCGGAGATCTGCCGGTTGGCGACGTCGGCCAGCCCGAGCCGTTCCAGCAGCTCGTCGATGCGCGCCCGGGCCGGCCCCGAGGGCATCCCGTAGAACTGGCTGAACATCCAGAGCTGCTCGCGGACCTTGAGGATCCCGTAGCCGGCGTTCTCGCCCCCCGAGACGATCGAGATTCGCGGGCGCAGCCGGCGGTATTCGGTGACCACGTCGAAGCCGTCCACCCGCGCGGTGCCGGAGGTGGGCAGCAGGAGGGTGACCAGGATCTTGATCAGCGTGGTCTTGCCGGCGCCGTTGGGACCGAGCACGCCGAAGAGCTCGCCCTCGCGGATCTTCAGGTCCACGGAGTCGAGCGCCGTCACGGTTTCGCTGCGCGTCTTGTAGACGCGGCCCAGCCCCACCGTCTCGACGGCAAGGCGCGACGAATCGCTGGAGGGAGATGTGCGCGGCACGGGAGAAAAAGCTTACTGCTTCGCTGGGATCGTCAAAAAACGCGAAAGCAGCCGGTTGGTGATCTCGGGCAGCTCGTACTGCGGGACGTGGCCGCAGTCTCTGAGGATCAGGGAGGTAGCGTGCGGGAGGGCGCGGCTGACCGCCTTGGCGTGGGCCAGCGGCACGAGTGGGTCGCGCTGCCCCCAGACCAACAGGGCGGGCCGGGTCATGGTGGCCAGGCGCTTCCAGAACCCCCCTTCGCCGTGCGGCTCCTCAAGGTAGATCTCGCGCAGGGAGGAGAAGAAGGCGATGCGGGTCCCCGGCAGGCGCCAGACCCGGGCGAACTCGCCGGCCGCGGCCTCGAACCAGGCGTCTGGCATCCGGGACGGGACCGCGAAGAGGCTCCGGATGGCGGCCAGCGCCTGGCGCTCGCCCAGCGGCAGCGGGACGGCGGCCAGCTCGGGTCGGAGGAGGCGGACGATAGGGACCAGCTGGCGCAGTTTGTGGACGACCGGGGCCGCGGCCAGGAGTGCGATCCGGTCCACGCGAGAGGGCGCCGTGATGGCCGCCTCGAGCGCGATCCGCCCGCCCAGAGAGTTGCCGACCAGGTCCGGCCGGCGGATCTCGAGGGCGTCCAGGAAGTCGAGCAGCCACTTTGCGAAGAAGGCGGCGTCGTAGCGGACGATCGGCTTGGCAGTGTCGCCGTGCCCGGGGAGGTCGGGCGCGATCACCCGGTGCTTCCGGGAGAGCGCCCAGAGCG
>VBHN01000089.1 GCA_005881155.1 Chloroflexota bacterium | reverse complement strand
GCAAAGGCCCGGCGCCGAACACCGCGATCACCTTCGTCGAGGCCGCCGGTCAGGGAGGCGTCGGCGTGCTGGGGTCGACCACCGTCAAGGTCGGCGATGTGCCGGCGGGCGCCAACCTGCCCTTCCAGCTGGCGGTCGATCTCGGTGACAATCCGCCCCCGGACGTCTACTACCACTCCACCTTCGACTACGACTCGGCGCACGTTGCGGATGAGCAGGAGACAGCCCGCCGGGTCGGCGGCACGCTGACGGTGACCGGCTTCCTTCACAACTCGGGCGCCGTCCCCGCCCTGACCCTGGTCCTCGGCGGCAGCCTCCTCGACGGCGGTGGCGCCAGCCTGGCCTCGGCCAGCTCCAGGGTCGGCTCGCTTTCGCCCGGCGCGCGAGCCCCGTACGAGCTGGCCATGGACCTGGGCGAGGCCTCGCCGGCCGACATCAGGTCCGTCCGGATCACTTTGAGCTGGCGCCAGGTCCGCTTCCTCGTCCTCAGCGAGGCGAAGACCCAGTCCGTCAAAGAGGCCGTGCCGAGCGCCTAGCCGGCAGCGATAGCGATACTCTTGGCCACAGCTGACGCGGCGGGCGGTAGTTGGGGAGGCTGAAACGAAATGGCCAAGAAGATCCTGCTCGACGAGAGCGAAATCCCTGAGCGTTGGTACAACATCCTGCCCGACCTGCCCGGGCCGCCGGCGCCCTACCTGCACCCGGCGACCCTGCAGCCGATGGGCCCCGCGGACCTGGCGCCGATCTTCCCCGAGGCGATCATCGCCCAGGAGGTCTCCGCCGAGCCCTGGATCGAGATCCCCGACGAGGTCCGCGAGGTTTACAAGATCTGGCGGCCGAGCCCGGTCTACCGGGCCGAGCGCCTGGAGAAGGCGCTCGACACGCCGGCCAAGATCTACTTCAAGTACGAGGGCGTGTCGCCCGCCGGCTCGCACAAGCCGAACACCGCGGTCCCGCAGGCGTACTACAACGCGAAAGAGGGCGTCAAACGCCTGACGACCGAAACGGGTGCCGGGCAATGGGGTTCGGCGCTGGCCTTCGCCGGCGCGCTCTTCGGCCTCGACGTCACCGTCTACATGGTCAAGGTCTCTTACGAGCAGAAGCCTTACCGGCGGGCGATGATGGAATCCTGGGGAGCGACCGTCCACGCTTCCCCCTCGGACCTGACCAACGCCGGCCGAGGGATCCTGGCCGGCGATCCCGACTCGCCCGGCAGCCTCGGCATCGCCATCTCGGAAGCTGTCGAGGACGCGGCCACGCATGACGACGCCAAGTACTCGCTGGGGTCGGTCGTGAACCACGTGCTGCTCCACCAGACCGTCGTCGGACTGGAGGCCAGGAAGCAGATGGAGATGGCGGGCGACTACCCGGACGTGGTGATCGGCTGCGTCGGGGGAGGCTCCAACTTCGCGGGCCTCAGCTACCCGTTCATCGGCGACCGCCTGAAGGGGAAGAACCCGAACACGCGGTTCATCGCCGCCGAACCGGCCGCCTGCCCGACGCTGACCCGCGGCGTCTACGCCTACGACTTCGGGGACGCGGTAGGAATGGGCCCGGTGGTGAAGATGTTCACGCTGGGCCACAGCTTCATCCCCGACCGGATCCACGCCGGCGGCCTTCGCTACCACGGCGACGCGCCGTCGCTTTGCGCCCTGGTCGAGCAGGGCGTCGTCGAGGCCCGCGCCTACAAGCAGAACGAGTGCTTCGCGGAAGCCGTTCGCTTCGCGCGCTCGGAAGGCTTCCTGCCTGCCCCGGAGGCAGCCCACGCGCTGCGCGCGGTCGCCGAGGAGGCGGCGGCGGCCCGGGAGGCCGGCCGCCCGCGGACGATCCTCTTCAATCTCTCCGGCCACGGGCATTTCGACATGTCCGCCTACGACGCCTACTTCGCCGGCAAGCTGGAGGACGTCGAGCTGCCGCAGTCGCGCATCGACGCGGCCGTCGAGGAGCTGCCCAGGGTTCCGGCGACGATCTGAAGGGGAGTGGGGGAGTAGCCCGCGGGCTACTCCTTCGCGTATTTGAAGGAGAGGTCGAGCCGGGCCCGGTAGTTGACGACCTTGCCGTTTTCAACCGTCACGTCGAGCTTGGTCACCTCGGCCACCCGAAGGTCGCGCAGCGACCCGGAGGCGGTGGTCACCGCCGAGCGGGCAGCGTCCTCCCAGGACTCGCTGCTGACGCCGATGACCTCGATCACCCGGTAGACGCTGTTTGCCATTTCCTTGTCCTCCTGGAGGCCGGCCGCTTTCCCTGAAGGCTAACGCCGCGGCGCCTTCCTCCGCCTCGCCTCCAGCGCTCGGCTCTAGGTTTCGAAGCCCCGCCTGCCCAGCAGCGTCAGCGAAGAGCCGGCCGCCAGCAGCGAGGCGACGACCAGCGTGATGGCCAGCCCGGTGCCGGCGCCAAAGCGCGCCGAGAGCGCTTGGCCGACGGCCCCGCCGAGAAGAGATCCCACGGGCAGCGCGCCGTAGGCGATCACCCGGCCGCCGGCGGTGACGCGGCCCAGCAGCTCGGTCGAGATGACCCGCTGCCGAAAGGTGGTGACGGTGACATTCCAGATGGTCCCGGCGAAGCCGCTGGCGGCCAGGGCCACGGCCAGCAGCGGCAAGATCGGGAAGAAGAGCCCAGCGGGGATCAAGAGCAGCGCCAGACCCTCCACGGCAGCCGAGGCGATGAGCGTGACATGGATGCCCAGCCGCTCCATGACGCGGCCGGTGGCGGCGGCGCCGGCCAGGCTGCCGAGGCTCCCGATCCCGAAGGCGAGGCCGACCAGGATCGGCGAAAGGTGCATTACGCGGTAGAGGAAGAGGAGCTGCACGGCCAATCCCATCAGCAGCCCCACGTTGGAGAGCCCCGCCGCCAATGCGATCCGAAGCAGCACAGGTCGCTGCGCGATGAAGCGGAGGCCCTCGCCCGCCTCCCGCAGGAGCGAGCGCCGGCCCGGCCCTGCCACCGGGGCCGCGACGGCCCGCGTCAGCCCGATCAGCCCGCCGGAGACAAGGAAGGACACCGCGTCGGCCAGCAGCGCGACGGGCGCGGTGAGCAGGTTGATCAGGGCGCCGGCCACCCCCGGTCCCAGCGCGTAGACCGCCTGGCTCGAGATCTCCACCTTGGCGTTGGCGTCCGCCCAGTCGGCCGGCGGCACGATCGCCGGAGTGTGGGCGCTGACGGCGAGGTCGAAGAACATCGTCAGCACGCCCAGCAGGCCTGCCACCAGGTAGAGCTGGGGAAAGCCAAGCCGGCCCGCGAGGTAGGCTGCCGGGATGGAGGCGAGCAGCAGCGCCCGGAGGACGTCGCTGGTCACCAGGATCCGCCGCCGACGAAGGCGGTCGACCCAGACGCCCGCGAAGACGCCCAGGATGGGCCAGGCCAGGTTGCCGGCCGCGATCAAAGCCCCGACCTGGCCGGCGCTGGCTCCCAGGACCAGGATGGCGGTGGTCGGCAGCGCCAGCTGCGTGATCCGGTCGCCCGCGGCGCTGACCGTCCGCGCCGCCCAGAGCAGCCGGAAGTCGCGGTGACGCAGGGCGCCCCACCTCGACCGGGCGGGCGCCGCGGGTTCGATCGCCGTCAGTGGTGTTCGCTGCATGGCGAACGTACCGTATCATAACAAGCGAACAACATGGCTCCTCCGAAGCTGCGCCGCACTGCCTCCGACGCGCCGGCCCTGGAAGCGAGCTTCGAATCCGGCGAGGCCTACGAAGGGCTGTTGGCGCTCGCCATGTTCACCGGTGACGAGCCGGAGGATTCGTACACGGTCGGCCGCCGCTGGTTCACCGAGGCCCGAAGGGCTGCCTCGCCGGCCCTGCGGGCGGCGCTCAAGCAGCTGGTCGGAAGCACGGGGTCTCGCTGGTTCTTCTTGCTCGGCCTGGTGCACGAGGCCGGCGGCGCCCGAGACATTGCGGTCCTCCTGGACCGACTCGGCTCGACGGCCCCGGAGGAGATCCTGCTCGTGCTCCTCGGCGGCCGCCTGCCGCGGCTCCGCCTCGAGGAGGGCCGGCGCCTGGTCGAACAGGCGTTGGGCGGCGACCTGCGAGCTGCCGAGAAGGTATCCGCCAAGACCTTCCCCCGCGAACGGAGTGTGATCCGGCAGTTGGCGGCGCTCGGACCGAGCCGCGCCAAGGCTCTGACCATCGAAGTCCTCGAGCGCTGGCAGGACGAGGTCTTCGGGCCCCAGCGTCCCGAGCTGATGGCTGTCATCGAAGCCGACCTGGCGGCGAAGGCACGCAACACGCGCGGGCTGGCGGCCCACGACCTGATCGACCGTGTGACGGCCGGGATCAGCTACGAGGGCGAGGCCGGCATAGACCGCGTCCTGCTGGTGCCGACCGCCGTGAGCAGGCCCTGGATCGTGATCTGTGATTGGGACAGCACCAAGTTCTTCTGCTATCCCGCGAACCCAGGCTCGAGCGGGTCCGCGGACCAGCCGGACCCGGACTTGGTGCTGGTCTATCGGGCCCTCGGGGACGAGACCCGGCTGCGGATCCTGCGCGAGCTGGTCGGAGCCGATCGCCGGATCGCCGACCTGGCAAGCTCGCTCGGGCTGGCCAAGTCGACCATCCACAGCCACCTGACGCTGCTCCGGCGAGCTGGGCTGGTGAAGCTCAGCATCGGCGCCGACAAGCGCTACGGCCTGCGCAAGGGCAGACCCGACCTGAACCGGCTGCTGGCGGGATACCTCGAGGGCTAGAGCCGTCGGCGTTACGCACGCCTGACGCCAGACGGGCGTGATGCACGTCCTGATTCCGCACCTCTGGCACCAGCCGGGCGGTTTGAAGAAACGCCGACCACTATCCGCAAGAACCGCGTTGTTCTAGCGATTAGGTCGTCAACGACCCCGTCAATCTAGGAGGTGTAATTCGTCAGTGAACAATCTCATCTGGAAGCTGCGCGGGCTTCTCACCCGTCAGGAAGGCCAGGGCATGGTCGAGTACGCCCTGATCTTGGTGCTGGTCTCAATCGTGGTCATCGTCATCCTGCTTACCATGGGCGGCCAGATCAAGAACGTCTTCTCCAACGTCGTCACAGCGCTGAACGCCTAACCAGCTCGCTCAAGCAAGAAGCCCGGGTCGCGAGACCCGGGCTTTTCTTTTCATCCCCGGAGGGTCGGGATCCTGACCAGCCGTGGCCGTTCTCGAGACTGCCGGCAAGGAAAAGTTGCTGTTGGGGTGAAAGGTTTTTCCACACCCGGCGTTAGTGCTCCGGAGGGGAAGTGGACAACGACACCCGCGAACTGCCCGTTTACAAGGCTCAGACTGGTTTCTGGGGCAACCGCAGAACCAAGATCGCCTCGGCGGCAGGCGCCCTCATCCTCGCCCTGCTGGTCGTGGCCTTCCTGTCGGGCGGCCGAGGGAACCTGCTCTGGTTGAGCGGTTCCGGTCCGCTCTGGCTGCCCTTCGCGGGCACCGTCAACTGGCTTCCCTTCAAGAACGGGGGGCTCAGCTGGCTGCCTTTCGGTTCCTCCAACCATCCGACGCCACCGACGCCGCTGCCGGCCGTCGCCCAGGCCACGCCCACGCCCAACGCTGCCGCCACCGCGACACCGGCTCCGACGCCCACGCCGACTGCCGCGCCAACTCCGGCGCCGACGCCCACGCCGACGCCGACGGCGACGCCGACGCCGACGCCGACGCCGCAGCCGACCCCGGCGCCAACCCCGACGCCGACGCCGACGCCGACGCCGACTGCGACGCCGACACCCACACCGACGCCGACCCGCACGCCGACGCCCACGCCGTCACCGACTCCGGCCCCGGGAACGATCCTCTTCCAGGACGACTTCCAGGCTGACGTGGTCGGCCCGACGGCGGCCAACTGGACGCTGCAGAGCGGCGCCGGCTGGCAGGTCTCCCTGGACGGCACGACGGACGGCAGCCCTACCGGCCCTCCCAACAATGTGCTGCAGATGCCCAACGCCGGCTTCCCGGTCGCCAGCGCGGGTTCCACCGGCTGGATCAACTACACGGTCAGCGCCGACGTCAAGGCCAATCCCGTCAACGGCCACGCTCGTGTCATCGCGCGCCGCCAGAACGATCAGAACTTCTACGCCTGCGGCATCGACCACGCCGGGACGCTCTTCCTCGGAAAGATGTACGCCGGCAGCTGGTACACGTTCAGCACCACACCGTTCTCTTTCTCGAGCGCCAACTTCTACCACATCGACTTCAGCGTCAAAGGCGACCAGCTGACCTGCAAGGCGACCGACCCCA
>VBHN01000206.1:23630-31477 GCA_005881155.1 Chloroflexota bacterium | reverse complement strand
GCTACACCCACTACTGGATTCCGGATTCGGAGTTCGACGCGACCTTCAGCCCCTGCTTGACCGGCCAAGAGGCACGGGCGATCGACAGCGCGATCGACGCCTACAACGACCAGATCAAAGCTGTTGTGATCGCCGCCCGCTCCGACCGTCCCCAGCGGGACTGGCTTCTCTTCGACATGTGCGGGCTGCTCGATCGCCTCGCCTATAGGCGATACCTCGCTAGCCCTGATTCCCGGCCCACCTGGTGGACCAAAGGACTTGGTCCGTATGAGCTCCCCGAGCCGCTCAGGATGCTGACGCCCAGGCCCGATACTCGCTATCTGGACGGGGACCAGTGGGGCAGAACCCAAGGGGGGCTCATCGCCCTGGACGGCGTGCATCCCACGACCATTGGCTATGGCGTCGCCGCCTACGAGGTGATGCGGGTCATGCAGAAGGCCGGTGTCGATTTCGACGGCAAGGACGTGAACGATCCAACGTTTGTCGAGAGCTACTGGCGTTCGGTGCTTCCCGCTGACACGCTGATCGACAGAGAGCCGCTGTCGCTGGCCGAGGACGTCGAGCTCGTCAAGATCCTTAACGAGCAGTTCGATCTAATACGGCACTTGGTCCGGCAAGCTCCGGTCTAGCAACGACATGGAGATGAAGCCAGGCGCGGTGATCTTAAGGATTACCCATATGCATAGCCCAACTGACTGATGGCGAGCTGCGCCGACACTTTAGCGCCCTCGATCGGCGCACGCTGAAGCTTCTCGCTGGAATTAGTCGGCGCCCCTTGGGGATGTGCCTGCTGCCACTGCTCCCAGAGGCGATCGATGTTCGCGTGGTGAAGGAAAAACGCTGGGTCTGATGGTGACGCCGAGGTGTCCATGTTGCCGCCAACTGCGACGTGTACGCGATCGTGTAGGTGCTCCAGGGCCAATTGTGAAAGGTTGCGAAGTCGGCAATTGCCATCACTGCCGTGACGTCGGTCGCTGTGGGAAGTGGGGACGGGTTCCACGACCTTTTTACGCTCCAAGAGCTCAGGAGCGCGGGCGCGCTGATCGCCATCGGCAGCGCGCGATCACTCACCCAATCCCAGTAAGGGATGGTTACGCCAGCCTTTTCGCGCTGCAAGCGCAGCTCCAATTGGCGGACGAACCGTCGATGCCAGGCCAGGAAATTCCGACCATTGCTGAGTGGGCCACTCATGTAGTGCACCCCCCAGGCCGCCATGTTGGTCATGCTCATTGCGTCGACGTGAAGGTTCACGAAGGCCCGGTAGGCGGGTGCCTTGGCCTTAACACCGTGGGTAGCATTTATCGCGGCGATCAGATCATCCCAGTCCCCCTGTACCAGGTTGCGCTGGTTCCTTCTTATGTCAGCCATGCCTGCCTCCTTTCGCCTGTCCAGCGTTGTGCGGTTGGTTCCGCAGATCTCCGTACCAGTGACCGGATGGGGATTCCTCCCGACTCTACCCTGGGCTCGCATGTGTTCGCCTCGGCTCCGCCCAGGCCGGTCGCCACCAGCTCGACTTGGAACTCCGGCGGCCCTGGGAGGTACAGGCGGCGGAAACTCACACCTTTGCGGTAGGTCGGAGCCTGAAAGGCTGTCCGGGGAATAGGGTTGGCGATCAACCCGACTCCGGGTATCATCTGGGCCGCTCGCAGGTCGCTGATCACTCTTCGCGTGGCGCGAGAAAGACCATGGCCCAAGATTTCCTCCGGGCGGCGGGAGGCGCGCTGGCACTGGCGTTGCTACTGGCGTCGCCTGCCTGCGACCCGAACGGCAGCGCCTCCACCGTCGGCGCATCGCCGACCCCGAGCCCCAGCGCCTCCTCGACTCCGACCGGCACGCCGGCCGCAAGGCCGACGTCCACTCCGACGCCGGCCCCCAAGCCCTTCTTTCCGGCGCTCGCGGCGGTGGGCGGCCAGAGCTTTGCGCAGGTGATCGGAGCTCCCGTCGGCAGCGTCTGCACGGTGAAAGCGTTGCTCAAGCCGAGCGGCACCGACATATCGGGCATTGGCCTCAAGCCACGCGCTGTCACGGTGCTGTCGCAGGGAGCCAGCTGGAGCAGCGACAAGGACCAGCTATTAAAGCCCGGCGTCGCCTCGGGCCAGTTGGCTCATTGGCAGTTCACCTGTACCAATACGGCCTACAACCCGAGCTCCAAGTCCAAGATCTCCGACTTCGACTTCACCACCCCTTGACCGGTATCCGCCGGCATCCCCGGACAGCCCTGGAACCGCTCGCCGCGACTGGCCGCAGGGTGGCGCTGCTCGGCTCGCCAGACGCCCTCGCCGAGCTTCATCGACGCTTGACCACCGGCGGCCGCGAGGTGTTTTTCGACCTCGAGCCGGCTGGCACCGGCAAAGGTTCAGCCGGCCCTGGCGGTCCCCTCGCCGCCCTCACCGACGATGACGGACCGCGGATCGACGAGCTCGTCGTGCTCCGGGTGGCCGATGCCTTCGCCTCGGTCGAGGAGCTGCTGGCGGCGCTCAAGGCCCTCGATGAGGGGGGGATCGGCTTCGAGTCGCTGGAGGAGCCCTGGCTCGGCCTGCGCGGGCCGGTCGCCGCCACGAGAGACGGGAGGGGCGGGCTGACCCCCGCGCTGGAAGCCCGGGCCGCGCACTTCCTCGACCTGAGCATCGAGCGCCTGGAAGCGGACAACCGGGCGACCGAGGAGCAGCGACGGAGACAGGCGATCCAGGCCGACGTCGGCAAGGTCGTCGCCCAGCTTCTCGTCCTCGGTCCCTACGCGGTGGCCGTGGGCATCGCAAGCCAGGCGGTGCTCAACGCCGCGCTGCTCGACCCGGAGCTCCTCGTCCGCCGCTTGCGGGACCTGGTCAGCGGGTCGACGGCGGTGACCGGGGCGGTTACCGGCGCCATTCCCGATGCGTTCCGAGGCATCGTCATCTCGGCGATCAGCTCGCTGGTTCTGCTCGTCTTCCGGGGGACCTCGATCGGCCTCCGCGCCGAGCTCGGCGGCGTCCTCTTCATGGGTTTCGTGACGCTGGCCGTCTACGGCCTCAGCGCCGGCTTCGGCACCGGGATAGTCGGATCCCTGATCGCCCTGCCCGGGCTGGTGCTCGCTGTCGTGATCACCTTCGAGTTCACCCACATGGTCCTCCGGATCACCGCGTCTCCCGCTGGCAGCGCCCTGGGGCCGCGGCCGGCCGGCCGCGGCTTCTTCGCTCGCGCACAGTCGCTGCTAGGCGACTTCGGCAGGAGGGTCGACCCGGCAACCAAGCCTGCCCTGGCGGTCGCTTTCGTGGGGATCCCGGTGCTTGCCGTACTGCTCTTCTTGGCGGCCGCGGCGACCAATGGCGACAACGGCGGCTGGCTTTTCTGGCCGGCCCGAGTCTCCCTTTACGCGCTCGCCGGGTGGAGTGCCTGGGCCTGCCTCGTCACCCCGAACGCGGTCCGCATACCGCTCTGGTCGACCCTCGGCTGGGCCGCCCTGCTGCTCCTCCTCTCGGCCGCGACTGCGGTGACGGCCGCCTTCGCCGTCATGGTCGTCCTAATCGTTGCCGGAAGCGTCTTCGAGCTCGTCTTTCTTCGCCACCGCCAGCGTCAACTGGACGCGCCGGCAGCCGCTGCGAGCCTTTCCAGACCAACCAGCAGAGCCCGCCTGTCCGCGGCCGAGATTCTCTTCAGGGCGGCCGCCAGCCGGGCCAGGTCGAGGATGCTGTCTCGCGTCACGCGGGCGACCCCAGTATCGGTGAGGACAATCGAAAGTCTGCGCTCGTCCGTTGGGTCACGACGGCGGGTGAGAAACCCGCGCCGCTCGAGGTCCTTCACCTGCTCGGATGCTGAGCTCTTTGGGATGCCCAGGTGGCGTGCGACCACGCCCAGCGGAACGCCCTGCGCGCTTCCAACGTGGTGCAGCAGCTGGCGCTCGTGCTGGGTGAGGTCTTCGGCGTCGGCCTTGAAGAAGGCCTTCCAGAGACGACCGTACAGCTCGTCGAACTGTTCGGCATGCGATTGGTTCGACATGGCGTACAATATACGCGATCGAGTCGGACGGGTTGTGGTGGAGGTGAGTCGCGGTGATCGAGATCTCGAGGGAACGGAAAATCCCCGCGCCGGCTGCCCGCGTCTGGGGAGTCGTGTCCGAAGCGGAACGACTGCCTGACTGGTATGCCAGAGCAGCCGGCGTCGAGGTCCTGGAGGGCGCCGGGCTTGGGCGGCGACAGCGGCTCATCAGCCAGTGGCGAGGTCAGGACTCCGAGGTCGACCAGGTGATCACCACCTTCGAACCCGAGCGTCGACTCGAGTGGCGCCACGAGGCGGAGCGTTTGGGCGGGCAGCCGGCTCCCCGGTTCGCGAGTGAAACCGTCGTGAGGATCGACCTCGAGGCGCAGGGGCCCAATGCCACCCTGGTGGTCCTGGAATCGCGCCAGCTCCCTGCCGATCCCGACAAGGAGGCGGCGCTGCGTGGCAACTCCGAGTACCTGGGCAAGATGCTGGAGGCGTCGCTCGAGCGGCTCGAGAAGCTCCTGACGAGCGAGGCGGAGGCTTGATTCCGACGAGACGCAGATGATCAATGGGGCTCACGCAATCATCTACAGCCTGGAGGCCGAGGCCGACCGGAAGTTCCTGGCGGACGTGCTCGGGTTCCGCTTCGTGGACGCGGGCGGCGGCTGGCTTATCTTCGGCCTTCCACCCTCCGAAGTCGCGGTGCATCCCCAGGAGGCAGGCAAGCCGGGTCACGAGCTATACCTGCTCTGCGATGACATTGACGCAACGGTCGCGGACCTCGAGACCAAAGGAGTGACCGTCGAGGAGCGGCTCTACGACGAACCCTGGGGGCGCCTGGCATTCATCCGTTTGCCCGGCGGGGGCAAGCTTGGGATCTACCAGCCACGGCATCCACGCGCGCCCGATTGGTCGTCTTCGAAGCACTGAAGGCGCCTCCGGGGCGCCGGATACAGCTTCGTCAGGAACGCGCCGCTTGGATTGCCCTCCACACCCGCTCTGGCGTGAGGGGCATGTCGATGTGGCGCACGCCCATATGCGACACGGCGTCGACGACCGCGTTCTGGACCGCGGGGGTCGAGCCGATGGTGCCCGACTCGCCGACGCCTTTGGCTCCCAGCGGGTTGTTCGGGCTGGGCGTCTCGGTGACGTCGGTGACGACCTCCGGGATCTCACCGATGGTCGGGATCTGATAGTCGAGCAGCGACGCGGTGAGCGGATTGCCTTCCGCGTCGAACACGACCTCTTCGAAGAGCGCCTGGCCGGTTCCCTGCGCGATGCCGCCATGGATCTGCCCTTCGGCCAAAAGCGGGTTGATGATGCGTCCGCAGTCGTCGACGGCGAAGAATCGGACGAGCTTCGCGTCGCCCGTTTCCACGTCCACCTCGGCCACCGCGCAGTGGGCGCCGAAGGGGTAGCTGCCGCTCCCCGCAAAGTCGGCTTCCGCCTTGAGCCCCGGCTCCATACCTTCGGGGAGCCGCGCCGGATCGGCGGCCGCAGCCGCCAGCTCGGTCCAGGTCAGCGCGCGTTCAGGCACGCCCGCCACCCCGACTGAGCCGTCGACGAAGACGACGTCTCGCGGATCGGCTTCGAGAAGGTGGCCGGCCAGCTCGCGTGCCTTGTCGCGTACGCTGCGGGCCGCCTCCAGGACGGCCGATCCACCATGCTGCATCGACCTCGAGCCCACCGTGCCGTGGCCGCGCTCGACGGCATCGGTGTCGGACTGGACGACCCGGACCGCCTCCATGGGCACGCCCAATTGCTCGGCGGCGATCTGGGCCAGCGTCGTTTCGTGCCCCTGTCCGAAGGAGGTGGTGCCGCAGCGCACGACGATGGTCCCGGCGGGTTCGACATGAACGCCCCCCCACTCGGGTCCGATGCCTTCTGCGGTCACCTCGACGTAGACGGAGAGCCCGATCCCGAGCTGCTTGCGGTCGCCGCTCGTCCGCCGGCGAGCCTGCTCTTCGCGGAGTTTGGAATAGTCCGACAACTCGAGCAGACGATCCAGCGCGCGCTCGTACTCCCCCGAGTCATAGGTCGCACCGCCCTGGGTCGTGTGCGGGAACCGGTCGGGAGGGATCAGGTTGCGGCGCCTCAGATCGGCCGGGTCCATTTCGAGCTCGACCGCCAGCATGTCCATCGCTCGCTCCAGCATGGCTGCAGCCTCGGGCCGCCCGGCGCCGCGGTAGGCGCCCAGCGGTGTGGTGCTGGTGACGACACAATGGGCCTCGTAGTCGATGACCGGGATCTCATAGACGCCCGACGACATCTGCCCGGTGAGCATGGGGAGGACGAGAGCGATACCGGGGTAAGCGCCGAGGTCGGCTAGGACCCGAGCTTTCAGCCCGACCAGGCGGCCGTCACGCCGGGCGCCGAGCTCGATTTCCTGGACCTGGCCGCGCCCGTGCGTCATCGCCACGAGGTTCTCCGACCGCGTCTCCATCCATTTGATCGGCCGGCCCAGCCGGTGGGCGGCGGCGGCCACCACCAGGACCTCGGCGCGCGCACCTGCTTTGGCGCCGAAGCCGCCGCCCATGTCCGGGACGACGACCCGGACGTCAGCTTCGTCGAGGCCGCTGGCCTTCGCGATCTCGGCGCGCAGCCCAAAGGGCGTCTGGCTGGTCGCCCAGACCGTAAGGCGGCCGTTCTCCGGGCTGGCCAGGACGGCCTCCGGCTCCATCGGGACCGGTGCCAGGCGCTGGTTGACGAAGCGGGCACGGACGACCACCTCGGCACCCTCCAGTGCGTCCGTCTCATTGCTGGGCGCGAAGTGCCCGGCGATGTTGGAATCGTGTTTCGGGAAGAGCAGGCCGTCCCGCCCCTGGCGAGCGGCTTCAGGATCCACCAGCGCTGGGAGCGGGTTGAGGTCGACCACCACCTGCTGGGCGGCATCGACCGCCGCTTCCCGGCTCTCGGCGATGACGATGGCGACCGGCTCGCCGACGAACCGCACGCGCTCTCTCGCCAGCGGCGGCCGCGCCAGAGCGGGCGGCACCATCGGGAAGGCGATCACGCCGGGCAGCTGAAGGTCCTCGCCAGTCAGGACCGCCACCACGCCGGGTGCGGCTGCCGCGGCGGAGGTGTCGACAGCCCCGAGCTCCCCGTGAGCGAGGGTTGAACGCACGAACGCTGCGTGGAGGCACCCTTCGGGATTGAAATCATCCACATAGCGGCCGGCGCCGGTGATGAGCCTCGGGTCCTCGCGCCGGCGGACGCTGTGGCCGAGGATCGAGCCTGGCGGGCGAGTTTGCATAGTGCAGAAGCGTAGCCCCCTTTCCCTCAAGGGAAATGCTCTGTCGAATCCGGTCGCCTTGCTTCGTCGGAGGCAGTGAATACCGAGAGTTCTCGGCCCGAGTCCACCCGAGAGGAGAAGCAAGATGCCGAAGTTCATGTTCCTTCAGTTCGTCGACGAATCAAAGTCGCCGCGACCTGGCACACCTCAGATGCAGGCCGAGATCGACGCCTACGGGAAGCTGTTCCAGGACGCCAACACGGCCGGGATCCTGCGGGGCGGCGACGCGTGCCAGCCAACGGCTGCCGGTTTCAGCGTGCAGGTGAAGGGCGGCCGTACCGAGACCACCAACGGTGCCACGGTGTCGGGCTCCCGGTGGCTGAACGGCTACTGGGTCTTCGACTGCAAGGACCGCGACGACGCGATCCAGTGGGCGGCCAAGATCCCCGCAGCCGACGGCGGGACCGTGGAGGTCCACCCCATCTTCGAGATGTAGCCGCCTGCCTCAGCCTAAAGGGCTGAGCCCGTCCCGGCGCGGGACGGGCTCACGGGGGGCGCGAAGGAGCTAGGCGGCCTTCTTGTGATGGATCCCGTCCCAGAAGGGGATGTGCCCGGCGCGGATCCGGGCCAGCACCCTGGCCTCCTGGTCGGCGGTCAG
>VBHN01000206.1:3288-23623 GCA_005881155.1 Chloroflexota bacterium | reverse complement strand
CAGGTCCTTGGCGGCCGCCAGCTGCTGAACGGTCTTCCCGTCCTTGAGCGCCAGGCGGAGGTCTTCGGGCTTCATTCCCAGGACGGCGGCTTCAGCGGTGAAGACGGCGCGCGCGACGAGGCGGCGGTCGGAGGGGTCGGCCTTGGTCGCCGGCTTGGCCGGTTGGGCAGTCGTGGTGCTGGGGCTGGGAGAAGCGGCCAAGGCGTTCGTCGCCTGCGCACCGAGGAGCGATACACCCAGCAGAGCACTGCCAGCACCTCCGAGAACGAGCTTGCCGATCAGGGGAACGCGGAAGAGGTTCATTTCGTGGAATTCCTGCCTTTTGTCTTTGATCTGGGTCTTTCGACCTGGAGGCAGGCTGACGGCCGGGTGTCAAGCCGTCGTCGGCTGCTGGTCAGGCTTGTGTAAGCAGCCGGGACGCTTTCCCTACCGGGCGGTGGGGGAATTACGAGGCGGTCTTTACCGGCGGGCTGGGATGCACCGCGTCTCGGCCGCCCGACGCCGACCTGGGGCCAGCCGGCGCTTGGCTGGCGGCCACGGCCCCTCGCGGGCTCTTCGGAGCCGGGGGCGATTTCTTGGCGCTGTCGGTAGCTCTGGGCTTCATGGCTGGGTTCCCGCGAACGGCCACCCAGTATAGCCTTGACTGCCGTCATGGCCGGAGCCTTCACCTTCGCTCTCCGGATGGCCGGGCCGGACGACGCCGAGCTGCTCTGGCAGGCCTTCCTGGCCGGCCGGCCAACCTCGCACACGACCCTCCCTGAAGCCTTGCTCCGGAACCAGCACCGAGCTCGGGAGGCTGCTTACGCGGCCGGCTATCCGGGGATCGAGAACTGCGTGATCGTGACCGCCGGCCGCCCCGTGGGCAGGCTGCTGGTCTGGTGGTCCGACGACGAATGCCGCGTGGTCGACCTGGTGATCTTGCCCGCGGAGCGGCGCCAGGGGCTGGCAGGCCTGGTGCTGGCGTCGCTGGTCGACGAGGCGAAGCGGGCGGGAAAGCCACTGCGGGCAAACCTCCCGGCCGAGAACGTGAGCGCGCAGCGCCTCTACCACCGCCTCGGCTTCCGCCTGGTCAGCAACGACGGAGCCAGCCTGGCTGTGGAGGTCCCGGCACCGCCGGGTTAGGTGACCTCGACGACCAGGCTGGTCGGGGAGAACTGCGTCGACGAGGTGCCCGCACCGGCGTTGAGCGCGCTTGCCGGCGCGGCGATGTTGGGCTTCCAGAAGAGACCGAACAGGTAGCTGTGGCCGGCCAGCAACGGTAGGACCCCCTGGACCGAGGCGGCGTTGGGCGAGTACGTGCCGGCGAAGCCGCCGCTCTCCTTCCAACCGAGCTCGACGTATTGGGAGATCGACGTGCAGCTGTAGGCATTCAGGTCGCAGGCGAAAATGGCCAGGTCCTGGTTGTAGCCCGCGGTGGCCGTCCAGAGGTCGGCGTTGCCGCTGGCGACGGCGATCGAGCTCACTCCCGGCCGTGCGTTCACGCGGACGGTGGGAACCAACTCGTACCAGGTGCTTCCATCGTCGTCATACGGGTACCCGTAGTGGGTCGAGTTCGAGGTGGCCAGGACGTTCGCCGCCGGCTCGAGGACGGCGGTCAGCCGGGTGGGAGAGAAGCCGGTCGAGGTGGTCCCCGCCCCCGCGTAGACGATGCCGCCCCCGGCCGCGATGTTCGGCTTCCACTTCAGCTTGAAGGTGTAGTTGTGGCCCGCTTGCAGGCCGCCCAAGGCTGCCTGAACGAAGGCGGCGTTCGGGGAGTAGGTGCCGGCAAAGCCGCCGCTCTCCTTCCAGGCCAGCTGCCGGTCCGGGCCACCGTTGTCGCTGGCGAAGATGCCGACGTCCTGGTTGTAGCCGGGATGTGTCGTCCAGAGATCGAGGTTGCCGGTGACCAGCGCCGTCTCGCCGGCAACCCCGGCCAGGTTCACGCGCAGGCCCGGGTCGATCTCGACCCAGGAGCCGAATCCGCCGTCGTTGTAGCCGTCAAGGTGGTATGACCTCCAGCCGGTGGAGGTGGCGACGTCCGCGGGCGGGAGAAGGTGGACGGTCAGCCGGGTCGGTGAGAAGCCCGTGTCGGCGGTGCCGGCCCCGGCGTAGACGGTGCCGCCGGGCGCCGGGATGTTCGACTTCAGCTTCAGCTTGAAGACATAGGTGTGCCCGGCGAGAAGGCTGGCGACCGTCTGCACGAAGGCCGCGTTCGGCGAGTAGGTGCCGGCAAACCCGCCGCTCTCCTTCCAGCCGAAGAGCTGCTCAGACCCGTTGTTGTCCGAGATGAAGATCCCGACGTCCTGGTTGTAGCCCGGCCGGGTGGTCCAGAGGTCGATGTTGGCGGACACGATCGCGTACTGGTTGACGGTGGGCTTGGTCGTGATCCGCAGCGTGGGATCGACCTCGACCCAGGTGGCGCCGTCGTTGTCCTGGCCGAGGTGGAGGGAGCTGTAGCTGGTCACCGTGAAGGTCGTCGCGGTGACCTGGACCTGGTTGGAGCCGATGGTGTCGGTGCCGTAACCGTTGTGGGCAGTGACCGTGAAGGTGTAGTTGGTGCGGTCCTGGAGGCCCGTGAAAGTGGCCGAGGTGGCCGTTCCGGGCAGGCTCTGGACGATGTTTCCGGGCTGCGCGGTGATCGTGATCCCGTCCACCGGCGCGTGGCAGGAGCGCGCGGCCAGCCAGGTCACGGTGACGGCCTCCGGGCTGCTGGCGACGGCGTGGGCGTAGGTCATCAGGTGGGGAGGGCTGGGCAGCGCGTTGGCGTCCGCCTGGGCCGTCGCCATGTAATAGCTCCAGTTCCAGTAGGGCCCCGGGTCGGTGTGGTGGCCGGAACCGCCGTACAGCCCGGGGTTGTTGGGGTCGGGGACGTCCGAGTGGCCGATCACGTGGCTGCGGTCCATCGGAACGCCGAAGCGGGAGCAGATCGAGGCCGAGATCCCGGCGCTGGCGTTGTACTGCGCGGTCGTGTACCAGCAGCAGGACCAGGCGTAGCCCTCGTGCTCGATGCCTACAGAGCGGGTGTTGTAGTCCCAGTTCCCGGCGTGCCAGGCGACGTCCTGCTCGCGGACCATCTGGGTGATGGCGCCGCCCGTGGAGACCACGAAGTGCGCCGAGCTCTGGGCCGCCGGGTTCTGGAACTCGGCGATGGCGCTCGCGTAGCTGCCCTCGGTGTCGTGGATGACGATCAGGTCGATCGGCCAGTCGTGAGGACGGTTGGCCGAGCTGTAGTTGGCGGGGCTGGCCGCGACCCAGTTCGCGGGCGGGTAGTCACCGCTCCGAGGTAGCGCGGCGGGCGCCTTGCCGGCCGGCACAGACTGCGGCGTCAGGCTGATCGCCTCGCCCTCGTTGGTCACTCGCGATGCCCCGCTCCGGAGCGCATCGAAGACCTCGGTGGCGGCGCCGTCGCCCAGCAGCATCGCCACCGCCGGGCGCCAGGAGGCGAGGTCGGTCCCCGAGCCGTGATAGTGGGCGAGGAAGGCCGCGCCGGCGTCGAGGTTGGCGCTGAGGTCGGTACGGAGCAGCGCCGGGTCGTGACCGCTCAGGGAGGCGGCCAGCTCGAGGTCGTAGGGATGGATGTTCATCGGGCCGACGCCGCCGTCCACGGACGGCTGGGGGATCCACTCCCAGCGGGAGTTGACCCAGGCGACCGCCTCCACGATCGGCAGCGGGACCTGCCTGGCCGCGGCCGCGGACTGCATCGCGACCCCGAACGAGAGGTTGGCCGCGGATGTGCCCTGGACTGAGAGAAGGGCCGGTAAAAACGCCAGGAGAACGAGGAAAATGCTCCGCCGGCTCATGGGAAACCTGACAGAGGGTAGGTCAAATCTAGCCCAGCGGGACCGTCAAATCGGAGTCAGATGGCCGCCGCGAAACGGCCTTCCGGACTCAGGTTCAGCCGGCCAGAACCTCGGAGAGGAGGCGCGCCAGGCGGCGCTTGGGGAGCGCTTCGACGACCTCGCCGACGACAAGCAGGGCCGGCCCCGGGAGGTCCTCGGCAGCAGCCGCGGTGGCGATCAGGTCGAGCGGCGCCCGAACGACCCGCTGCTCGGGCGTGGTGGCGGCGTAGATGACCGCCGCCGGGCGGTCCGCGGGCAGGACCGAGAGCATGGAACGGGCGATCCCGTCCAGGTTCGCCAGCGGCATCAGCACGACCAGCGTGTCGACCGCCGTGGCCAGCCGGGTGATCGCCCGGAGATCCGCCCGGGAGCCGGCCGAATGGCCGGACACGATCCCGACTGAAGCGGCCAGGTCGCGAAGGGTCAGGGGGATCCCGGCCGCGGCCGGGCCGGCGATGGCGGAGCTCACGCCGGGCACGACGACCACCTCGATCCCCGCGCTCACCAGCTCGGCCACCTCTTCGCCCCCGCGGCCGAAGACGAACGGATCGCCACCCTTCAGGCGGACGACGTCGAGCCCCGCGCGCGCGTGCTCGATCATCTCGGCGGTGATCCGCTCCTGTTCGGCGTTCCGCTCTCGGCCGCCGCGCTTGCCGACGTCCACGAGCCTAGCCTGCGGCCCGGCGTGGACGAGCACCTCGGGGCTGACCAGGGCGTCGTGCATGACCACGTCCGCCTGGCCCAGCAGTTCCTGGGCGGCCAGCGTCAGCAGGCCGGGGTCGCCGGGCCCCGCGCCGACCAGCGCGACCTGGCCGGGCCGGTCCGCGCCCGCCTCGGCCTCGACCAGGTCCGCTTCCCGGCGCGCCTCGTCGAGGTCGCCCCGCCGGAGCCGGCCGAGGATGTCGGACGCCAGCAGCCGCCGGTAGGCGCGAACCTGGCGCTCGAGCGGAACCCCGGCTTCGCGCAGGCGCCGGCGAACCCCGCCGACCAGGGCCGTGAAGGGGCCCCACTCGGGCCCCAGCAGACGCTCTAGCCGAGCCCGCAGCGCGGAGGCCAGGAAGGGGCTCTCGCCGGAGGTTGAGATGGCGACCAGCAAGGGATCCCGGCGGACGATCGCGGGCGCGATGAACCGGCACTTGTCGGTCACGTCCATCACGTTGATGAGGATTCCCGCCGCCTCGGCTTCGCGCCAGGTCCGGAGGTTGAGCTCGGGGTCGCCGGAGGTGTCGATCACCAGCCGCGCGCCCTCCAGGTCGCCGTCCCGGTAGTCGGCGGGCCGGATCACCCGCACCTCCGCGCCGGCTTCGACCAGGTCGCGAACCTTGGCGTCCGCCGCCTCGCCCTCGCCGATCACGAGGCAGGGCTGGCCGGCGAGGTCGAGGAAGACCGGGTAGTACCTCACGGGTGCGCCGCCCCCGTGCCTGCGGCCAGCGCCCGCGCGACCTCCGGCCGCGTGAATTCGCCGGGCAGCTCGACGCCCGCGGCCAGCATCTGCCTGACCGCCGTGCCGCTCAATGCCAGGTGCTGGCTCACGTCGTGCGGGCAGGTCCGCGAGGACGCCATCCCCTCGCAGGCCTTGCACCAGAAGGTGTGCTCGAAGCGGATGATCTCGATCCCCAGCTCGCCCGGCGCGTACTGGTCGAATACGCGGTGGGCGGCGTAGGTGTCGTAGTAGCTCCCGACGCCGGCATGGTCGCGGCCGACGATGAAGTGCGTGCAGCCGTAGTTACGGCGGACCAGCGCGTGGAAGACCGCTTCCTTGGGGCCGGCGTAGCGCATCCAGGCCGGGTTGGTGGCCAGCAGCGTGCGGCCGGCGGGGAAGTAGTTCGCCAGCAGCTCCTGGTAGCAGCGCATGCGAACCTCGGCCGGGATGTCGTCGGATTTCGTCTCCCCGACCAGCGGGTGCAGGAGGAGCCCGTCGATGCTCTCCAGCGCCACCTTCTGCAGGTACTCATGGGCGCGGTGGACCGGGTTCCGGGTCTGGAAACCGACCATCGTCCGCCAGCCCCGCTCGGCCCGCGCCTGGCGGACCTGGAGGGGAGTCAGGTCCTGTTCCGGGAAGCCGGTCTCTGGCCGGCGGAGCCCCCAGACCTTCCCGGCGATCGCCCAGCTGCCGCCGTCGCTCAGAACCTTCACGCCCGGGTGGGCGAGGTCGTCGGTGCCATAGACGGCGAGCGCCTCCCGGTCCGGGAAGGTCCGGTACTCGTCCTCCACCTCCACCACCGCCACCGGCTCGCCGTCCTGCCAGAGTGCGATCCGGTCGGCGCCGAACAGCCGGCCGCGGTCCGCTTCCGAGATGCGCAGGAGGACCGGGATCGTGAAGGGGTGGCCACCTGAGAGCCGGCCGTCGGCGAGGATTGCCGCGTAGTCCGCTTCGCCCATGAAGCCGGCCAGCGGCGAGAAGGCGCCGGTAGCCAGCATCAGCGCGTCGGAGGTCTCCCGCGCGCCGACCTCGAGCCTGGGCAGCGAGCGCACCGAGCCGCGCTCCGCTTCGGGCAAGAGCCGTTCCCGGACGCCGCGCCAGATGTGGCCGCGGCGCTCCAGCTCGTCCAGGATCCGCTCCAGCGACTGCTCGACCGTCTCCCGCTCGCTGTCGACGACCACCTCGGGCGCCGGCGGCGCCTCATAGGGGTCGCTGACGCCGGTGAAGTTCTGGATCTCGCCGGCCAGCGCCTTCGCGTAGAGACCTTTCACGTCGCGCCGCGTCAGCTCCTCGAGCGAGCAGCGGACGTAGACCTCGAAGAAGGCCGGCGCCTGGGCGCGCACCTCGTCGCGAATCTGCCGGTAGGGAGAGATGGCGGCGGTGACGGCGACGCCGCCCGAGCGGGCGACCAGCCTGGCCACGTAGCCGATCCGGCGGATGTTGGTGTCGCGGTCCTCCTTGGAGAACCCGAGCCCCTTAGAGAGGTGCGTCCGGACCTCGTCCCCGTCCAGGACCTCGACCCGGCGGCCGAGCGCCTGCAGCTCCACGCGCAGCCTTTCGGCCAGCGTCGACTTCCCGGCCCCGGAGAGACCGGTGAACCAGACCACGAATCCCCTCTCAGTCACTCAGCAGTCCCCAACGCTTCCGGATGCCGCCGTCCAGGACGCCGAAGAGGCTGTCGACGGTGATCCCGATGAAGAGGACCACCAGCATCAGGGTCAACAGGCCCACGGCGTCAGAGAGATCGCGAGCGAACTGCAGCCGCTGGCCGATCGAGGCCTGGTGGTTGACGATCACCAGCAGCTCGCCGGCCATCAGGCTTCGCCAGGCGAACGCCCAGCCCTGCTTCAGGCCGCCGACGAAGGCGGGCAGCGAGGCGGGCAGGATGACATGGCGGTAGAGCGCCAGGCCGCGGGCGCCCATCGTCCGGCCGACCCGAACCAGCAGGGGCGGAACGTGGTCGACGCCGTTGAGGAGCCCGCCGGCGATGGCGGGTGCGGCGCCCAGGACGACCACGAAGATGATCGCGTTCTCGCTCAGCTGGAAGAGCAGGATGGCGAGGGGAAACCAGACGATCGAGGGCATCGACTGGAGGCCGAGGATGGCCGACCCGATCGCCTTGCGCAGCACCGGCACCCTGGCCACCAGCAGGCCCAGCGCGCTGCCGATGGCGATCGCCAGGAGGTAGCCCTCCAGCGCCCGCCGGAGCGTAATGGCGACGCCCAGGTAGAACTCGGGCTGACGCAGGTCCTGGCCCAGCCGGCCGAAGACGGCGAGCGGGCCCGGGAGCAGGTAGTCGGGCCAGAAGGCAGCCCAGACGACGGCCTGCCAGAGGCAGAGGGCGAGGGCGACCGCGGCCAGCTTGGGCCAGGTCCCGGACCAGGCTCGGGCCGCCAGCGCCCGGCCGCGGACCGGCACCGACCCGGAGACGGCCTCCAGGCTCTCGAGGTCGGGGATGAGCTCAGCTGCCATCGCGACCCATCTCCGCCCGGAGGCGATCCGTGATCCGGCCGGCGACCACAGCCAGCTCCGGGGAGTCGAGGCTGCGCGGCCGGGGCAGCTCGACCTCGACCTCGTGGGCCACGCGGCCGGGCCGGCTGCTGAAGACCAGCACCCGGTCGCCCAGCCGGACGGCTTCCCGGGCGTTGTGGGTGACGAAGACGATGGTCAGCCCCGACCCGTTCCAGATCCGCTCCAGCTCCTCGTGGAGGAGGTCGCGGGTGATCGCGTCGAGGGCCCCGAAGGGTTCGTCCATGAGGAGCACGTCGGCGTCCAGGGCCAGTGCCCGGGCCAGGGCCACGCGCTGCTTCATGCCGCCCGAGAGCTCGTGCGGGCGGCGATTGCCGGCGCCGGCCAGGTGGACCCTCTCCAGCAGCTCGCGCGCCTGCCGGCGGCGTTCGGCGCCACCAACGCCTCGCAGCTCGAGCGCCAGCTCCACATTGCCGGCGGCGGTCAGCCAGGGCAGCAGCGCCGCCTCCTGGAACATCAGGGCCACCCGCCCGTCGACGCGGGCCGCGCCGGCCGACGGCTGGTCGAGGCCGGCCAGGACGTTCAAGAGGGTGCTCTTGCCCGACCCCGAGGCGCCGACCAGGCAGAGGAACTCGCCCCTGGCCACCTCCAGGGAGACCCCGTGCAGGGCCACCAGCAGGCGGTCGCCGGCAGGGAAGGTCTTGGTCAGCCCCTCGACGCTGACGGCCGGGTCGCGGGGCAGCTGGAGGATCGCGCTCACAGGCCGCCGACCTGCGGCCTGCCGTGCTCGGCCAGGACCTGGTTGAGCAGGCTGAGGTCGTAGATGCCTTTCAGGTCCACCCGGTCGAGCAGCCCGACCTTCTGGGCGTGCTCGGCCGAGGCGGCGAGGGAGGAGGCGAGCGGGTCGAGGGTGAAGTCGAGGTGCGACCAGGCGGCCGAGACGACGCCGCCTGCGAGCGGTTTCCCGGTGATCTTGGTGACCGCATCGTTGGCCAACTGCTGGGCCTCGGTGGGGCTGGTGACGAGGAGGTCGTTGGCCTGGTAGAGGCCTTCCAGCAGCTTCTTGACGGTGGCCGGGTGCGTCTTCAGAAAGTCGGTCCTGGCCACCAGGTTGGTGGCCACGAAGCGGCCTCCGGGCCAGAGGTCGCGCTCATCGACGAGCACCCGGGCGCCGGCCTCGACGACCAGTCGCGAGGCCCAGGGCTCGGGCAGCCAGGCGCCGTCGATCAGCCCCTGTTTGAACGAGCTCAGCGTGGTCGCGTTGTCCTGGGGCAGGATGCTGACGTCGCCGCCGCCGGCGGGGTCGGTCTTGAAGCCCTTTCCCTGCAGGTACCAGCGGAGCGCCACGTCCTGGGTGCCGCCCAGCTGCGGGTCGGCGATCTTCTTGCCCTTGAGATCGGACGCCGAGGTGATGCCCGGCTTGACAACCAGCAGCGCGCCGCCCGAGGTGCCGCCGGCGATCAGGCGAACCGCCTGGCCGTGGGACCGGGTGTAGGCGTTGAGCGCCGGGTTGGGGCCGACGAAGGACACGTCGAGCGAGTTCGAGAGAAGCGCCGTGACGGCGTCCGGCCCGGCGTTGAAGGTGTGGGTCTGCAGGCTCACGTTGGGCCCCAGCGCCTGGGCCAGGAGGCCCTTCTCGACTCCCACCAGCGCGGTGGCATGCGTGAGGTTCGGGAAGTATCCGAAGCGGAGCGCGACCGGCCCGGACTCTGCCGCCGGCTGGGCGGGTACGGGCGTGCCTCCGCAGGCCGCGACGATGGTCGCGACCAGGACGCCCAAGACCGGGATGGCAGCCCGCCTCATTTCCGGATCTCCAGCCGGTGGCCGTGCAGGCCGTGGTCCGAGTTCAGGTGGGTGACGGCTTTGAGCAGCACTTCCAGCTCGCGGCGGATGACCATCAGAAAGGCGTTCATCGCTCACTCCCGTTGGAGTAGTGGATCCCGCACTCCTTGACCGCGCCGGTCTCCCAGAACCACCGGCCGGCCCTCTCATCTTCGCCAGGCTTCGTGGCGCGGGTGCAGGGCTGGCAGCCGATCGAGGTATAGCCGCGCTGGTAGAGCGGGTGGACCGGCAGCCGGTTCTCGCGGATGAAGGTCCAGACCTGGTCCCTGCTCCAACCCGCCAGCGGAGCGACCTTGGCGATCCCGCCGTGGGCTGGATCCGACGCCACCACGGCGATCCCGGCACGCGTCTCGGCCTGCTGCCGTCGCACGCCGGTGACCCAGGCGTCGTAACCGGCCAGGGCGCGGACCAGCGGCCGCGACTTGCGCACCTCGCAGCAGTGCCGGCGCAGCTCGACCGAGTCGTAGAAGAGGTTCGGCCCGTGCTCGCCGACCATCTCCGCCACCTCGGCCGGGTCGGGCGCCTGGACCTGGAGCCGGATCGGGTAGCGCGAGCGGAACGCGTCCATCGCCTGGTGCGTCTCCTCGGGCAGCCGGCCGGTGTCCAGCGTCACCACCTCGGGCCGCTCGACGACCTGGGCCGCCAGGTGGATCAGCACCGAGGACTCGGCCTGGAAGCTGGCCACGATCGCCACCCGGCGGTGGTTGGCGTAGGTCCAGCGCAGGATCTCCTCTGCGCTGGCGCCCTCGAGGCTGGGCAGAGCCTGGATCGCGCTCATGCAACCCGCTCCAGGAAGCGCTCGCGGAGGGTGGCGACGCCGGAGCGGTGGCACCAGTCCCCGAAGCCTTCGCCCGGGGTTCGCTCCTCGGCAAAGGCGGCGAGCGGCCCGCGCAGGAGCGCCGGGATCTCCTTTAAGGGCACGTTGCGGGCGAAGAGCTCGTTCAGCCGGGTGCCGTCGAAGTCGCCGCCCAGGAAGACGTCGTACTTGCCGAGCGTGGTGCCGACGAAGCCGACGTCGCCCAGGTAGGGCCTGGCGCAGCCGTTCGGGCAGCCGGTCATCCGGTAGCTGATCCGCTCGCCGGCCAGGCCCAGGTCGGCGACCATCGCCTCGATCTGGCGGATGAGGCTGGGCATCGCCCGCTCCGACTCCGCCACCGCCAGGCCGCAGGTCGGGTAGGCCGGGCAGGCCAGCGAGTGCCGGACCGTGTTCGAGACCTCCTCTGAGAGCGGGACGCCATGCTCACGGAGCACTTCCTCGACGCGCTCCTTCTGCGCCGGCTTGAGGCCGACCAGGATCACGTTCTGCTGCGGCGTCAGGTGGAGCACCGGCCGCAGCTCCTCGACCAGCGTTCGCAGGGCGCTCCGGAGCCGGTAACCGTCCTCGTCCTTGATCCGGCCGTTCTCGACGTAAAGGCCGTAGTAGAGCTCACCGCTTTGATTCGAGGGGGGACGTCCCGCCTGTCGACCGTGCTCGGCGAAGCCTGCGCGCGGTCTACCCCACTGTTGGCGGTGCCAGCCGAGGTGGTCGTCCACCGGCGTCCAGGTCATCGGGCGGGGCGGCTGGAGCCGGAAGTCGAGGCGCTCCTGCACGCGCTCCCGGAACCAGTCGACGCCGCGGTCGTGAATCAGGTACTTGAGGCGCGCGTGGCGGCGGTTCTGGCGGTCGCCGAAGTCACGCTGGACGGTGACGACCGCACGCGCCGCGGCCACCGCCTGGCCGGGCTCGACGAAGGCCAGGGGCACAGCCACGGTCGGGAAGGTCTCCGGCTTGTTGGCCGTCCGGCCGAGGCCGCCGCCGACCACCAGGTTGACGCCGGCCAGCCCGCCCTCCCGGCCGCGCATGGCGACCAGGCCGAGGTCGTTCGAGTAGACGTCGACGCAGTTGTCACCCTCGATGGCGATCGCGGTCTTGAACTTCCGCGGCAGGTAGGTCTCGCCGTAGAGCGGCTCCTCCTCGCCCGGCGGGATGCCGCCGTCGGCGAGCTCGCCGTCGATCCAGATCTCGTGGTAGGCGCCGGTCCGGGCGCCCAGCTCGCCGACCAGGGAGGCCAGGAACCGGTTCACCTCGGACCGGAACTTGCCGCCCTCGGGGGCGGGGCAGCAGAGGATGTTCCGCTCCTGGTCGCCGCACCCCCCGAGCGAGGTCAGGAGCGACTCGCTGATCCCGCGGATGGTGTCCTTCAGGTCTCCCTTCAGGACACCGTGGAGCTGGATGGCCTGCCGGGTGGTGACCCGGATGGTCCCGTTTCCCCAGCGCTGGGCGATGTCGTCGTGGGCCAGGTAGCCCTCCGGGGTGACCACTCCGCCCGGGATCCGGGTCCGGATCATCATCTGCCAGTGCTTGTCCGCGCCCCTGGCGCGGGCCTCTTTGCGCCGGTCCCGGTCGTCCTGCTGGTAGACGCCGTGGAACTTCAGGAGCTGGGCGGATTCCTCGCTGAAGGGCTCGGCGGGCGCGCTCAGCTCCTCGGCGATGTGGCCGCGCAGATGATTGCTGGCGGCCTTGATCCGCTCGACCTTGGAGACCGCCGCCCCGTCCTCGACGGGTTCCGAATCCTCGTTCTCTGCCACTGGCTCCTGCCTGTCTGGGGTGGGTGTCAGCTCGCCGAACCGGGCGGAGCCTTGAGCTGGGACATGGCTCCGCCTTGGTGGGTGCGGCTGGCGGCCGGGAAGAGGGGCTTTTCGGTGCTGCTAGGTGCTCAACGAAGAGGCGCGGCCCGGCCGGGCCGCCGGCGTGCTAGCTACAGGAGCAGGTGGTTTTCAGGACGAAGTCGATCACGCGCCGTCGCGTCAGGTTGTAGAGGAAGGGCTTCGTCGAGACCATTTGAGAATCAGCAACCGACCATAGCCGATTTCCATTCCACCCCGGCTGTGGATCGAGGCTAAATCTTTCCGGCGGGATTTGTGGCCGCGGTCAGGGCGTCCTCGACGACCGCCCCCAGCACCGCGATGAACTCAGGCCGCCGGTTGAAGGAAGCGGTGCGCCGGATCTCGAGGCCCTTTGAGGCCGCGAAGGCCTGGGCTTCGACGTCCAGGTCGTAGAGGATCTCGAGGTGGTCGGCCACGAAACCGATCGGGCAGACCAGCACCTTTTGGGCGCCGGATCTCTCCACCGCCTCCAGCAGATCGGGCCCCAGCCAGGGCTCGCCGGTGCTGCTGGCGGACTGGAAGGCGAACTCCCACTCCGGAAGCTCGAGTCCGGACGCGACCAGCCGGCAGCTCTCGAGCAGCCGGTCGAGGTAGCCGTCGCCCTCGGCGATGATCCGCGCCGGCAGGCTGTGGGCGCTGAAAAAGAGCCGGTCGGGCCGGTAGTCGGCGAGCGCCTCGGCGAGCAGCCCGCGGACCGCCTCGCTGAAGGCGGCATGATCGTGGAAGCCGGGGACGAAGAGCAGCTCGCCGTCCCAGGCAGCCTCCAGCGCCTTGCGGTAACCGCCCAGGCTCAGCTCGGCGAAGTGCGGCGCCAGCGGCAGCCCGACCAACCTTGTAACGCCCGCCTCGCGCGCCTGGGCGGCGGCGTCCCCGATGAAGGGCGGCGCGTGCTTGAAGCCTGGGAAGGTCGGCAGCCCGAGACGCTCTTCGAGGTCGGCGGCCTGGCCGCATGTGATCTCCGCCAATGGTGAGCCTCCGATCGCCCGGTAGCGGCCGGCCAGCTCCTCCAGGGCTTCCGGCGCCGGTGCCCGCCCGCCCCGGATGTGCGTGTAGTAGCTCTCGATCTCGCCTTCGCCGGAAGGGCTGCCGTAGGCCATGCAGAGCACGCCGGTCCGTGGCTCAGGCGACACGGGCGATCTCCCACTCGTGGACAGTCTCGACCAGCAGCTGCAGGTTCTCCAGGGGCGTCTCCGGCAGCACGCCGTGGCCGAGGTTGAAGACGTGGCCGGGACGGCCGCCGGCCCGCCGGAGGATGTCCTGAGCGCGCTCGCGGACGAGCTCGGGGGGTCCCAGCAGGACGGCCGGGTCGAGGTTGCCCTGCACGCCGCGCCGGTGGCCGACGCGTTCCCAGCCGCGGTCCAGCGGCACCCGCCAGTCCAGGGAGACCAGGTCCGGGCCGGCGCTCGCGATCGACTCCAAGAGGCCCGCCGTCCCCGTCCCGAAGTGGATCCGAGGCACGTTCAAGGGCGCCAGCGCCTCGAGCAGGGAGCGCGTGTGCGGAAGCACCCGATCGGTGTAGTCCTCGACCGAGAGAGCGCCGACCCAGGAGTCGAACACCTGGATGGCGGCTGCCCCCGCCTCGACCTGGGCCCGCAGGTAGCCGGCCATCGTCGCCGACAGCTTCTCGAGCAGGTTCTCGAAGGCGACCGGCTCCGTGTACATGAATCGCTTCACCTTGGTGAAGTCGCGGCTCGGCCGGCCTTCGATGAGATAGCTCGCGAGGGTGAAGGGGGCGCCCGAGAAGCAGACGACGGGCACCCGCGACTCGGCGACCACCCGGCGGACCGCGGCGATCACCTGCGGCGCTGCCTCCTCGCCGGCGGGGACCCGCAGCCGGCCGACGTCCTTGGCCTCGGCGATCGGCGTCGAGATGACCGGGCCGACCTCCTCGACCAGCTCGAAGTCGACGCCCATGCCACGCAGCGGCAGCATGATGTCGGCGAACATGACCGCGGCATCGACGCCCAGCCGACGGACCGGCTGCAGGGTGACCTCGGCGCAGAGGTCCGGCTGGGCGACGATCTCGACCAGGCTGAACCGCTCGCGGAGCTTGCGGTACTCGGGGAGCGAGCGGCCCGCCTGCCGCATCAGCCAGATCGGCGTCCGGGCCACGGGCCGCAGACTGGCGGCGTCGAGGAAGGTGCTCACGCCGGCAGCGCCTCCAGGGTCGTGCTGATCGCCTCGTCGTCGTGGGCCGCGGAGAGGAACCAGGCCTCGTACTGGGAGGGCGGCAGCAGCACGCCGCGGTCGCGCAGCGAGTTGAAGAAGCGAGCGAAAAGATCGGTGTCGGACTCGCGGGCCTCGGCGAAGTCGACGGGCGCGCGGTCGCGGAAGAAAAGGGTGAGCAGCGAGCCGACCCGGTTGACGCTGACGCCCGGCCGCCGCAATCCCTCTTCGAGGCGGTCGGCCCGCCCCTCGACCGCCCGGTAGAGCTCCGGCGTCAGCTGGGCCAGCGTGGCTTCGCCCGCCGCCATCACCAACGGGTGGCCGGAGAGCGTCCCGGCCTGATAAACGGGTCCCGCGGGCGCGACCAGGTCGAGCAGGTCCGCCCGGCCGCCGTAGGCGCCGACCGGCAGACCGCCGCCGATGATCTTGCCCAGCACGGTCAGGTCGGGCCGGACGCCGTACAGCTCCTGCGCCCCGCCTGGCGCGACCCGGAAGCCGGTGATGACCTCGTCGAAGACCAGCAGCGCGCCCGCTTCCTCAGCCAGCCTGCGCAGGCCTTCGAGGAAGCCAGGCTGGGGAGGGACGACGCCCATGTTGGCGGCGACCGGCTCGACGATCACGGCGGCCACCTGGCGCGGATGGGTGTCGAGCAGCCGCTGCACCGAGTTCAGGTCGTTGTAGGTGGCGACCAGCGTCTGCGCGGCAACCGCGGCCGGGACGCCGGCGCTGCCCGGCAGGGACAGCGTGGCCACCCCCGAGCCGGCCTCGACGAGCAGCGAGTCGGCGTGCCCGTGGTAGCCGCCGTCGAACTTGATGACCAGCTCCCGCCCGGTCGCGGCGCGGGCCACGCGGAGGGCGCTCATCGCCGCCTCAGTGCCGCTGTTCACGAACCGGATCCTCTCGATCGAGGGCATGCGCTCCTGGATCAGCTCTGCCAGGCGCACCTCGGCGGGCGCCGTCGCGCCGAATGAACCTCCCTCGGCGGCTGCCCGGCTGATCGCCTCCACCACCGACGGGTGCGCGTGGCCGAGCAGCAGCGGCCCGAAGGCGCCCACGTAATCCAGGTAGCGGTTCCCGTCCGCGTCCCAGACGTAGGCGCCCTCGCCGCGGACCAGGATCGGCGGCTCGCCGCCCACGGCCCGGTAGGCGCGGACAGGGCTGTTGACACCGCCCGGGAAGAGGGCCGCCGCCCGCTCGCGCCAGGCGGCGGCTGTGGAAGCCGTCCTCACCGGGCCCCGAGCAGCGCCGTGATCTCGGCCAGCGGCCGGTGGATCCCGGTCAGGATCGGCGTGTCCCGCACGGTCGACCGCCGGCTGTCGGTGCCGCGCAGCGCCCGCACCAGGTCGCCGAACGCGGGCAGGTCGTCGGTCTCGTAGGCGACCAGGAAGTCCATGTCGTCGACGCCGAAGCTGTTGGCCAGCAGCTGGCGCACCTCGGGGTGCTCGTGGCCCACCCGCATGTGCTCGTTCATGATCCCCTGCCGCGCCTCCTTGCCCAGCAGGTACCAGTCGCTGGACTTGGTGAAGGGGTAGACGACCAGGTAGCGGGAGCGCTCGCCGCTGAACAGGGACTGCTCCTGCGGCGTCGGCTTCTTCACGTACTGGGAGGGCTGGATGATGCCGAGGAAGCTGTTGCGGACCTCCAGCCAGGTCCCCATGCCGGAGCGGAGCACGGCTGCCGACCGCTCCTCGAGGCCCTCCAGGGAGGGGCTGAGGCTCCAGGCGGCGGCGGCGGCGCAGAGCTCCTCCGCCGTCCGGCAGCGCTCATCCGAGGGCAGCCGCCGCCAGGCCGGATCGAGGCCGAGGGCGAGGGCGTGGACGAAGCGTGCTCCCGCGCTCAAATGGTCTCCCGGAGCCAGCTGGCGGCGTCGGCCGCGAAGTAGGTCATCACCACCGTGGCGCCGGCCCGGACGATGGCGGTCAGCGATTCCTGCACGACCTTGCGGCGGTCGATCCAGCCCCGTTCGGCGGCGGCTTCGATCATCGCCGCCTCGCCGCTCACCTGGTAGGCGGCCAGCGGCAGGTCGAAGCGCTGCCTGGCCAGGGCCAGGAGGTCGAGGGAGGTGATCGCCGGCTTCACCATCAGGATGTCGGCGCCCTCCTCGGCGTCCAGCTCCATCTCCCGCAGCGCCTCGCGCCCGTTCGCGGAGTCCATCTGGTAGGCCTTGCGGTCGCCGAAGCTGGGCGTCGAGCCGGCCGCCTCGCGAAAGGGCCCGTAGAAAGCGGAGGCGTGCTTGGAGGCGTAGGCCATGATCGCGGTCTCGGTGTGGCCGGCGGCGTCCAGGCCGGAGCGCAGGGCGGCGACCTGGCCGTCCATCATCGCGCTGGGCGCGACCAGGTCGGCCCCGGCCTGGGCGTAGGCGACGGCCGCCTCGGCAAGGAGCGGCAGCGTCGCGTCGTTGTCCACGCGCTCCCCATCGAGGATTCCGCAGTGCCCGTGCGTCGTGTACTCGCAGAGGCAGACGTCGGCAGCCAGGGCCAGCGGCAGCCCTTCCCGGCGAAGCAGGCGCAGCGTCTCGGCGACAGGCCCGTTCGGGTCGGCAGCCGCCTCCCCGCGGTCGTCCTTGGCCTCGGGGATGCCGAAGAGGAGCAGCCCGCCGACGCCCAGCTTGGCCAGCTTCTCCGCTTCCGCAAGGGCCCGGTCAGGACTGAGCCGGGCGTGGCCTTTCAAGGACGCGATCTCCTCCCGCCGGCCCTGTCCGGAGACGACGAAGAGCGGCGCGATCAGCTGGGCGGGATCGACGCGCGTCTCCCGCACCAGGGCCCGCAGCGCCGCGCTCGCGCGCAGCCGGCGCGGGCGCTCGGCGCCCGGAAGCTCGACCTTCGAACGCGTCAACAACTCACGCATCTTTCACACCTCCAGGGGCAGTGCGGCGGCGACGGCCGCCGCCAGTGCTGCCGCGCTCTGCTCGCGCGCCTCGCCGAGGACGCGCATTCCAACCTCGACCGCCGCGCCGGTCGTGCGCGGCCCGATGGTGACCGCGGGCAGGTCGATCCTGCCACCGAGAGCGAGGTAGCCCCTCACCGCGGACGCGGACGCGAAGACGCCCCCACCGAGCTCGGGATCGGCGAGGGCCTCGGCCAGCGCCTGGCGGGAGGTCTCGGGGCCCTCCAGCGTCCGGTACACCGCCAGCTCGACCACCTCGGCGCCCCGCTCCCGGAGGCGACCCGGAAGGTCGGCGGCCGCGATCTCGGCGCGGGCGAGCAGGATGCGCTTGCCCCCCGGCTCAGGGATGGCCTCGGCGAGACTCTTCCCGTTCGCCCGTTCGGGCAGCACCGAGGCCGTCACGCCACGCTCGGCCAGGGCCGCGGCGGTGGCCGCGCCGACCGCGGCCCAGCGAGCGTCGCCCGGCAGCTCCGGCAGTGCCGCCACCCCGGTTGCGCTGGTAACGACGATCCAGTCGAAGCCCTCCAACGCGGCGGCTTCCACCGGGATCGGCGCGGTGGTCACCGTGGGAACCGGGTGAACCTGGAAGCCGCGTTGGCGCAGCGCGGCCACCAGCGCGTCATCCGGTCCGGCGGGTCGCGTCACCAGCACCGACCTCATTGCCTCACCAGGCCTCTGCCAGCCACTCGCCGATCGGCCGCGCCCGGGCGCCGATGTAGTCGGCGGGACCGCTGCCCGAGGTGCCTCTGACGCGGCCCTCGGCGTTGATCGCGTAGGCGAGCAGCCGGTAGCCGTCGTCGCTGGGCATCACCAGCGCCCCCAGCGGCGCCCGGCAGCCCCCGCCCGAGGCTTCGAGGACGGTTCGTTCGGTCTCGATCGCGAACCGGACCTGGGGGTCGTCCAACTCGCCCAGAGCCGCCAGCAGCTCGCGGTCGCCGCTTCGCGCCTGGATCGCCAGCGCGCCCTGGGCGGGAGCGGGCGGGACCACCGTCGGGTCGAGCCGCTGGTCGATCCTGCTGCCTTCCCCCAGCCGGTCGATCCCGGCAGCGGCCAGCACCAGGACCTCGACGGCGCCCTCGTCGAGCCGGCGCAGCCGGCTGTCGACATTACCGTGCAGGGGGATGACCCGGAGGCCCTTGCGTGCCGCCAGCACGAAGCCTTCCCGGCGCGGGCTGTCGGTACCGACCACGGCCCCCTCCGGCAGGGTCTCCAGGGTGGCGCCGCCGGCGCGCGTGACCAGGGCGTCGCGGGCGTCGGCCCTTTCCGGGTAGGCAGCGATGGTCAGGCCAGGCTCGTCGGCGATCGGGACGTCCTTGGCACTGTGGACCGCGACGTCGATCTCGCCGGCCCGGAGAGCCCGCGCGATGGCGGCCACGAAGACGCCCTCGCCGGGGACCATGTCGACGGGTCGGACGTCTCCCTCGGTGACGATCGGGACCAACTCGACCTCGTGACCGACTGCGCGGAGCCGGTCGGCGACGAGTCCGGTCTGGACCAGGGCCAGCCGCGAGCCGCGGGTGCCGATCCGGATTTTCAACTTCGGGCCTCGAGCCAGGCGAGGTACTCGGCCGTCTTCGCGACCACCACCCGCCCGGCCGCCTCGCTGTAGCCCCGGGGTGGCGGCGGCCGGTCGCTGAAGAGCTCGTCGATGCCGAGGAAGCTGCCGTTGAGCCCGGCGCGGACCGTGGCCGGCACCGCGCTGGGCGCCGAGATGTCGGCGATCGGCGGCAGCTCCGCCGGCCGGGCCAGCTCCTCCCAGACGCCGGCGAGGGCGACGGCGACCGCGGCGCTTCGGGCGGCCAGCTCGGCGCCTTCGCCGAGGTCGACGCCCCGGCCGCCGTAGACAGCGGCCAGGCGGCGGGCGTTGCGCGCGTCGCGGCTGGCGATGATCAGGGTGGCGCCCGCACTCGTGGCTGCATGGGCGAGGGCCGAGCCCATCCGCCCCGCCCCGGCGACCAGGACCGGCCGGCCGGGAAGGCTGGAGCGCTCCGCGAGCCAGCCGACCGCGCGCGCGGCCAGCCCGGCGCCCGCTGCCGCGCGCCCGGCGCGGGCTCGCCGGCCGGTGGCCGCCGCGACCTCGAACAGACGCTGCAGCCTTCCGTCGACGGTCCGTTGCTCGAGTGCGACGCGGAGGGCGTCACGGACCTGGTGGAGCACCTCGTCCTCGCCGACGACGGCGCTTTCCAACCCCGCCGCGACCCGAAACAGGTGCTCAACAGCCGCGGAGTCCTGCCGCAGAACCAGGCCTTCCGGGATCCCGTCCGGCTCGCCCAACCCATACACCTCGACCCGGTGGCAGGTGCTCAGCAGCACCCGGTCCGGCCGGCCGGCGATCCGGGCCTCGAGCTCGAGCGCCAGCCGCTGCCGCTCTTCGGCGGTGGCCTGCTCGGCGCTGGCTGCGAGGACCCAGGGCCGGCTCATCTGCCCAACTCCGAGTAGCCGTTCATCAAGGCGACCAGCAGGCGGTCCATGGCCGCTTCGGCCTCGACCAGAAGGGCGGTCGCCTCGCGCGTGTCGAGTCGCCGGCGGCGGGCGATGCCGGCCAGCTCGCCGACGAAGGAGCTGCGAAAACGCAGGAAGAACTCCACCGCCTCCGCCAGCGAGGCTCCGAGCGAGGCCGCCCTCGCCCCGTACTCGCCGGCGGCCCGGCAGGCTTCGGCCAGCTTCGCCTGGGCGGCCTCCTTCTGCTCCGCGTCCAGGTGCTCGAGGAGGAGGGCGAGCAGCCGGTGGCCGCGGTCGCGGAAGTCCGCCCGGTCCGCGTCCGAGAGGGACGCCAGCCAGGGCGGCGGCGCCGGGCGCTCGGCGGGCCGGGCGCGCCGGTAAGCCTGGGCCATCCGGTCGGCGCTGCTGCCAAGTGCCGGCCGCCGGGCGCGGAGGTGGGGAACCAGGCTCTCGATCACCGAGCGGGGGAAGCGGCGGTGGCCGCCGGGGGTGACGAAGGTGGCAACCTGGCCCTCGTCGGCCCAACGGCGGAGGGTGCCGGGAGTGATGCCGAGGATCCGGCTGGCCTCGCCCAGGCTCAGCCAAGGGGACGCGGGACGGGCGGGGGAGAGCACCGTCAAATTATGTCGAAAACTACTGAAAG
>VBHN01000206.1:0-3267 GCA_005881155.1 Chloroflexota bacterium | reverse complement strand
AGGTCCCGCTTAGACTGCCGGCGCAGATGAGGGCATTCGGCGTCGTGCTTCTGGCTTTGGTCCTGGCCGGCTGCGCTTCCGGCGCAGCGGTGACCCCCACGCCTCCGGTCGCACCTCCCGCGCCGGTCGCGACGGCCACAGCCATCGCCGCGGCGGTCCTGGCGACGGCCGCCCTGCCCAACCCGAAGCTCACCCCGGGCGAGGTCTTCCCGGGCGTAGCCGCGGCCCAGGTCTGCACCAGCGGCTACTCCGGATCCGTCCGAAACGTGCTGCGCGAACAGTACGTGGCGGTTTATGCCGAGTACGGCCTGGCCTACCCCCAGCCGCCCGGCGCCTACGAGCTCGACCACCTCATCCCGCTCGAGCTCGGAGGCGACAACGCGAACGCCAACCTCTGGCCTGAGCCGGCCGCCCCCGCGCCCGGGTTCCACCAGAAGGACGAGCTGGAGAACCTGCTCCACAGCCGTGTCTGCTCCGGGCAGCTGCCGCTCGCCGACGCCCAGCGCACTATCGCGTCGGACTGGCTGGCGCTCTACCGTCAGTACCTGCAGCCATGACCCAGCGCAAACGGAAGCTGACCGAGCTCTCCGGCAGCGGCGACGATGGCACCACCGGCCTTCTGGGCGGCGGGCGCGCGCGCAAGGACGAGGCGCGGATCGAGGCCTATGGCACCGTCGACGAGGCGTCGAGCGCGATCGGGCTGGCGAAGGCATTGACCGGCGACGCGCGGGTCCGCGACCTTTGCGAGGAGCTCCAGCGCGGCCTCTACAAGCTGGGCGCCGAGCTGGCGACGAACCCCGCCCGGGCCGGCAGCTTCGGGGTCGTGGGTGCGGCCGAGCTCAGCCGGCTGGACGAGATCGCCAACGAGCTGGAGGCGCAAGCACCAATGCCGGCCGAGTTCATCCTGCCTGGCGCGACGCCGGCGAGCGGCGCTCTCGACCTGGCCCGCGCGGTCGTCCGGCGTGCCGAGCGGCGGCTGCTCCCCTTCGCCGAGCCCCACCCGGGGGCCGTCGTCTACCTGAACCGGCTGAGCCTCGTCCTCTTCATCCTCGGCCGCTACGAGGAGGTCCGGGCGGGCGTTGCAACCAAGACGGCAAAGCGCGGGTAGCGCCCTCCGGGAATCCGCCTAAACTGCACGTCGCCTTCTCTCCCATGCTCATCCACTCGAGCATCCTCCTGGTCGGGATCGGTGTCCTCGCCGCCCTGCTGGCGCTGCTGGCGGGGGCCTGGATCTACCTCTACCGCTACCTCTTCGTTCCCAACGCGCCCGCCTTCCTGGACGACTTCATGTTCATACCCTGGGAGTTCCAGGCCGACTACGAGGAGGTCGAGCTGCTGTCCGCCGACGGCGTCCACTTCGGCGCGTGGCTCTTCCGCCAGCCGGGGTCTCCCCAGACCGTCATCGTCAGTCCCGGGCACAAGGGCCAGCGGCAGGCGGTCCTGGGCGTCTGCGTCGCCCTCTGGCGCAAAGGCTTCAACGTCATCGCCTACTCCTACCGCGGTATGCCCGGCAGCGACCGCCGCCGGGTGACGATGGGGATCGACGAGGTCAACGAGCTGCAGGCCGTGCTCGCCTTCGCGCGCCAACGCGTGAAGGGCGCCCGGATCGGGCTGCTCGGCTACTCGATGGGCGCCGTGGTCTCCCTGTTGGGCGGGGCGGGTGAGCCCTCGATCGAGGCCTTCGTGCTCGACAGTCCCTTCAGCGACCTTCGCAGCCTGCTCTCCGAGAACCTCGGGCGCCTGCTCCACCTGCCGGGGCAGATCTTCATCGGCCCGGTCGACCTCTGGTTCCGGGTCCGAAGCGGCAAGAGGCTGGAGGACTCGAGCCCGATCAAGATCCTGAGCGCGCTCGAGCCCCGGCCGCTCTTCTTCATCCACGGGGGCGCCGACCCGGTCACCGGGGTTCACCATTCGCGGCTGCTCTACGACCGCTACCGCGGCCCGCGCGAGATCTGGATCGTCCAGGGCGCGCCCCACACCGGCGCCTACTTCGCCGACCGCGAGCTCTACGTGGAGCGGATCGCGGCCTTCTTCGGGCGCCACCTCGGCCTGAGCCGCACCCACCAGCTCCGCCTGATCGAAGAGGACGAGGTCTCGTAACCAGGCCGGCCGCCGCGCTGGCGGACTCCGAGAGCTACTCCGACCTGCAGCTCGAAGGCGGAACGCTGCCCGGGGTCCGGGGGGTGAGCGTGGAGGGCGGCCGCTGGCGCGGCGTCTCGCTGGCGGGGCAGACCTTCCGCCTCCTCCACCTGGCCGGGGTGCGCCTCGAAGAGTGTGACCTCTCCAACTGCGAGTGGGAGCTGCCGATGCTGGAGGAGGTGGTGCTCGAGGGCTGCCGCCTGACCGGCTTCCGGTGCCGGGGCGGGAAGGCCATCGAGCTCCGGCTGAAGAGCTGCCACGGTCAATATGCCCAGTTCGAGGGCGTCCAGCTCAAGGACGCCCGCCTCGAAGGCTGCCAGCTGGGTGACTCCAGTTTCCACCGCTGCGAGCTGGATCGCTCGGTCTTCACGGACTGCGACCTGCGCGGGATGGTCCTCTCCGGCGTCCGGCTCAAGGGCGCCGACCTCCGCGGCTGCCGGATCGACGGGATCCGGGCGACCCTCGACGACCTCTCGGGCTCCATCCTCGACCCGCGCCAGGCCGCCGCGGTGCTGGCCGGGCAGGCGGAGATCAGCGTCCGAGAGCTGGGGGAAGAGGCCCCATAGGCCTCCGCGTCTACTTGTTGTAGATGAAGCCGATCAGCGGGACCTGGCCGGGGCCGATGGTCCGCTGGGAGGTGACCCCGAAGCCGGCGAAGTTCATCTCGGAGACCTGCCAGGTGCCGTCGGGATAGACGTTCTCGACGTAGGCGACGTGGCCCCAGCCGCTCTCCCAGGTGACCATGATCGCCCCCTGCTCGGGATGCGACCCGACCGGGTAGCCCTGGGCCTGCGCGTTGCCGAACCACTGGTAGGCGTCGCCCAGCCAGGTCACGTCGCGGCGTGTCGCCACGTACCAGGTGCACCAGCCCCAGGGGAAGCGCGGGTTGACGAAAGTCCCCACCGGGGCGCCCAGGGTGACCTTGTAGCGGCCGCCGGTCACGCGGCCCGGGAAGGACTCGGTCTTGATGGTCAGGGTCGGGCCCTTGGCGCCCGGAAGGACCAGCTCGACTCCCTCCGGCAGTGCGCCGGGGTCGTAGATGCGGTTGTAGTTGACGACCGAGTCCGGGTCGACGTGGTAGGCCGCCGCGAGGGACTCGAGGGTGTCGCCGCTGTGGACTGTCACGAC
>VBHN01000088.1 GCA_005881155.1 Chloroflexota bacterium | reverse complement strand
CGGCGTCTACATCTGGCTGGTCAAGGTGGCGCCCCTGCCCCTGCTCAGCACCTACGCCTACGTCAACCCGGTGGTGGCGGTCGTGCTCGGCCATTTCCTGCTCGGTGAGCAGGTCAGCCTGCGCACCGTCATCGGTGGAGGCGTGATCGTCCTCGGGGTCGCGCTGGTGGTCGCCTCGCGCTCGATCAACGAGACCCGCGCCGAGCCGGCGGACCGGCCGCGGCTGGGCGAGCCCGAGCCGGCGGCCTCCGCCTCCCGCTGAATCGATTTCCGCGGAGCCGTCCTCCGCTCCGCCAAGTTGCAACAATGGGCCGGTAGGAGCGTCAGCCAAGGAGGCAACTGTCCATGCCCGCGGACCTCGAATTCATCCGGGAGCTCGGCAAGCAGCTCCGCGTCGACTCCATCCGCTCCAGCACCGCGGCCGGCTCCGGCCACCCGACCTCCTCGATGTCGGCCGCCGACATCCTGGCGGTCCTGCTCGCCAACCACCTGCACTACGACTGGAAGAACCCGGAGGAGCCGAACAACGACCACCTGATCTTCTCCAAGGGCCACGCCTCGCCGCTCGTCTACGCGGTCTTCAAGGCCGCCGGGGCGATCACCGACGCGGAGATGCTGACCTTCCGAAAGTTCGGATCCCGCCTCCAGGGCCACCCGACGCCGGTGCTGCCCTGGGTCGACGTGGCCACGGGTTCCCTTGGCCAGGGCCTGCCCGTCGCGGTCGGCGTGGCCCTGGCCGGCAAGTACCTGGACAAGCTGCCCTACCACGTCTGGGCGCTCTGCGGCGACAGCGAGCTCGCCGAAGGCTCGATCTGGGAAGGGCTGGACAAGGCGTCCTACTACAAGCTCTCCAACTTCTCCGCCATCTTCGACGTGAACCGGTTGGGCCAGCGCGGCGAGACCGAGTACGGGTGGCAGCTGGAGACCTACCGTGCCCGGGTCGAGGCCTTCGGGTGCCGCCCGGTGGTGATCGACGGCCATGACCTGGCCGAGATCGACAGAGCGCTCGCAGAGGCTCGCGAGGCGACCGGCAAGCCGACTGTGATCATCGCCAAGACCATCAAGGGAAGCGGCTTCGGCGAGATCGCCGACAAGGACGGCTGGCACGGAAAGCCGCTGCCGCCGGAGATGGCCGAGCGGGCGATCAAGGAGCTCGGCGGCGAGCGGAGCCTGAAGGTCAAGACGATCAAGCCCGAGCACGGCGAGCCGGTCGGGACCGGCGGCGACGGGCACGTCAAGCTGCCCGTCTACGAGAAGGGCAAGCCGGTGGCCACGCGCAAGGCCTACGGCGATGCGCTGCTGGCGCTGGGCGCCCGCAAGGGCGTCGTCGGGCTCGACGGCGAGGTCAGCAACTCGACCCACGCCGACGAGTTCGGCAAGGCCTACCCGGACCGCTTCTTCGAGATGTACATCGCCGAGCAGCAGCTGGTGGCCTCGGCGGTCGGCCTGCAGGTCCGCGGATACATCCCCTTCGTCTCGACCTTCGCCGCCTTCTTCAGCCGCGCCTACGACTTCATCCGGATGGCCGCCATCTCGCAGGCGAACCTCCGCCTCTCCGGCTCCCACGCGGGAACCGAGATCGGCGCCGACGGCCCCTCCCAGATGGCGCTCGAGGACCTGGCCTCGATGCGGGCGATCGAGGGCTCCACCGTCCTCTATCCGTCGGACGCGACCACGACCGCCCAGCTCGTCGCCCAGATGGCCGACCGGAGCGGGATCGTCTACATGCGCACGACCCGCGGCGCCTACCCGGTCCTATACGACGCCAAGGAGAGGTTCAAGATCGGCGGCTCCAAGGTGCTGCGCAGGTCAGCCTCCGACCAGGTCGCCCTCATCGGCGCCGGGGTCACGCTCTACGAGTGCCTCAAGGCGGCTGACACGCTCGCCAAGGCGAAGATCAAGGCGCGCGTCGTCGACCTCTACTCGCTCAAGCCGTTGGACGTCGCCACGCTGCGCGAGGCGGCCCGGGTGACGGGCGGCCGCCTGGTGGTGGTCGAGGACCACTACCCGCAGGGCGGCATCGGCGCCGCGGTGATGGAGGCGCTCTCGATGGAGCCGAAGCCGCCCCGGGTGGCCCACCTGGCGGTGAAAGGCCTGCCCACCTCGGGCAAGCCGGAGGAGCTGCTGAACGCCGCCGGGATCACGGCCCCGCACATCGTGCGGGCGGCGAAGGGCCTGCTCAAGAAGAAGTAGTCCGCCTCGAGCGCCGGCGTAGATCAATGGCAGAGCAGCTGTTTTGTGTCTATCTGGCGGCTGCCCCAGAACTCAGGTCCGCGAGGCTGCTTGCCCGTGCCGGTGGGACCTGACGCGTCATATTCGGCGTGAATTCTCTCGTACGTGGCGCATACTGCGCCGGGGGGCTTCTTCACGCTCCGCTGAGCTCCGGCATCGGCGGTAGATCTTGTTCATCCCGTTTCATCGAGGGGATTTCGAGCATGAAACGATCCATCCTCATCGTGGCCGTTGCTCTTGGGCTGCTGGCAATCCCGGGCTGCGGCAATGGCGCCACCTCGCAGCCCGGACATACCTATGTCTTGCTGATCGTCGGAGGGAATATCTACCTCGACATCACCGATCGTGACATTGCCGCCTCGGAGAAAGCCAAGGGCGCCATCATCAAGAGCAGCATTCCGGCCGGTAGCTCAATTGCATGCTCTAACCCGGCCAAGACCATCACCATTTGGAACGACGGGACCGAGCAGAGCAAGACAGCGGCCGATTACCTCTGCACCGGCAACGGCTGGAAGAAGTAAACGTTCTCGGGGCGCCGGGAGAGTGACGCCGTCGTTCTGCGTCATCAAACCGCGACGGCGCCGCGTCGCAAGAGGCGGCCGACGCTAGGGACCGGGTCCGGCGCGGCAAGCAACTCCTTCGGCTTCTGTACTGCCCCCGGTAGTAGGTGCCGATCTGGGGCACTGGGGGCAGATTCGAATACGATTCCCGAGCTGAGCCGGCGTAGCTCAATGGCAGAGCAGCTGTTTTGTAAACAGCTGGTTGGGGGTTCGATTCCCTTCGCCGGCTTCAAATCGATACATTCCGCTACCTTCAACGATCGTCTTGTTTCGAATTGCCGTGGTTGCCCTGTCCGCAGCACTGCTCGCCGGCTGCAGCGTCACCTACATCCCGCCCCGGGCGCCGCCTCCGACCTTGGCTCCCCTTCCCAGCGTGGGGCCATCCGCGGCCGCCTTCCCCGGCGAGGCCGCCGGTAACGTCGACTGCTCGGCGGCGATGGGCTCCGCGGCCGGATACACGCAGTTCGGAGCCAGGGCGGAGGACTTCAACGCCGCCCACCAGGGTGGAGGGTTCTTGATCCGCTGCTCCAACGACGGCAAGGTGATCGTCAGCTCCCCGGCGACCTGAAGCTGGTTTACGACAAAACGCAGGCCACCTGCCGCAACCTCCAGTACCGGAGCGCGATCCTGGCCGGCCAGCTGGGCCAGGACGACCCGCAGGGGGTCGTCAACATCGAGCTGGAGTCGGCGCTGGCCCCCAACTTCAAGTACGACGGCGGCCAGGTGGACACGGTGGTCGTCCACCAGCTGTACGCCCTGAACCAGTCCAGCGCCTGCCTGCGCTAAAGCAGGCTACCGAGGAAATCGACGGCGCTGGGGCTGCGTCGCTTCGCGCCGGGCATGCCTCCGGTCGCTCGCCGCGCTTCCTCAGCAGTCTGCTAATCCAGGTGCAGGACGGCCTTTCCGGCCACTCGCCGCTCGCGGAGCGCCCGCAGGGCTGAGGCGGCGTCTCGCCAGCTCGCCTCCAGCGCCAGCTGGGGATCCAGGCGGCCGGCAGCGACGAGTGCCAGCAGCCCGGCGAGGTCCTCGCCGACCGGGTGCTGGACCATGTCGCCCAACATGAAAAACCCGACCAGGCGGGCGTCCTTGAGGTAGAAGTCGTTGACCAGGAAGGTGGTCTGCTCGCGCGCCGAGTTCCCATACGCGGCCAGCGTCCCGTGCTGGCCGACCAACTTCAGCGACTGGGCCAGCGAGTCGCCCCCGGCCGCGTCCAGGATGAGATGGAACTCACCCGAGGCGTTCTCGATCCCGACCACCACCTCGGCGGCGCCCAGCTCCTGCAGGCCGGCGCCGCGCTCGGCGCTGCCGACGATCCCGGTCACGACCGCTCCGGCCCGGCACGCCAGCTGGATGGCGATCCGTCCCACTCCGCCGGACGCCCCGGTGATCAGCACCCGGCGCTTGAGCAGGAGGCCTCCGAAACGGAGCAGGCGTAGGGCGGTCACCCCGGCCACGGGCAGGGTCGCGGCGACCGCGAAGGACAACCCTTCGGGGATCACGGCGACCTGGCGGCTGGGGATGGCGAGCTTGCGGCTCCAGCCGCCGAAGTTGGAGAGGCCCACGACGCGGGCGCCGGCAGGTGGCCCCGAGCCGTCCCGGGCCGGCTCCAGGACCACGCCGGCGACATCCCAGCCGGGCCTCCAGCCGTCGGCGGCCAGCGCCAGCCGGTTGACCTCGCCCCGGTTGAGCGAGATCGAGTCGACCTCGATCAGCAGCTCGTCCGGGCGCGCCTCGGGTTCCGCTACCTCCCGGAGCTCGACCTTCTCCTCCCGGTCCGGAGCGGCGACCAGCGCCAGCATCTCAGCCGGCGGCGAGGGCGGCGACCGGTGCAACTCGGGCCAGCGAGTCGAGGAGCGCCCGGGAGCTGGCGGCGATCTCGTCCACGGCCGCCTCGAAGGCCTCCTGGTTTCGTCGCGAAGGCTGGCGGAAGCCGCTCACCTTGCGGACGAACTGGAGGGCGGCGGCGCGGACCTCGTCGTCGGTGGCCGGCTCAGCCGGCCGGCGGAGTGTCTTGATGCTGCGGCACATGCGTCGAATTTTCGGCGATCGGCGGCGCCGGCGGGGGAGGAGGCGCTGACGCGCCTGGCGGCGGGGGCTCCTCGGCCGCCAGGTCGGCCAGCCGGTCCAGCGCGGCGGTCGGCCCGGCCGTCGCGACCAGGTCGGGCAGCACCCGGCGCAGGTTCGGCTCCACCCGGGCGGCCAGCACCTGCCTCCGCCAGGGGTCCAGCCAGGGCCGCCGGCCGGCGTAGGCGACCACGAAGCGCTTGAACTCCGGGTCCAGCTGGCGCAGCAGCGCGGATTCTGTCGGGGCCAGGCGGTTGGGCAGGCCGGCCAGCGGGGAGGCGGCGGAGACCAGCTGCCCCAGGCGGACCGGGGACCGCTCGCGGACCACCACGGTCCCGGCCGCGAGGTCGCCGAGCCGCTTGCCGCGGCCGTTCCAGAACAGGCTGATGATCCCCACGCCGTAGAAGAAGGGCAGGAAGTCCACCAACCGGACCAGGTTTCGGATCACCGCCTGGCTGACCCGGATGGGCTCGCCCTGGTCGCCGACCACGCGCAGCCCGAAGGCGAACTTGCCCAGCGTCTTGCCCGACCAGACGGACTCGCTGATCGGGTAGTAGCCCCAGACGATGATCAAGATCAGCAGCACGACCACCGCGATCGCCACGTTCGCGTCCTGGACCAGTTGGCCGAGGGCGACGCTGCCGAAGATCGCGATCACCAGCAGCACGATCTGGATCGGGAAGTCGATGACCTGGGCCAGGAACCGGCTGCCGGGTCCAGCCAGCTGGTAGTCGAAGGTGACCAGCTCGGGCGTGGCCACCACCAGGTCTTGGTCGCCGAGATCGTCCGGAGGATTTTCGGCCGCCACGGGAGACGGCAGTTTACCGTGTACGGTCCCGGCAGATGAGAGCTGACGAGTTCGTCGCCCGGCGCAGCGCGGATTGGGCCCGGCTGGAGGGCCTGCTGAAGCGCGGCCGGCGCGGCCGGCTGGGCGGCCTGCAGCCGGATGACGTGCTCAACCTCGCCGGCCTCTACCGGCAGGCCACGGCCGACCTCGCCCGGGCCCGCCGGGACTGGCCGGCGGAACCCGTGACCTCCTACCTGAACCGGCTGGTCGCGCTCGGCTACTCGGTCGTCTACCGCCGCAGCGGCGACGTCGGCCGGCGCCTGGCGGGCTTCTACCTGGAGACGCTGCCGCGCACCTACCGGGAGTCCTGGCCCTTTCTCGCGGCGGCGGCGCTACTTCTCTTCGGACCCGCCTTGATCGTCTTCCTGATGGTCCTCGCCAGCCCTCAGCTGGCCTTCTCGATCGCGCCGCCCGAGATCATCACCATCGTGCAGCGCCACCAGACCTGGACCAACATCCCGGCCAGCGCCCGACCGGCCGCCTCCGGCCTGATCATGGCCAACAACATCAACGTGGCGATCCTGGCCTTCTCGCTGGGGATCGTGGCCGGGATCCCGACCATCTACGTGCTGATCAACAACGGCATCAGCCTCGGCGGCATTTTCGGCCTGACCGCGGTCTACGGCGTCCAGGGGCTGCTGGCCGACTTCGTGGTCGCGCACGGCGTGCTCGAGCTCTCGGTCGTGGTCGCGGCCGGCGCCTCGGGCCTGATGCTGGGCTGGGCGGTGATCGCCCCTGGCGCCTACCGGCGCGGCGACGCGATCGGGCGGGCGGGCAGGCGAGCTTTCACGCTGCTGATCGGGCTCACGCCCCTTCTGATCGTGGCCGGGCTCATCGAGGGAAACATCAGCCCGTCCGAGCTCCCGACGCTGGCCAAGGCCGGCGTCGGCCTCAGCACCGGCGTCATCCTCTACGGCTACCTGCTCTTCACGGGCCGGAAGCCGCCGGCTACAGCAGCGCCCGCTCTTTCAGCTCCAGGTAGCGTTCGACGAGGGCGGGGCTGAGCTTGCCCGCGGGGACGTCGAGGCCGAGGACGCCGCCACGCCGGAGCGCCTCGAAGCTCTGCCGCCGGGTCGCCAGCAGCTCCTCCGCCGCCGCCCACTCGTAGGCACGTGCGGAGCGGTCGATGGGGGCGTCCCGGGCGGCCACCAGGGCCGGGTCCTCCATCGCCACGACCAGGACCAGGTGCCGCGCCGAGAGCCAGAGGGCCTGCGTGACCAGCTCCCGCGACGCCCCCGGGTCGAGCACGTCGGTCAGGACCACCACCAGCGACCGCCGGGTGACCCGCCGGGCGAGCTGGCCGAAGGCCTCGCCGAAGTCCGGCTCGACGTACTGCGCGCGGACGCCGTAGAGCGCCTCGTTGAGCCGGTTGACCTGGGTCGGGCCGCGCTGCGGTGCCAGGAAGCTGTCGACCTGGTCGGTGAAGGCGATCAGACCGACGCGGTCTCCCTGCTGCTGGGCCAGCCAGCCGAGCAGGAGGGCCGCGTTGACGGCGTGGTCCAGCTTCGTCAGCAGCCCGGCCGGGGCGGTCATCAGCCGGCCGCAGTCGAGCAAGATCATCACCTGCTGGCCGCGTTCGGCCTCCAGCTCCATGGTGACCGGTTGGTCGCGGCGGGCCGTCGCCTTCCAGTTGATCCGGCGCGGGTCGTCACCGGCGATGTAGTCGCGCAGCCCGGCGAAGGAGGTCGCCGCCCCCGGCGGCCGCGAGCGGCGCTGCCCGGGCCGGTAGGGCATACCCCTACGCAGCGTCAGCTGGTACTGGCGGATGGCCAGCACGTTCGGGTAGACCGCAGCGGCCTGCGGCGCCAGGATCCGGACCTGGCGCGCCCACCAGCCGTGGGGCCGCCAGGTCCGCAGGTCGATGGGCCCGAACTGGAAGGAGCCGCGGTGGGGCGGCTCCACGGCGTAGGCCGCGATCCACTCGCCGCGGGCGTCGAAGCTGCCCCTGACCTCCCTCGCCGAGGGCCGCAGGCTCAGCGGCGCGTGGTCGGCGAGCAGCGACTGCAGGCCCGCGGCCCGCCGGTTGCGGATCCCGACCAGGATCTCCTGCCCGGCGCCCAAGGAGAGCGGGTTGGGGATGTCGCGGGTCGCCTCCCAGCCACGGCGGGTCGGCAGCGCCAGCGCGTCGCGCACCAGCAGGCCGACCAGCAGGGAGTGGTAGACGATCACCGGGATCCAGACCAGGGGGCTGAGCTGGGCGAGCGCGATGAGGAGGGCGCCCGCGCCGACCGCGACCAGCAGCCGGGGACGGGGAAGGAGGCCTCGGACCCCGTCCCCGGCGGCCCTCAGCGTGGCGGCGTGACCTGGGTCACCACGCCCTCCAGGACGCTGTCGGAGGTGTGGCCGGCGACCTCAGCCTCGGGCCGAAGCAGGAGGCGGTGCCGGAAGGTGGGGCGGAGGACGCCCTTGACGTCGTCGGGGGTGGCGAAGTCCCGTCCCTCGAAGGCCGCCGCGGCTTTGGCGGCGAGCAGCAACAGGACCTCGCCGCGGGTGCTGGCCCCGAGCGTCAGCTCGGGCGCGTTGCGGGTGGCGATGGCGAGGGCGACCACGTACCTGGTCAGCTCGGGCGAGAAGGTGACCTTGGTCACCTCCGCCTGGACCTCGGCCAGGTCCTTGGCGCCGAGGACGGGTTGGACGCCGGCCTGGACGGGGTCGCGCAGCTGGATGCCCGAGTCCCAGCGCCGCAGGACCTCGGCCTCCTCCTCCGGCCCCGGGTAGTCGAGGACGACCTTGAACAGGAAGCGGTCCTGCTGGGCCTCCGGCAGCGGGTAGGTGCCCTCGTACTCGATGGGGTTCTGCGTGGCCAGGACCAGGAAGGGATCGGGCAGCGGCGCCTGCTTG
>VBHN01000205.1 GCA_005881155.1 Chloroflexota bacterium | reverse complement strand
GGGGGACGATGGCCAGCCCGAGCCCGACGAAGATGGCCAGGAGCCCGAGGCCGAGCAAGAAGGCGTGGGTGATGGCGGGCATTGCGCGAAAGTTTGCCCTAGGCCGAAGATCCGGGCAAGTGGCCGGTGTCGTTCCAGAGCTGGAGCAGGTGGCCGCGGTCGCTCTTCCGCAGGACGCTGAGGGCGGCCGTATCCAGGTTCAGCCTGGCGCCAGACTCCAGCGGCAGCTCGAGGAAGACGATGCACAGCATGCGCAGGAAGTGCCCGTGGCTGAAGACTATGACCGAGGCGGTGCCGCGCGCTTCCAGGGACTGGAGAAGGCGGGTCGCGCGGCCGCGGACGTCCTCCGGCGACTCGCCGCCAGGGCAGCCGTCGCGCCAGAGGTCCCAGTCCGGGCGCTGGGAGTGGATCTCGCGGCTGGTGATGCCCTCGTAGTCGCCGTAGTTCCACTCCACCAGCAGCGGTTCCGGGGTCGGGTCCGCGAAGCCGGCGAGGACGGCGGTGCGGCGCGCCCGCTGGAGCGGGCTGCTGAGGACGGCGTCGAACCTCTCGCCGGCCAGCCGCGGCTGCAGGGACCGGGCCCGTTCCTCGCCTTCGGGCAAGAGGGGAAGGTCGGTCAGGCCGGTGTGGCGCCCAGACTTGCTCCACTCGGTCTCGCCGTGCCGGGCCAGGAAGATGTCTATCGGCCGAGTACCTCTGGACGTCCCGTGCGCAGGCTGCGGCCGGCCGCCTCGATCACCCCGCCGGCCCGGAAGCGCTTGGCCGGGTTGACGCAGACGAGGCCCACCGCGACCTTCAGGTCGACCGTCTTGAGCGAGGTGTTGATGGCCTCCAGGAGCCGGTTGGCCGTGTACGCGGTCCCGGACATCTCGGCCTCCGGGAGCAGGACCACGAACTGTGCCGGCATCCGCTTCAAGAGGCCCGGCGTGTCGACGTCACGGAGAGAGCCGATCAGCGAGGCTGCCATGGTCTTGAGGCCGTCCGGGTTGCCGGAGCCGTAGTCGTTCTGGGTCCGGAGCTCGACCAGCAGGATGCCCAGCCAGCGCCCGTAGCGATGACCGCGGGCGAGCTCGTCCTCCAGGATCGGCCGGATGAAACGCTCGTTGAAGAGCTTGGTGGTCCGGTCGACGACGTGCAGGGGCAGCGAGTCCGGGTCGTCCAGGCGGATGCCGCAGTTTGGGCAGAAGGTCGACCCCGAGGGCACCCCGGCGCCGCAGGCGGGACAGGGTGGGGAGTCGCCCGGCCGGCGGCGCAAAAGGTCGCCAATGGGCATGGCCTAGTTAGGTTAGCAGCGGGCCTGAGAGGGTCCGGCAGGGCCCGGCTGGGCCGCTCCCTCAGCTGGCGACCGAGACCGCTCCGCCGGGAAGCCAGGTGTCAGCCCATTCGCTGATCGCGCCCAGGATCGGCTGCACGGCGCGGCCCCTGGCGGTGAGGCGATAGCTGACGCGGACCGGCGGCCCGGGATCGACCAGCCGCTCGACCAGGCTCGCTGATGCCGGGGATGCCGGCGAGGAGCTGGTTGAAGCGGGCCGGCTTGCTCATCAGGGCTTTCACGACCGCCCCCGTCCAGCGCTTTCCGATCAGCTCGATTGCCCGCTGGAAACGAGCGTCATGATCCACTACCCCGCCAGCCACGACGGCCATTCTAGGCGTTCACCAGCGCGCAAGCGAGAGCTTTTTGGAGGCTGGGCATGGCCGGCAAATATACAGGTTCGGAGCGCCTTGTAAAGCCCCGGCCGGGCTGGGATTTCGGTCGGGAAAAGGTGTAAGCGCCACTATCAAATCGCCGCTCGAAAAGGCTGTTTCCGGACTCACTCTGGGCCGGTTTGGTGTACGTTTTCCTCTAGTCGGCCGTGCCCTGGAGGTGATCGGGTGGATTATCAGGTTAGAGACGAAGAGGTGCGCGTTCTGTTCGTCGAGGACGACCCTGCGGTCGCCCAGATGTACAAGTTGAAGCTCGAGCTCGACGGCTATTCGGTCACGGTCGCTCCCGACGGCGAGACCGGCCTGCGAATGGCGCGAGAGTCGCGACCTGACATCGTCTTCCTGGACATCCGCCTCCCCAAGATGGACGGCTTCGCCGTCCTCGAGAACCTCCGCTCCGACGGCGTGACGAAGAACATTCCCGTCATCATCCTTTCGAACTACGGCGAGAAGGAGTTGGTCGATCGCGGATTAAAGCTCGGCGCGCTCGATTACCTGATCAAGTCCGAGACGACGCCCGCCAAGCTCTCCAAGGGCGTCGAGGGCTGGCGCTCCGAAACGACCGAAACCCGCGGCCGCTAGGGCGCCGTCTAGGGCGAGTAGCCGATCGCGTCGTAGATCGGTCCCGTCACGGGCGACCCCAGGTACGAGACGTGCATCGCGTTCTCTTCCCACGGATCGTTGATCCAGTAGTCCGAGGGCCCGTTCTGCGCGACCAGGACCACGAAGTGGGTGCCGCCGGTCCGGATGTACATGCCCACGATCACCGTCCCGCCCGCCTGCAGATACTGGTTGATCCAGGCCCGGGTCGGGTTGTTGTTGATCGCCGCCGGGTGCCCGGGGACGTTCAGCGCCGAGTTGTAGAGCAGCCCGCCCGAGGTGAAGTTGGCGGGGTTGGCGGCGATCACCCCCGGGGTCACGTTCGGGAAGCCGAAGTGCGAGTAGACCATCGCCACGCTGGTGAGCAGGCAGCCGATCTCCCAGACCTGGTAGGGGCTGCGGCCGAGGTAGACGTTCCCCCAGCGGGCGTCGCGCTGGTTGTAGTACTTGCCCCAGCCGTCGGAGAGGAACTCGGGCGCCACGATGTCGCCGCCGGCCCCGTGGCTGAAAGCGAGCAGGGATTGGACCTGCTGCTCGTCGCTCACGATCTGGGCCTCGACCCCGTTGGCCTGGCTGGTCAGCTGCGCCTGCTGCAAGCCGAGCCGGGCTTGCAGCGCCTGGAGCTGGAAGGTGGCCGTGCTCTGGATGCCGTACTCCTGCTGCAGTACAAGCCGCGCCTGCTCGACGGTGGCGACGGCCTTCGCCTGCTCGGTCCGGGCCCGGTCCAGCTCGGCGCGCTGGGCGGCGAGCAGATCGCGGTCGGCCCGGAGCTGGACGGCCAGCTGCTTGGTCCCGTCGGCCACCTGCTTGATGCCGGTCAGCCGCTGCACGAACTGGACGAAGTTGTGGCTGGTCAGCAGGAGGCTGACCGGGCTCCGGTTCTCGACCTTGTCCAGGACCCGAACCTGGGAGGCGAAGGCCGACTGCCGCTCCTCCATCCGGCGCTGGGTCTCCTGGAGCTGCGCCGTCAGGACATCCTCGCGCCGGACCAGGTCGTCGAGCCGGGCCTGGTTCTGGCTGAGGCGGGCGTTGTTCTCCAGCAGTTGGGAGTTGAGCTGAACCAGGACGGCCTGGAGCCTGGCGATCTTGTCCTGCGTGACGGCGATCTGGTCCCTGACGCTGGTCTGCTGGGCGTTGATCTGCGCCAGCTGCGTCTCATAGCGCTGAATCTGGGCCTCGAGGTCGTCGAGGGCGTCCGCGTGAGCTCCGCTCGGAAGGAGTGCGACCAGGAGGCCGAAGACCACGGCCAGGGAGATGGACCGGAGGAGTCGATGTCTCATTCGCTCTTCTAAAACGGCGCCCGATTCAGGATCCGGCGCCAGTATCCGAGATCAGGCGGCCGGGCGCAACGGCCTCAAACGGGTTTCCCAGGGCCGCCGGCAGCCGGCAGCAGCTTGAACAGCAGCCCCTGCAGGCGCTTTCGCTCGCGTTCGTCGAGCGGCGCCAGCAGCTCGTCCTCCGCCTCCGCACCGACGCGCCGCAGCTCTCCCAGCGCCGCCTCGCCGGCCGGCGTCAGGCGCACCGCATGGCGGCGCCGGTCGCCCAGGTCGGCGGCCCTTTCGACCAGTCCCCGCTCCTCGAGCTGGTCGATCAGCAGCACCAGGTTGCGCGGGTCGACGCCGATGGCCCGGCCCAGCTGGCGCTGGGAGGCCGAGCCGACGGCGGCCAACGTCATCAGCATTCCGAAGTGGGCGGTGCGGAGGCCAAGCGTGGCCAGGCCCTGGCTCCAACGGCGGCGCGACTCGGCGCCGAGGCGGGCCAGCAGATAGCCCGGGCTGGCCTCGAGGCCGAGGTCGAGGCTTGACATCTCGGGCATAAGGTACCATCGTCATAAAACATGATCATCCTGTCCAATGCCAACTAAGCCCCTCAGCGCCAACCTCGACGGTCTGACCCTCCACGTGCGGGACGTCGAGCGCTCGCGGGAGTTCTACGGACGGATCCCGGGCTTCAAGGAGGCGGTGCACCGGCCGGGGCAGTTCGCCCTCTTCCAGGTCGGAGACGGTCTGCTGGGTCTGCTCCAGCTGCCCAAGCCGGGCTTCCACATCGAGGTCGGCGTGTCCGACCTCGACCTGCTCCACCGCCGTCTCCTCGCCGCCGGGCTGGCTCCGGACGGTGAGCCGCGCGAGCGCCCCTGGGGGGAGCGGACCTTCAACCTGGTCGACCCGGACGGCAATGTCCTCGAGATGCAATAGCCTTGCTGCCCTTAACCTGTTGCCGCCCATGCGGTCGCGGCTCGCCCTTCTCACCATCGCCGTCCTCGCCGCCTCCTGCTCGTTGCTGCCCGTCTCCCCGACGGCCGCGGACCTGAACCTCAAGAACAACCAGGTCGAGGTCGCCACCGACCAGGCCCTGAACCTCCAGTTCACCAACCCCGTCGACCCGGAGAAGCTGGCGCAGAAGATCGAGGTCCTGCCCGCCACCGACGGGGAGCTGGTCAGCGCCGGCGATGGCCGCCACTTCACCTGGACGCCGGCCAAGGGCTGGCTGGAGGCGACGCTCTACCACTTCTTCGTCTTTCCCTTCACCGACACCAAGGGCAACTCTGTCGCGGGCCGGAACTGGACCTTCCTGACCACGATCACGCCCCGGGTCCTGGCCGTGAAGGACGATTCCGGACAGGGGCTGGCCGAGGGCGACGACGCCGGCCAGGGCAGGCCGTTGACGCTCACCTTCAACACGCGGATGTCCCCGGCGGAGACCACCGTCACCGCCAACGGCCAGCCCGCCCAGCTGAGCTGGTCGGACGATCGCCTCTCGGCGACCCTCCTCACCACCGGCCTACCGGTCGGGGACCTGGTCCTGGCCCTCACCGGCGGCAAAGACCAGCTCGGCCACCATGCCGTCGGCGGCTGGCAGCGGCATCTCTTCCTCAGCTACACGGTGCAGATCGCCACCCGCCACCTGCCCTTCCCGGCCCTGGTCCAGATCCCCAACGACGGCTACGGCGCCCGGCCCCAGGTCGGAATCCAGGCCGCGGCGATGGTCTTCGAGTACCAGACCGAGGGCTCGATCCAGCGCCTGACCGCGCTCTACACAGATGCGCCGAACGTCGTCGGCCCGACCCGCAGCGGCCGCGAGATCTCCTTCCGGCTGGTGCGCCATTACCACGGCAACCTCTTCTTGAGCGGGCTCAGCAACGATGCCCGGGCGCACTTGAACGCCGACCCCGTCTTCCGCGACTACACTCGCGCGGCGCCGAACAACCTGATGCTGCTCGGCGACTACATGCTCAGCCTGGAGCAAGCCTCAGGGGTGCCCGAGTTCGCCCCGGTCAAGACCGGCAAGGTCGACCTGGGCGCGGGCACGGACGACCAGGCCAGCTTCGGCGTGGCCGAGCATCGCTCCTCCTACACCTACGACCCGGTCACGGGCACCTACGCCAAGATCGAGGACGGCGACACCATGTCGGACGCCTCGCTGGGCAAGCCGGACCAGATCTTCATGGTCATCGTGCTGCACGCCCGCGAGTTCCTGGTCGCGGACATCGAGAGCGGCTGCTGCACGCACGGCCGGGACTTCGACCTGGACTCGGGCGGGGCGACCGACGTCTACTACCGGGGCAAGCACGTGACCGGGACCTGGTCGGCGGCGGATCGCTCCAGCCCGTTGGTGTTCAAGACCGCTTCCGGTGCAGATCTACTGCTGCCCCGCGGCCTGGTCTGGGTGGACGTGGTCGGCAGCTAGGCGCTCGCGGTAACGGCCAGGTCCGGATCGACCAGGTGGATCCAGGTCAGGCCGGCCGGCAGGGGCAGGTCTTTCCCCTTGGCGTCCAGGAAGCGAAGCGGCTTGGCCGGGTCGGAGAGATCCCAGCTGCCCGTCAGGTGGGTGCCTCGGCTGTAGAACTCGGCCGGGCCCTGGCCGGCCAGGTCGAAGTCGATGCCCTGCTCGCCGAGCACGTCCTCGGTGTAGCCGGCGCCGTGGTGCGCGACCCGGACCAGGATCACGTTGGTGATCTGCAGGGGCTGCTTGCCGTTCTCGGTGTCCACCTCGGGCCCGGTCTCCGACGCGTAGAGGTAGGTCTTGCTGTCGGCGGAGTAGATGTAGGCGACCGAATGCGCGTTGGTCTGCTGGAAGCTGAGCTTGGTCACCGCGTCCCCGCCCTTGGGCGGTTCGGCGTGGGCCGGAAGCTGGTAGTCGACCTTCTGAGTGGACTGCTGAACGCCCGCCAGCAGCCGGTCCTGGGAGGTGTAGAGGTTGTGGGGCGGCGGGCGGCCGGGGTCGCGGACGAAGTAGTGACCGCCCTGGGTGTTCTCGTCCACGGCCGGGACGCGGCCGTCCTCGATCAGGCCCAGCACGTGATCGCTGGCCCCCGAGTAGAAGAGGACGCCTCCGTAAGACTTCTGCAGCCGGAGCGCTGCCAGGCGGGCGCTTCGAACCGGCCCGATCTTGTCGCTTCCATTGGGGCTGAAGTAGATGACGGTGAAGCGCGTGATGCCGCCCTCGGTAAGGTACTCGTAGACCAGGTCGGCCCTTTGGAGCCCGGAGTGGGGCCGCGACTGGGGCGCGTTCTCGACCTGGACCATGGCCGGCGGAGGCCGCTTGGGCGGCCCGGCTGGAACGATCGGCAGAGAACCGGAGCTGCAAGCGGTGAGGACCGCCGCCAGAGCTACCAGCAGCAGCGTTTTGGTAAATACGATGACAAATAAGATGATAGCGTCAGTGGGGCATAGGTCCCTGCCGCGGCCGCGTCCGTCGGCTTACCTTTAGGGCCGCATGCTCCCGACGGTCTGGGTCTTCATCGCCTTCCTGGCCGGCCTCGCCCTGGGTGGCCTTGCCGTCTGGCGCTGGCTCCCCGCGTCGGCGGCCGAACCCGAGCTGGAACCGGTGGCCAAGCCTACCCGCCCGGCGCCGGCCGAGCAGCCGGTCGAACCGGAGCGCAATGAGATAGCCGCCTACCTGGACGCCAACCAGCGAGTGGTGGACGAGCTGCAGCGCAAGTACGCGCAGGGGTCGCCGGCGGAACCCGAAGCGCCCCGCAAGCGACCGCCGCGGCCTCGCCGCAAGGCCCCGAAGGACACTTAGCAGCTCGGCTAAGCCTTCTTTTTCGCAGCCCTCGGGCGCCGGCTTACCTCGGTCAGCTTGTCGATCTCGTCGCGAAACCGGTCGAAGACCGCCGCCTTGAAGCGGATTTCCACCTCTGGCTCGGCGACCAGCGAGTTGAACTGCTTGTGGCTCGCGACCAGCGCCCGCAGGGGCGTCCTGGCGACCACGTCGGCCACCGAGTCGCGGCGCGTGAACATGCTCGGGAGTCCGAACACGTCCCCACGCTTGAGGACCTCTCGCACCTTGCGGCCGACGGTCAGCTCGGCCTGGCCGTCGAGGAGGATCCAGGCCGCGTCGTTGGCGCGCCCGGCGGTCATCAGCTTCTCACCCCTGGGAACGGTGACCTCGTCCAGGTTGACCGCCATCCGCCGCAGGAGCCGCGGGCTCAGGCCGGCAAAGATCCGGAGCTGTTTGAGCTCCGCGATCTTGGGATCGGCTGCACGGTGTGGGATTCGGATCATCTCGAAGTCCTCCCGGTTTTTACTTTCTGCTCGCTTGCTCGGCGACCGCCCTGGCCTTCGCCGCGATCTCGGCGGCGTCCCCGAGGTAGTCCGCACTGAGCACCTCGAGGTCCGGGCCCAGCTCGTAGACGCGCGGGACCCCGGTGGGGATGTTGAGCTTGACGATCTCGTCGTCCGAGATCCCGTCCAGGTGCTTGACCAGCGCCCGGAGGCTGTTGCCGTGCGCCGAAACCAGCACGCACTCGAAGCGATGCAGGTCCGGCACGATCGCGTCGTTACCAGTAGGGGAGCATCCGCTCGACCACGTCCTTCAGGCACTCGGTGGCCGGCTTCAGGTCGGGCGCGAGGTCTCGATAGCGCGCGTCGGAAGCGGGGTTGTCCGGATCTCCCGGTCGGAGGCCGGGCGGCCGGATGTCGTAGCTGCGCCGCCAGGCCTGCACCTGCTCCTCGCCGTGGCGGGCCGCCGTCTCCGCCTTGTCCAGGCCCTGGAGAGCGCCGTAATGGCGCTCGTTGAGCCGCCAGGAACGCTTCACCGGCAGCCAGGTGAGCCCCATCTCGGCGAGCGCGATCTGGGCGGTGTCGATGGCTCGAAGCAAGAGCGAGGTGTGGACGACGTCGGGCTTGATCCCCGCCTGTTTCAGCTGCCGCCCGGCCGTCACCGCCTCCTCCCTGCCGAGGTCCGAGAGCGGCACGTCGATCCAGCCCGTGAAGCGATTCTCGAGGTTCCAGGTGCTCTGCCCGTGCCGGAGCAGCACCAGCGTGTAGCCCATCGCCTCCCGAGGATACTGTTGGCGTCGTCGTGGTGGAGGTGAACGGAACCGGGCTGACGCCCGCGCAGGTCGTTGCCGTCGCCCGCCAGGGTGAGCCCGCCGCGCTGGGCGCCGAGGCGAGGCGGCGCATGGAGGCCGGCGCGGCGGTGGTGGCGCGGCTGAGCGCCTCGGAAGAGCCGGTCTACGGCGTCTCGACCGGGTTCGGCTCCCTCGCCAACACCTACATCCCGGCCGAGAGGCGTGAGGAGCTGCAGCGGGCGTTGGTTCGCTCGCACGCTGCCGGTATGGGTCCGCCCGTCGAGCCGGAGGTGGTGCGGGCGATGCTCCTGTTGAGGGCGCGGACGCTCGCGATGGGCTTTTCGGGAGCGCGCCCCGAGCTGGCGGAGACGATGCTGGCGCTGCTCAATGCCGGCCTGACCCCGATCGTGCCCGAACATGGCTCGCTGGGCGCCAGCGGCGACCTCGCACCTCTTGCCCACTGCGCGCTGGTGCTGATCGGCGAGGGCGAGCTCCAGGACCGAGTGGGCCGGCGGCGGCCGGCGGTATCCGCCTTGCTGGACGCCGGCATCCATCCCCTAACGCTGGCTGCGAAAGAGGGGCTGGCGCTGATCAACGGGACCGACGGCATGCTCGGGATGCTGCTGCTCGCCCTCGACGACCTCGGGCGCCTGCTCAAGATCGCCGATGTCACCGCCGCCCTCACCACCGAGGCCTTGCTGGGCACGGACCGGGCCTTTGCTGACGACCTGCAGCAGCTGCGCCCGCACCCGGGCCAGGTGGCCAGCGCGAGCAACCTGCGCCGGCTGCTGGAGGGATCGGCCATCGTGGCCAGCCACCGCCACGGGGACAGCCGGGTCCAGGACGCGTACTCCGTCCGCTGCGCTCCCCAGGTCAACGGCGCGGCCCGCGACACCGTCGCGCACAGCGCCCGGGTGGCCGCCGTGGAGCTGGACTCCGCGATCGACAACCCGATGATCCTGCCTGACGGACGCGTCGAATCCTGCGGCAACTTCCACGGGGCGCCACTCGGCTTCGCCTGCGACTTCCTGGCCATCGCCGCCGCCGAGGTCGGCGCCATCTCCGAGCGCCGGACCGACCGCCTGCTCGACGCCGGCCGCTCCCAGGGCCTGCCGCCCTTCCTGGCTGAGGGAGCGGGCGTGAACTCGGGCGTGATGATCGCCCAATACACCCAGGCCGCGATGGTGGCCGAGAACCGGCGCCTGGCGGCGCCCGCGAGCGTGGACTCGCTGCCGACCAGCGCCATGCAGGAGGACCACGTCTCGATGGGCTGGGGTGCCGCGCGCAAGCTGCGGGCGGTGGTCGCCAACCTGGGCCGGATCCTGGCCGTGGAGCTGGTCTGCGCGGCTCGCGGGATCGACCTCCGCGCACCGCTTGCCCCCGCCCTGGGCACCGCGGCAGCGCGGTCGGTCTTGCGGGCCGCCGTGCCCGGGCCGGGCGCCGACCGCTGGCAGAGCCCGGAGCTGGCCGCGGCTGAGCGGCTGGTCGCTGGCGGTGAGCTGCTCGCGGCCGTGCAGTCGGCGGTGGGCGAGCTGAGTTGACGCTGCCCGGTGCGAGGCCCGTCCGAGCCCCACGGGGACCCGAGCTCTCCTGCCGCGGCTGGCCGCAGGAGGCCGCCCTGCGGATGCTGATGAACAACCTCGACCCCGATGTGGCCGAGCGCCCCGACGACCTGATCGTCTATGGCGGCACGGGACGCGCGGCGCGCTCCTGGGAGTCCTTCGACGCCATCGTCCGCTCCCTCCGCTCGCTGGCGGACGACGAGACCCTGCTGGTGCAGAGCGGCAAGCCGGTCGGCGTCTTCCGGACCCACGAGTGGGCGCCGCGGGTGCTGATCGCGAACTCCAACCTGGTGCCGGAGTGGGCGACCTGGGACGAGTTCCGCCGCCTCGAGCAGCTGGGGCTGACCATGTACGGCCAGATGACGGCCGGCTCCTGGATCTACATCGGCAGCCAGGGCATCGTCCAGGGCACCTACGAGTGCTTCGCCGAGATCGCCCGGCGCCGCTTCGGCGGTTCCCTGGCCGGGACCATCACGCTGACCGCCGGCCTGGGCGGGATGGGCGGGGCGCAGCCTCTGGCGATCACCCTCAACGGCGGCGTGGCCCTCTGCGTGGAGGTCGACGAGCAGCGGGCCCGGCGCCGGCTCGAGACCCGCTACCTGGACGAGGTGGCCTCCGACCTCGGCGATGCGGTGGCGCGCTGCCGCCGGGCGAAGGCCGAGCGTCGACCGCTCAGCGTAGGCCTGGTCGCGAACGCCGCGGACGCGCTGCCCGCGCTGCTGGCCATGGGCTTCGAGGCCGACATCGTCACCGACCAGACCAGCGCCCATGACGCGCTGTCCGGTTATCTGCCGAACCAGATGACGCAGGCCGAGGCGGAGCGGCTGCGCCGGCAGGAGCCGTCCGAGTACATCTCCAGCGCGCGGGCCGCGATGGCCGTTCATTGCGAGGCGATGGTCGGCTTCAAGGACCGCGGCGCCGAGGTCTTCGACTATGGCAACAGCCTCCGCGCCGAGGCTCGCCTGGGCGGCTTCGCGCGCGCCTTCGACTACCCCGGCTTCGTGCCCGCCTACATCCGGCCGCTCTTCTGCGAGGGCAAAGGGCCGTTCCGCTGGGTCGCGCTCTCCGGCGATCCAGCCGACATCGCCGCGACCGACCGCGCGGTCCTGGAAGAGTTCCCCGAGTACGGAGGTCTGGCGCGCGGGATCCGGCAGGCGAGCGAGAGAATCGCCTTCCAGGGCTTGCCGGCAAGGATCTGCTGGCTCGGCTACGGGCAGCGGGACCGCCTCGGGCTGCGCTTCAACGAGATGGTCAGGTCGGGGGAGCTGAAGGGCCCGATCGTGATCGGCCGCGATCACCTCGACGCCGGCTCGGTCGCCTCGCCTTACCGCGAGACGGAGGCCATGGAGGACGGCTCCGACGCCATCGCCGACTGGCCGCTGCTGAACGCGCTGGTGAACACGGCCGCCGGCGCCACCTGGGTCAGCATCCACCACGGTGGCGGCGTCGGCATCGGCCGCTCGATCCACGCCGGCATGGTCTGCGTGGCCGACGGTTCCGAGCTGGCCGCCCAGAAGCTGGCCCGGGTGCTGACCAGCGACCCTGGTACCGGTGTCATGCGCCACGCGGACGCCGGCTACCCGCGCGCGCTGCAGGTGGCTCGCGAGCGAGGGGTCCGGCTGCCCATGGCAGAGTCGTGACCGGCCCCTGGAACAACTACTGGTGCGAGCTCGCCTGGCTGGGCGGGGAGCTGGCCGAGGAGGGCGTGCTGCTGGAGGTCGTGGGCGACCGGATCGCCGGGGTGACGCCGGACCTGCCGGCCCCGCCCGCCGGCGCCCAGCGGCTTTCCGGGCTGACCATCCCGGGCCTTGTCAACGTCCACTCCCATGCCTTCCAGCGCGCGCTCCGCGGCCGAACCCACGCTAACGGGGACAGCTTCTGGACCTGGCGGGAGCGGATGTACGAGCTGGCCGGGACGCTCGACCCGGACTCCTACCTCGCCCTCGCGCGGGCGACCTTTGCCGAGATGCTGCTGGCCGGCATCACCCTGGCCGGCGAGTTTCACTACCTCCACCACGACCCGGCCGGGAAGCCATACGCAGACCCGAACGCGATGGGCCAAGCTCTGATCCAGGCCGCGGCGGAAGCCGGCATCCGGCTGACGCTGGTCGACACCTGCTACCTGGCCGGCGGCATCGGCAAGCCGCTGGAAGGCGCCCAGCTCCGCTTCGGCGACGGCGATGCGGAGCGCTGGTGCGAGCGGGTCGACGGGCTCTCGGAGGGGCCCCTGGTGCGAATCGCAGCCGCGCTGCACTCGGTCCGCGCGGTGCCGCCCGAACAGATACCGGCGGTGGTCGCCTGGGCCGCCCACCGGGGCCGCCCGCTCCACGCGCACCTCTCTGAGCAGCCGGCCGAGAACCAGGCCTGCCAGGAGGCCTTCGGCAGGTCGCCCGCGCAGCTGCTGGCGGACTCGGGCGCGGTTCAGTCGAACCTGGTCGCGATCCACGGCACTGTCCGACCACGGAGCGGGACCTGGCCGATGGCATCGGGAGGGCCCACGTGATGCGTGGGGCCGGGATCTCGATCTCGCTCGGCTCCGACTCCAACGCCGTCGTCGACCTCTTCGAGGAGGCCCGCGCGGTGGAGCTTGACGAGCGGCTGGCGACCGGCCGCCGCGGCCTTCAGCGCGCGCCCGAGCTGCTCCGCGCCGCCACCGCGGCCGGCGGCAAGGCGCTCTGCTGGCCGGCGGCGGGGAAGCTGGCGGTGGCGAGCTTCGCCGACCTGACCGTGCTCGGCCTGGACGGCGTACGGTTGGCTGGGACGCGCCCTGCCAACGCTCTCGAAGCGGTGGTCTTCGCCGCCGGCGCCGGCGACGTGCGCGAGGTCATGGTCGGTGGCCGCTGGGTGGTCCGCGATGGCGCGCACGTTAGCCTCGACGTCCCCCGCCTGCTGGCCGCCGCCATCCCGAGGTGACCGCCACGGTCATCGATCGGATCGGCCTTCTGGTCACCAACGACCACTCCCTGGGCGAGGGCGCGCTGGGCCTCGTCCGTGACGCCGCCCTGGTGATCGAGGACGGCAAGGTCGTCGCGGTCGAGCGCGCGGGCGCAGCCGGCGACCAGCATTTCGACGCCGGCGGCCGCTGTGTCATCCCCGGCTTCGTCGACAGTCACACCCACCTCGTCTTCGCCGGCGACCGGGCCGACGAGTTCGCCGCGCGCATGGCCGGCCGGCCGTACGAGGCCGGCGGCATCAGGGTCACCACCGAGGCGACCCGGGCGGCCACCTTCGAGGAGCTGACGGCGCTGACCCGACGCCGGCGGGAAGAGGCGCTTCGGGCGGGCATCACCCATGTCGAGATCAAGTCGGGCTACGGCCTGGACGTCGACACCGAGAGGCGCTGCTGCGAGGTCGCTCGGGCCCACACCGAGGACGTCACCTTCCTGGGCGCGCACGTCGTCCCGCCCGAGTTCCGGGAGCGCGCCGACGCCTACGTCGACCTGGTCTGCGGCGAGATGCTGGCCGCCTGCGCGCCGCTGGCCCGCTGGATCGACGTCTTCTGCGAGGAGGGCGCTTTCGACGCCGACCAGTCGCGGGCCGTCCTTGCCGCCGGCCGGGCCGCCGGGCTGGGCCTTCGGGTCCACGGCAACCAACTGCACGCCGGACCCGGCGTCCGCCTGGCGGTGGAGATGGGCGCGGCGTCCGTGGACCACTGCACCCACCTCGCCGACGCGGACGTGGAGGCGCTCGCCGGCGGCGACACCGTCGCCACCTTCCTGCCCGCGGCGGATTTCTCGACCCGGCAGCCGTACCCGAATGCCCGGCGCGTCATCGACGCGGGCGCGCAGGTCGCCATCGCGACCAACTGCAACCCCGGTTCGAGCTACACGACGTCGATGAGCTTCTGCATCGCGCTGGCGGTTCGCGACCTGCGGATGACGATCGAGGAGGCGCTCCTGGCCGCGACGGCCGGCGGGGCCAGGTCGCTGCGTCGCGACGAGCTCGGGCGGCTGGCGCCCGGCGCGCGGGCGGACGCGCTCCTCCTGGACGCGCCCTCCTACACGCACCTGGTCTACCGGCCGGGCGTGCCCCTGGTCAGCGCGACCTGGCTGGCGGGCGTCCGAGCCTAGCCGGGAGGCTGCTCGACGCCGGGCGGCTGCTCGGCGATCGGTTCCGGGGGGCTGACTGGTTCGGCTGCGGGTGCTTCCGGCCCCGGCGTCGCGGGAGCCGCCGCCGGGGTGGTCGCGATCGGGGTCGGCTTTGGGGCCGCCTTCGAGCGGATGCTCCACTGGGCGCCGACCCCGGCCAGGAAGAGCACGATCAGCAGCAGCGGCCAGACCGGGGTCCCTCGGATTGCCTCTGTGGGGTCCGACGCGGTGTGGACGTCGAACGCCACCTTCCCGAGCAGCACCAGCACGCCCGCCAGGATGGCGCCGGCTCCGCCCAGGGCCGTCACCGCGATCACCAGCAGGCGGTGAACCCGGAAGAGGTAGATGAGAACGATCGCGACCGCGCCGGCGACGATTCCCACCGCCTGGGTCAGCGTGCCGGTCCCGTAGCCGAGGTAGACCAGGACGCCGCTCGCCACCAGGTAGGCGACGACCCCACCCAGCACCGCGACTGCCGCCGCGTAGAAGGGGATCGCCAGGCCGCCCAGCGCGAGGGCGACCAGGACCGCCACCACCCAGCCCCAGATGCTCTCCAGGAACTGACCCTTGGTGATCGCGGCGACACCGGAGGCGCCGAGCACGAAGCCGGCCGTAAGTCCCACCAGGACCATCAGGAAGCGGAAGAAGCGGTGCCCGCCGAAGCAGAGGATGATGCCGACCACCAGGGTCAGCAGGCCGATGAAGGTGTCCTGCATCTCAGTTGGGCCGTAATTGTGTCAGCCGCGGCGCCCTTGTAGAAGCAGTCCCGGCCCGGCGCGGCTACTCGTACCTGAATCGCGGATCCGGGCGCCAGAGGTGCGGGACGCCCGCCGGCGCCTGGCCGGCGCTGTGCGGTGGCGCTGCCCGGGACTGGCGCGACGGCTTCGCCTGGACCGGCCGCGACGGCGGTTGAGAGGCCGGGGTCGATTGCTGGATAGGCGTCCGGACCGGCGGACTCGCCGTCGGGTTCGGCAGGACCGGCAGCCGCCCGCCGGGGACGACCGCGTTGGACGGAGGCGAGGCCGGCCCCGGGCCTACGACGTTGGTCGCGGTGACCTTGAAGGTGTAGGAGATGCCGGTGGTCAGCCCGGTCACGGTCGCGCTGGTCGCCTCGCCACCGACCACCACCTGTCCGCCGGGGCTGCCGTTGACGGTGTAGCTGAGGATCGGCTCGCCGCCGTTGGCGGGCGGGGCCCAGCTGACCGCGGCCGAAGTCCACAAGGCCAGCGCGTGCGGAGCCGCGGGAGCCGCTGGGATGGTCCCGGCCTGGGCCGAGTTCGGATCGTGCATCAGTCCCGATTCGTCGATCGCCTCGAAGGCGCTGGCGGGCACCCTCTTCAGCTGGCTGACCATGGTCGCGTAGGGCTCGACGTCCCAGCCCGCGTCGCTGGTGCCCGTGAAGAACCAGTTGGAGCCGTTGTCGGCGACGATCAGCCCGTAGTGCTTGAAGGCGGTCAGCACCACCTGCGCCTCGGGACCGAAGCTGGAGATGTCAAAGCCGGCCTTGAGCCGGAAGCGGGCACCCATCGGTGGCAGGTTTGGATCGCTGAGCGCGCTGGCCTGGTGACGCGCCGGCCAGAGGTAGCTGCTGTCGCTCTGCGCGACGGTGAAGCGGACTGCGTGGCCGACGTACCCGGACTGGACCTCGTCCAGCCTGAGCAGGCCCGGGAAGATCGGCAGCCCGGCCGCGTCGGCCGAGGTCCAGCCGGCCGGGCGGAGCGCGTTGGTGCTGAGGTCGAAGATGGCGCCCGACCCGGCCGTGCGGGGGCCGTTGGAGTTGGTGGCGAAGGTCTCGTAGAGCTTGCAGGTGTCCTGGTCGATGCTCAGCAGGTGTGCGTCCGAGCCCTGCTCGATGGCGAGGTCGCCGCCGTACGGGTAGGGGCCGGGGTCGCTCTCATTCGCGTACTGGAAGGTGAAGTTGGTCGTCGCGTGGCTGGAGTGGACGACGTTGAAGGGAATTCCGTAGGGCGGGCCACCGAAGTCGGGGTGCAGGTTCCTGCCCGAAGACGCGCCGGTGGAGCTCAGCCAGGCGGCACTGTGCGAGTTCAGGGGCAGGCCTGAGACATCCGCGTTCCAAATGTTGTCAGCCGGGAAGACCGGGCAGCCGGTGCCGGGGACATTGGCCAGGACCGCCTGCGGCCTGGCCAGCGGCAGGGCGCCGGAAAGTGCGAGCAGCCCGACCGCCAGGCCGAGGCTGAGGCGACCGCGCCTCCCGGTCAATTGGCTGCGCCGCGGCTCGGGACGCGTTCGACGAGCTGGTCGAGGAGCGTCCGAAGGCTGCGGCTGAAGGCGCCGCCGGGATCCGTTTGCACCTGCAGCTTGCCCTCCAGGCCGGCCAGCTCGGGCTTGGCGCCGAAGTAGCGGAATTCGGCGGCCAGCCCGTGGCCGAGGACCTCCTCGACAACCTTGCGGCTCATCGCGGAGTCGGGCGCCCGGTGGTTGAGCACCGTGTGCACCCTCCCGGCGGGGATGTGCAGGACGCGTGTGGCCAGGTCGATCAGCTGCCGGCAGTCGTGCATCGAGGCCAGCTCCGGGGTGGCGACCAGGACCAGGTGGTCGCTGACCTCGAGCGCGGCCAGCACGCAGTCGTCGAGCGAGACGCCGAGGTCGAAGACCAGGTAGCGGTACTGGGCGCTGAGGATCTCCAGCGCCCGGACCAGGAGCTCGGGTTTGACGAGCTCGGCCTCCTCCGGCCGGAGCGCGGTGGGAAGGGCCATGAAGCCGGCCGGATGGGGCAGGACCGAGCTCAGCAGGAGCTGACGGAACGTCCCTTGATCGGTCGCCTGGGCAACCCGCGCCAGGGAGGTCGAGGGGGAGAGGTTCGCCAGCAGCGCGACGTGGTTGTAGGGAAGGGCGAGGTCGACCAGCAGCACCTCGCCGGGGTGCCGGTGCCCGAGCTCGGCCGCCAGGTTGAGGGCGAGCGTGGTGCGGCCGGACCCGCCCTTGGTCGAGTAGACCGCGACCTGGGTGGCGGTGGAGCCGGAGGTTGCCCGCCGCGGGCGGTCCAGCAGCGAGCGCAGGTGCTTGTCACGCTGCCCGGCGGCAACGCGCAGGGCTTCCCGGAAAGCCGATCCTGCCGGCGCGTGGCGCGCGACCAGCTCCTGGTCGAGGACCAGCAGCTTGCAGTCGGTGAGGGCGTGGACCTCGGTCGGGAGTGGGTTCTCGAGCAGCAGCGAGTCGGCGCCCATGAAGTCGCCAGGTCCCAGGGTCAGCAGGGAGACCGACTCGCTGCGGACCTCGCAGACGCCCTCCTCGATGATTCGCAGCGCGGCCGGCGAGCCGGCGCCGTCCACCACCTCGCCGGCGCCCGCGGTCTGCTCGCTCAGGTAGCGGGCGATCCGGCGCAGGACCTGTTGGGGCACGGCCTGGAAGAGCGAGACTGGCTCCAGGACCTCGACCCGCCTTGCCAGCCGGTCGCCGGCCTCCAGGTCGGCAGGGATCTCCTCGCCGGTTCTGGTCGGGGTCGATGGTCCTGTCGTGGCCGCGGCCGACCCGGCTGAGGGCGATGTTGCGGCGGCCCCGGAGCGGTCTCCCAGGTAGAGGTCGAGGCGGGCCATCCGCAGCAGCGACTGGGCGTCCTGGCCGTGGTCAGGGAAGATGGCGACGCCCAGGCCGACCGGGGCCCGGACGCCGGCGGCGCCGAACTGGAACTCCGGCTCCAGGCGGGCCATCAGCCTCCGTCCCACTCCGGCTGCCAGGTCGGCCTCGCTGACCTCGTTGAGGACCAGCCCGAACTCGTTGCCGCCGGTCCGCGCCGCGCAGTCGGAGGGTCGGACCAGCTCCTGGAGCCGGGCCGCCAGCTGGCCGACCAGGTCGTCGGCCGAGCCCTGGCCGAGCTCATCGCCGATCTTGCCCAATCCTTCCAGCTCGATGACCAGGACTGCCAGCTTGCGCTTGCGGCGGCGCGCGGCGCTGAGCGAACGGGAGAGCCGGCGGATGAACTCGGTGGCGTTGGCGAGCCCGGTGCTCGGGTCGCTCAGGCGCTCCTGCTCGAGATTCGCCTCGCGGGCCTTCTGGGCGGTGAGGTCCTCGACTGTGAGCACCAGGCCGTCCGGCGTGTCACCCGGCTGCCGGGCGAGAGCCAGGCTGGCACGGCCCCAGACAGTCCGCCCCGGAGCCTGGAAGCGGAGCTCGGCGAGGATCGTGCCCGCGCTCAGCTTGCTCAAGTGGCCGGCCCGCAAGCCCGCCGCGTCATCGGGGTGGAGAAGGTCGAGGAGCGATCGCCCGGCCAGCTTCTTCCCGGACTGGCCGAGCAGCCTCACGAAGGAGGGGTTGGCATCGATGAGGATCCCGTCCTGGGTCAGCCGGGCCATTGCGACGCCGGCCGCCAGGAAGGCCGAGCGGAACTCCGAGCCGTTCGGGCGCGCGGGGCGACGCCGCGTGCGCGTGCTGGAACGGTGTGGCGGGTCCCCTCGATCCACAGACCTGTTAACGCCGCCGTGGACGGTTATTTGCGGGAGGCGGACCCCAGGCGCTGGTCCAGCGCGAGAGCGAAGTCGACGTCGTATCGACTGAGGCCGCCGGCCGCGTGCGAGTAGAGCTCGAGCTGCACGAAGCACCACTCGTGGAGATGGATGTTCGGGTGGTGGCCCGCCTCCTCGGCCAGCTCGGCGACCTCGTTGACGAAGCGGATCGCCGCCTTGAAGTCGGGGAGGCGAAAGTCACGGTAGATCCGGCTTCGCTCCACGACCCAGGCCGGGTGGTCCTTCAGTGCGGCAGCCGCCGCCTCCGGCGCGACCGGTGTGTAGCGCCGACCAGCCTTGGCCACCTTGGCGTTGACGATACGTCCTACCATGGCGCGTCCGCAGCCGGCGCGCTCCTGAGGTCCTTTCCGATCAGCCCACGAACGACTTTGCTCCTGGCCGTCCTGCTCCTCTTCACGAGCGCGCCGGCCAACCTCCCGCTCGCCGCCCGGGCGGCCGCCGCCAGGACCCCGAGCCCGCTGCCGCACGACCGGCTTCATTTCGGCCTGTCCAACGAGCCGGGCGATTTCGGCTGGCTGCAGGCTTCGGGGGTGCCCTTTCGCTACCGCTACACCTACCTGAGCGGCGGCGTCAACACCAACCAGGGCTGGGAGACCTGGAACACGCCGACCGGCCAGTACGCCAGCTACTACCTGAACGACAGCCAGTCCTTCGGCGCGGTCCCGGTCTTCAGCTACTACGAGATCTGCCAATCGAACGGCCCGAACGGTCCTGGCGACCCCAAGTGCTACCAGGACAACTCGACCCAGGACCTGGCCAACCTCGGCTCCGCAGCGGTCATGAACGCCTACTTCGCGAACTTCAAGCTGCTGCTCGACAAGGCCTCGGCCTTCGGAGGCACGGTCGTGATCCAGGTCGAGCCCGATCTTTGGGGCTTCCTCGAACAGCGCGCGGCAGCCCTGGGCAAGACCACGGCGAATGCCGCCCCCGTCAGCGTCAAGAGTTCCGGCTACAACGATCCCGCCGTGACGGGCACGGAGGACACCGCCCGGGGCCTCGCCTGTTCGCTGCTCAGGCTCCGCGACGCCTACGCGCCCAACGCCCTGCTGGCGATCCATGCCTCGCCCTGGGGAAGCGGCGTCGACATCGCCAGCGACACCAGTCCCGCTGTCAACGCCGCCACCGAGGCTGACAAGGTCGCCACCTTTCTCAACTCGGCGTGCCTAGCCTCCAACCCCTTCGTCGGCTCGACCTGGGACCTCGTCTTCAACGACCTCGACGACCACGACGCCGGTTGGTGGGAGACCGGCTGCGGCGGCTGCATCAACGCCGGCCACACGCATTGGTGGGACCCGACCAACACCGCCTTTCCGAACTTCAGCCGTTACCTGGCCTGGGTCGCGGAGCTTGCGGCGAAGACCTCGCGGCCCCAGGTCGCGTGGCAGGTCCCGGTCGGCAACCAGTACTTCCTGACCATGAACAACACCTGCGGGCACTACCAGGACAACGTCGCCCAGTACTTCCTGGGCCACCCTGCCGACCTCTTCTCGGCGGGCCTGATCGCGGTCCTCTTCGGCAGCGGCAACGGCTGCCAGACCACCAACACCGACCTCCGCGCCGACGGGGTCACCAACAACGGCGGGGCTCCCACGACCGACGCCCTCGGGTACTGCACCGCCTGCAACACGCACACCTCGGTCTACGCGGACGACGACGGAGGGTTCCTGCGGATCTTCGTCGGCCAGTACTACGCGCTGGCCAAGCCTGCCGCGCCGGCCGGGGTCAGTGCGGTTCCCTTCAGCTCCTACGCACGCGTCAGCTGGACGGCGCCGGCCGACAACGGCAGTCCCATCACCGCCTACCGGGTGACGCCCTACCTGGGCGGCTCCAGCGCCGGGACGCCGGTCACCTACGCTTCCGCACAGACCAACCAGGCGTTCACCGGGCTCGCCTTCGGCTCCGCCTATCGCTTCAGCGTCGCCGCCATCAACGGCGTCGGCATCGGCCCGGAGTCAGCACTCTCGAACCTGGTGAGCATCGGCAGCCGGCTCCCCGTCCTCCCCGCGCCGACCAGCTCCCCGCCCCCACGCCCTCCCGTCGCGCACAACCCCCCCGCCAGTCCCTCACCCCGCGCTGCGGCTCCGCGCGCCCTCGCGTCGCAGCCGCCGACGACTCCCCGACGGGCGGTCGCGACCGTCCCTACTGCCGGCCACCGCGGCCCGGCCGACCGCCTGGGCGGGTGGCGCCGCGGCGGGCTGCTCTACCTCTGAGCCGCGCCGCGGCCCGCGTTGGCGGTCAGCCTGGCTGCCACCTCGAGCAGCGCGCCTCGGAGCTCGGTTGGGCTGACCACGGTGAAGCTCCAGGGCAGCTCGGCCAGGAAGCGGGCGATCCAATCCAGGTCCTCCGCCCCGATTCTCAGCAGCGTGCCCTCAGGGGCGGGCTCCAGCGTGCCCAGCGCGGGCGGGATCCGCTTCCGTGCCTCGGCCAGGGAGACGTGCAGGACGACCTCCGCGGTCAGCCCGTAGGGGAGCAGCGCCATCGAGCGCTGGACATGGGCGACCACGTCGAACCGGGCCGGCCGGTCGAAGGTGTCCCGAAGGACCTCGGCGGCCCGGATGCGGTCGAGCCGGAAGGTGCGCAGGTCCTGGCGCAGGTGGTCGTTCGCGACGAGGTACCAGTTGCCGCTCTGGAAGGCGATCCCGTAGGGATCCACGACCCGCGTCGTCTTCGCGCCCTGCGCGGCCTGGTAGTCGAGCTTGACCTGGTTGCCGTCCCGCGCCGCGGAGCTGATCGTGAGCACGGTCTGAGCGTCGGCCGACCCGCGGGCAACCGGGCTCAAGCCCAGGCCGAGCATCTCCTGCATCGCCTGGACCTTCTTTCGCAGGCCGTCGGGCAGGACCCGGTCGAGCTTGGCCATGGCGCCGTTCAACGCCTGGCCCTCGCGGACCAGGCCCAGCCGCTGGACGGCCAACAGCCCTAGCACCAGGGCGACCGCCTCTTCGTCGGTGAACATCAGCGGCGGCAGCTTGAAGCCCGGCCGCAGGCGGTAGCCGCCGGCGCGCCCGCGTTCGCCTTCGACCGGGATGCCCATCTCCTGCAGACCGGCGATGTAACGCCTCACCGTCCTCTTGTCGACCTCCAGCCGGGCGGCGATCTCGGTGGCCGAAAGGCGGCGGTGCGCCTGCAGCAGCTCGAGCAGTGTCAGGAGCCGTCCGACGGAAAGATCCATATTCGCCTTGCGACATTATAGGTCGGATGCTGTCCGCATTCGTCGGTAGAGTCTTGATTGTCAAAGAGCAGGCAGAGGAGGCAGAAGAGATGAACGAATACACCTACGGCGAGGTCATCGCGAACAAGCTTCGAGAGCTTCGGGCGCAGGCAGCCCGGGAGCGCCGCGCGCTGGCCGCGAGGCGGCGTCCGGCGGGCCTTCGCTACCGCCTCGGCGGAATGCTGATCCTGGCCGGCCGGCAGCTCGCGGGTCAGGAACCGGCTTTCAAGGTCGAGCTGACCGCCTGACCGGCGGCGCTCACGGCCAGTAGAGGTGGCCCAGCAGCATGCCCAGGACGACGGCCAGCGCGTAGGTCGCACGAGGAAAGCGCCGGGTGAGGTCGTGCAGCCGGCTGGTCATCGGGTCGGTCCCCCTGGCGATGCTCTGCGTCTCTTCGAGCATTAGCAGGAAGAGCACGCCCACGAAGACGGTGGCCAGCAGGGAGAGGATGGCCTCAGCCGTGACATGCACGGGTCAGAGGCTCCGGCCCTGCCGCACGCCGAGGGCGCCGGGTGGGCCCCAGAGCACGTGGCCGATCAGCATTCCGATCACGACCGCGACCACGAAGGCGGGCCCCGGATAGGCATGGACTGTCGCATGGACGTAGTCGCTGATCGGCTTCTGGCCGCTGAAGAGCGCCCAGGTCTCGAACGCGAGGAGCAGGAAGACGACGCCCAGGAGCGCTGTCACCAGGCCCGAGAAGAGGACTGACGCGTTATTCATGTAACCTCCTGAATCTTGGGGTTTACAAGCGAGCGCGGCCCCGCATAGAGTACTTGTCGGCTGTGATGGGGGCAGAGGAACCGGGTGTGCTGTTGGCTGCGCTCTTGGAGCGCGCCAAGCTGCCGCCGATGTGCGCGGTCGCGGTCGCGATGAGCGTCCTCGACGCGGTCGCGGCCCTCCACCAGGTCGGCCTTTGGCACGGCTCCCTCGAGGCCGAAAACGTCCACGTCCACGCCGACGGCACGGTTCGCCTGGGCGCGAACCGGCCGGCCCCGGCCGGGCAATCCGACTCGCAGCTGCGGGCCTCCGACCTCCAGGCGGTCGGCGTCCTCCTCTGCTCGATGCTGCGGTTGAGGCTCGACCAGGAGCCGGCGGGGCGGAACTCGCGGACCACCGGCCGAACCGAGAAGCCGCTCCAGGCGCTGGCGCGGCGGATGGCCAGAGGCACGCGCAGCAAGCGGCTGACCATCTACGCGGCCGTCGATGCGCGCCTCGCGCTCTGGGAGGCCGCCGGCCGGCTGGCCACCCGCCGCGTGCAGGCGCAGGCCCGTCAGCGGCTGGCGGACCTGGTCGTGGGTCCGACCGAGAGCCCGGCTCCCGACCCACAGCCGCCGGCGGCCGGCCGAACCGAAAGCCGCGCGCCGCGCCGGCTTGGACGCTGGGTCGGGGCGGGCGCCGCCGCAGCCCTGGTCGCCGGCCTGGTGGCGCTCTCTCCGCCGTCCGGCCTGCGCGCGGCCCTCGGGTACCACGGCCGCGTCGGCGCGACCTCCTCCACGGTCGCCCTGGCCGCGCCGGCTGCCGCCACTGTCCGGGACGTGGCGCCTCCGGAGCCGGCGCCGAGCACGCCCGTTTCGAAGCCGGCCATTCCGCTGTTGGCGCCGGCCGCGGCGGGCCAGGTCAGCAGCGTCGGGCTGCGCCTGCTGGATCCCGCCTGCCAGGGCGGTTCCTCGTGCCTGGTCCAGGTCGAGGTCTGGATCACGCCTTCGCCACGGCCGCGCTCGGTCGCCTGGACTGTGGAGTCGGTCCAGTTCTGCGGAGGATCGGTGGTGCAGGTTGGCGCCGGCTCCTTCACCGCCCAGCCGGGCTGGACGCACGTCGAAAGTCAGAGTGCGGTGGCGGTGCCGGCGGTCGGCGCCCAGGCGCTGCTCGCGGTTTCCAGCACTCCGGATCGGGCCGCCTCGACGCCGGTGGTCCTGGGGAGCGCGCCCGGGACCTGTTAGCGCGGGTGGTGACGAATGTCACACACCGCCTGTGCCGCCGGTCATAGGCGGCCGGTCGCCCTCGACCTTACCTTCGCCTGGAATCCCGAACTTTCGCCAACGGAGGAAGAGAAACCAATGAAACCGGTCTACGGCAAGAAGCGAAACCTGTCGGTCCCCGGCGAGCGCCAGACCTGGATCGATCGCTACACGGACTCCGACCTGCGCGACGCGGGCCACGAGTTCATCCAGGAGATGGTCAAGCGCAGCGTGCCCGCGGGCCGCTAGCCGGCCTCGACTCCGACTATCACACCCGATTGGAGCGGCGGGGCGGAAAGCCTCGCCGTTTCTACTACGCCTGGGCGGTTCGGAGTGGGCGGCCCACGTCGTGCAGGAAGGCGAGCAGCTCCCGGTACGACTGCAGCATCGAGGTCTCGTAGTAGGGCACCCCGACCTCGCCGCAGAACTCCCTGACCAGCCGGTGGGCGGCGCGAACCCGGTTGCGCGGCATGGCCGGGAAGAGGTGGTGCTCGATCTGGTAGTTGAGCGATCCATACCAAAGGTCCGTGGCCGCCCCGGCGCGCACGTTGCGGGCCGTGAGCACCTGGGAGCGGAGAAAGTCGAGCTCGGTGCTGTCGTCAACCTGTGGCATGCCCTTGTGGTTGGGCGCGAAGACCGACGCCAGGTAGAAGCCCGCGGTCGCCTTGTGGATGGCGATCACGAGCAGGGCCAGCCACGGACCGAGGAAGAAGAGCAGGAGGCCGAAGTAGAGCGCAGCGTGGGCTGACAGCAGCGCGGTCTCCAGCCAGCGCCGGCGCGCCCTCGCCGAAACCAGGTGGGCGATGCCGGACGCGTGCATGCTCACCCCGAGCAGGAAGAGCATCGGGAAGAAGACGAAGGCCTGGTAGGCGGCCAGCCAGCGCATCGGGCCTTTTCGTTCCAGGGCCTGAGCGCGGTTGTAGGCGATCGCCAGGTTGTTGATGTCCGGATCGTCATCGACGTGGTTGGGGTTGGCGTGGTGGCGGTTGTGCTTGTCGACCCACCAGCCGTAGCTCATGCCGAGCAGCACGTTTGCCGTGAAAAGGCCGACCAGGTCGTTGAGGAAGATGCGCTCGAACATCTGCTTGTGCCCGGCGTCGTGCAGCTGGAACCCGAGCTGCCCGGAGACCAGGCCCAGCGCGACCGCGTCGAGCGCCAGCAGCCAGGGATTGTGGAGCAGGACAAGCAGGAGCAGGCAGACAGCCAGCATGGAGAGGTTGGCGGAGATGCAGAGCGCGTAGTACCAGGGCTGCTTGCGAAGCAGGCCGGCGTCCCGGACGCGTCGCTTCAGCAGGGCGTAGTCGGAAGGAGCGACCGCTGCTTCAGTCCCGGCTCCAGGTTCGACGCCGGTCCGCTGCACTACATGGCACTCTACGCGGTTTTTTGCTGGAGCCGTTGCGTTTAGGACGCCTATTCTTGCCCGCCGTGGCGTCCTGGGCCGAGTTCGAGGCGGTGGAGTCCGATTTCGCCGCGCGGGTGCGGGCGCTGCTGACCTCCCGCAAGCACCTGACCCTGGCCACCCTGCGCCGGGACGGCTCCCCCCGCATCAGCGGGACCGAGGTGGAGTTCGCTGAGGGACAGCTGCGGATCGGGTCGATGCCCGGAGCGGTCAAGGCGCAAGACCTGCGCCGCGACCCCCGCTTGGCCATCCACGGTCCGACCGACGATCCGCCCTCGGACGACCCGGGCGGCTGGAAGGGCGAGGCTAAGGTTGCGGGCAGGGCGATCCAGGTCGAATCCGACGGCACTGCGCACCGCTTCCTGGTCGACCTTCAAGAGGCGGTGATCACGAGGTTGAACGACGCCCACGACCACCTCGTGATCGAGTCCTGGAACCCACGCCTCGGGTATCGAAGGCGGGAACGCGAGTAAGACAAGAGGTCGAGGTCCGGGGCGCCGGCCCCGAACCCCGACCGCCGAGTCGAGTGGTCGCCGTCAGATATGGACCGGCCGGGGTCCGTCGGTCGCGGACTGGCTGACCAGGTTGTAGAAGCAGCCCGGCCCGCAAGAGGTTCCGGCCACGACGCTGACCGAAGCGGTGACGATGGCGCTGCCGCCGTGGAAGGGAGGCCCATTGGTGTCGGCCAGCACCGAAACCGGGATCGCCACCGTGCTGTTGTCGCAGCTGAAGAACTGGCCGGACGCCCCGCCGAAACCGTGGGAGATCTCCTTGCCGGACGCTTCCTCGACGCTGGCGTTGACCACCTCATAGGCGATGGTCTGGGTGCTGGGATCCCAGAAAGGCGCTGGACAGGTGGCGTTCACGGTGACGACGACCAGCACGCGCGACTGCAGGTTGGCCTGCCCGATCTGGGCGGTCACCCCGCTGGCAGCCGCGCCCACCGGCAGCAGTGCCGCAGTGCCGAAGGCGAGAGCCGCGCTCAGGAATAGGAATCCGCGATGCATTTCATCCACGCTCCTAGTTTTCAGGCGCCTCAGCGAGAGGCAGTTCGATGCCGAATGCTCGGTGCCGGAGGGCAGGTGCGCACTGTCAGCGGACTTTCAGATTTCAGGCCCTGGACTCTCTTTGGCGCGGGACTAGAATCCGAGTTCCGTGTACACGCCCGCCGAGCGGGAGCGCCTGCGGGCCGCCCTCCTGGCGGCCGCGCGCGCCGACCCGCGGATAACCGGCGGGGCGCTGACCGGGTCGGCCGCGGCTGGGAGCGAGGACCAATGGTCCGACATCGACCTTGCTTTCGGCATCGGGGACGGCGCCCTCTTCCAGGAGGTGCTGGCGGACTGGACCGACCGGATGTATCGCGATCATGGCGTGCTCCACCACCTCGACGTCCCCGTCGGAGCCTCGATCTACCGGGTCTTCCTGCTCCCCAGCACGCTCCAGGTCGACCTCGCCTTCTCACCAGCTGCCGAGTTCGGCGCCCGCGCCCCGACCTTCCGGCTGCTGTTCGGTTCCGCCGCCGAGCTGGCTCGTCCGCCGGCACCGACCGCCTCGAACCTGATCGGGCTGGGCTGGCTCCACGCCCTGCACGCCCGCTCCTGCCTCGAGCGCGGAAAGCTCTGGCAGGCCGAGTACATGGTCAGCGGAGTGCGCGACCAGGCACTCGCGCTCGCCTGTCTGCGCCTCGGCCTTCCCACCTCCCAGGGCCGGGGCCTGGATCTGCTGCCCGCCGAGGTGACCGCCGCCGCGGCCGAGGCCTTGGTCCGGGCGATCGCCGCCGATGAGCTGAGGCGGGCGTTCCGAGTGGCGATCGACTGCCTCCTGAGCGAAATCAGCGAAGTAGACGCCAACCTGGCCGCCCGCCTCGAGCGAGCGGTGCGGGAGCTCACCTGAGCCGGTGCAAGCGACAGTCGACGAAGCGGTTGACCGCTACCTCGCGTCCGTCGACCGTGCCTTGCCTGGTCGCGTTTCGGGCTTCTATCTTGTGGGGTCGGCCGCACTCGGAGCCTTCCAGGCCGGGCGCAGTGACATCGACTTCGTCGCCCTGGTGGACCATCGCCTCTCGCCGGCCGAGCTGGCGTCGCTCAACCGTGCCCAACGGCACCTCTACCGCGCAGCTTTGGTTGAGTCGGTCTCATCCCTCCCTTGGCGCTGGCCCCTGGTCTGCAACGGCGTGTATGTATTGAAGGAAGACGTCGCCAGGTCGCCATTGGACGTGGTTCCGCTGGCGTCACACGTCGGCGGCAGGCTCACCGCCGACGCGGGCTTCGACGTCAATCCGGTGACCTGGCGAATCCTCGCCGAGTCCGGTATCGCCGTTCGCGGCCTGGCGCCGGCGAAGCTCCGCATCTGGCGAGATGACGCGGAGCTGCGGCGTTGGACCCTCGGCAACCTGAACGGATACTGGCGCCGCTGGGCGGGAGACCTGCGGCGTCCCGGGCAGATCGCCGCGAAGGCGCTGCTGCTCCGCTACGTTGCGTGGGGCGTGCTCGGTACGTCACGGATGCACTACACGATCACGACCGGCGACATTGCCACCAAGACGCAAGCCTGCACTTACGCGCTGGGCGCTTTGGGTTCTGGCTGGCAGCCACTTCTGGAAGAGACGCGCGCGTATTGGACAGGTGCCTCGCGGCCCCAGCACGCCACGCCCCGGCTGTCCCGCCCGCGCGTGACCAGTGACTTCGTCCTGGCGGCGATCAACTCCGCCGTCGTGATCGCCGCCCGAGCGGGGCCCCCTATTTAGTCAGCTGGCCGCGCCCCGCGCCCGCCGGGTGAGCGGTGGTGTGGACGTTGACGTAGTAGGCGGCTGGATTCGCGGCGATATCGGCGAGAAGCGCGGGATCGCCTTCCCGGCAGCCGCTGTTGACGACGGTGGCGGAGGGCGGCGGGTTGAAGAAGCCGAAGACGATCGGGCCGGCATGGCCCGGGTCGCCCTTGTGGATGTGGGCCGCGACCACCTTCTGGGTAGTGCTGTAGTCGAGGTCCCAGCAGAGCTCGGACTGCCCCAGGTTGATCGTGATCCGGGCCGTCCCCATCAGGTCCGACCCGGGTGCGGCGGGCACCTCGTTGGCCCCGAGCAGGGTCGTGGTGAAGGGCCGCCCCCCTTCGCCCTTGACGCCGTCGACCTGTCCCGCGGCGGCGTCGCTCACCAGGCCCAGGACGAGCGCAGGCACGATGAAGATAGCCAGGAAAAGCAGGCGTCTCATGCTTCAAATCCCCCAAGCCAACGGCCGGCGACACCCTCCCCGCGGAAACTCTAGAAGCTGGTCGCGGGACTGGCCAATTTCGAATACAGCGAGGGCCTTGTCTATCTCCTCAGCGCAGCTTGAAGCACTTCGACGTCTGGTTGGCCGCCCGCAGCAGGTTGACCTTGTTGTCGTCTGCATAGGCGATGTGAGCGCAGCCCTGCGGGTCCAAGGTCTCGGTGATGAAGTCGAGCAGGCTTCGGTTGGAGCTCGGCGCCAGGCAGGCGATACCCAGGTTGCAGATGGCGGCGTAGAGGTTCCAGCTGCAGACGGGCGAGTAGGTGGTCGGGTTGCCGTTGGCCGGTCCCGGACCCGCGCAGCCGCCCGGGTCCGCCTTGCCGAAGGGATCGGTGGGAAGGATCTCCGAGGTGCGCAGGTAGGCGACGTCCACCTGGCCGGGATCGCCCGCGGTGATGGCGGGGAAGAAGTGCGTGCCGGTGTCGGCGGGCGCGTTGACACGGTAGGGCCGGGACGCGCTGCCCGGGATCAATCCCCCTCCGCCGTCCCATGTCGAACCACCGTCGTGTGACCAGACCACGTACATGTCGTACTCGCAGGAAGGGTCGGACTGCACCGTCCCGGCGGTCGACTCGGCCGAGCATTTGGCGGGATCGGAGTTGAGGTTGATCGTGAAGCCGAAGTAGGGGTCGCCCTGCCTGTCGAGGGTGAAGCCGACGAAGGGCGTCGAGGAGTCGTGGCCGAAGCCGGCGTCGAAGGCCTGTTGGGGCGTCCAGGTCAGCCCGCTGTCGTCCGAGTAGGACACCCAGAGGGTGTGGAAGGACTGCAGCATGCTCACGTTGCAGCCGGTTGCGTTCTGGGCCAGGTCGGCTGCGATCCAGGCCACGAAGATCCGTCCCGCATGCGGCTTGCCGGGCGGGACGATCCCCACCCCGGCCGGCACCGTGCTGCAAAAGGTGTAGCCCTGGGCCACCAGGGTGCCGGTGATCGCCCCCGGGGTCACCGCCGGGCTGGCCAGGACCTCCTGGGGTGCTCCGAAGCTCGCGCCGCCGTCGTGGGAGATGTTCACCCAGATCTGGCTCGGCCCGTAGAAGTCGTGGTACATGAGGACGACCTCGGCCTTGTCGGTCGTCGTGGCCGGCGGCAGGATCGAGGCGGCGACCCAGTCGCGATCGACGCCGAACGGCGAGCAGCTGGTGCCGCACTGCGGGATTGCCCCCGCGCCGTGAGACCAGGTCGCGCCCTGGTTCACCGACTTCCACACGTCGGCCTGGAGCGGCGCAGCCCCCTGACTGCCGGCCAGGTTGCAGAGGTAGACGGAATTCGCCTGGTCGGTCGCGAGGCAGTCGTCGCCGCTGCTTGGGTCGGCCGTTGCGACCTGTCGCCAGTTCGACCCCTGGCTACTGGAGGTGTAGGTGATGGTGCCGCCGCTGGGCGTGGTGTCGTAGAGCTGCCCCAGCTGGTCGGAGGCGATCGACGGCTCGCCGCCGTAGGCGCCGACGTTGGCCAGGGAGTAGCCCGGCGGACTCGCCGCCAAGCCTCCACTCAAGGAGGTGAGAAGGGCAACCGATCCCGCCACGGCCAGTACGACTGCGCGCCAACGCCTCATTACGCACCCCTATAACGCAACAACCGCCTCCCCCTGAAAGTTGGGAGCGCTGCAGTCACCGTAGCAGGGGCGGAGGAGCCGGAGCAAGTCGTGCGGGCGGTTACACGACCTCGTAGCGGAGCGGAACCATCCGCTGCAGGCTCCTCGAGGGCCGGTTGTACTTCCGTCGCTGCCGCGGGGGAAGCTCGATGTTGTCTCGCGGCACCTCCTGGTAGGGGACGAGGCTCAGGAGGTGGCTGATGAGGTTCAAATGCGCCGACTGCTTGTTGTCGGTCTCGACGACGTACCAGGGCGCCTCCCGGATGTCGCAGCGGGCGAACATCCGGTCCTTCGCCTCCGAGTAGTCGACCCACCGAGCGCGAGCTTGGAGATCCATCGGGCTCAGCTTCCAGCGCTTGCTGGTGTCGTTCATACGGGCCAGGAAGCGCCGCTCCTGCTCCTCGTCACTGACCGAGAGCCAGTACTTGATCAGGATGATCCCGGAGCGGACGAGCATGCGCTCGAACTGGGGACAGGTCCGCATGAAGTCCTCGTACTCCTCGTCGCTGCAGAAGCCCATGACGCGCTCGACGCCGGCGCGGTTGTACCAGCTTCGATCGAAGAGAACCATCTCGCCGGCCGAGGGCAGGTGCGCGATGTAGCGCTGGAAATACCACTGCGTCCGCTCGCGCTCGGTCGGCGCGGGCAGGGCGACCACCCTGACAAAGCGCGGATTGAGCAGAGCCATGATCCGCTTGATGACGCCGCCCTTACCGGCCGTGTCCCGGCCTTCGAAGACGACCACCACCCGCAAGCCGTCGTGTTGAATCCATTCCTCCAGCTGCACGAGCTCCACCTGGAGCCGCCGGAGCTCCTTCTGGTAGCCCTTCTTCCCCAGGCTGTCAGGCGCCGCCCGCTTGTCCCTCGAGCGCTTGTTGGCCGCCATCTTCGAGCAATGTATCTAAAGGGATCGCGCGCGTGACAACCCTTTTCCCGTGGGCCTTCGGTGCTGATGGTTCGGCACGCGGTAGGCGAACCTTGACCGTGGTCCCTCGGCCCAGCTCGCTCTCCAGGCTCACGCGGCCACCGTGCAATTCGGTCAATTGCTTGACCATCGCCAGGCCGAGGCCGGCGCCAGGCTCCCGATTGGTTGCCACGTCGAGCTGGGTGAAGGCCTCGAAGACCCGACCCTGGTCCTCGGCCGCAATTCCCACCCCGGTGTCGGCGACGGTGATCTCCATCCAACCGGCGCCGCTGGACGCGCCGATCGAGACCAAGCCACCGCTGGGCGTGAACTTGACAGCGTTGGTGACCAGGTTCAGCACGATCTGCCTGAGGCGCATGTCGTCGGCGACGACGGCCAGTCGCGGCTGCGCGCGGACTCGCAGCCGGACACCCTTGGACCGCGCGATGGGGAGCATCATCTCGTGGAGCGACGTCAGCAGCTCTTTGACCTCGACCTCGATGAGTGTCAGCTCCAGCCGGCGTGACTCGATCTTCGCCAGGTCGAGCACGTCGGTGATCAGCGCCAACAGGTGGCGGCCGGCGGTCTGCACGTTGTCGATGTAGCGATGCGCGCGCGGCTGATCGGCAAGAGCCTGGGGATTGGTCAGCAGAAGCTCGGTGAAGCCGAGGATGGAGTTCAGAGGCTGCCGCATCTCGTGGCTCATGTTGGCGAGGAACTCGTTCTTGGCCAGGTTCGCATCCTGCAATTGGTCCATGACGCCCTTCAAGCGGAGCAGAGACCGGACTCGGGCCAGGAGCTCGACGCGGTCGATCGGCTTGCTGAGAAAGTCGTCGGCGCCGCCCTCCAGGGCGGCCAGCCGGCGCTCCCTGGAATCCAGGGCCGTGACCACGAGCACGGGCACGAGTCGAGTCGACGAGGCCGCCTTGAGGCGGCGGCAGAGCTCGATGCCGTCCATCTCCGGCATTTGAAGGTCGATGACCATCAGATCCGGCGGAGCCTGCTCTGCAACCTCCAATGCTCGGACTGGATCCTGATAGGCACTGACCGAACAGTCGATGTCTTTGAGATAGGTCCTGAGGAGCAGCAAGTTTGCACGCTCGTCATCGACCAGGACTATGGCGGGCCTGGCGCTCATTGCGGGCCGGTGTCGAGGATCGCGGGCATCAAGGCCGCCGGTAGGAGGAAGGGAAGTGCTTCACTTGACGGCCGCGGAACTATGCCACACAAACTGCGTCAGGAATACGACTGAGGTCACGGTTCCAGGGCCCCGCCGGAAATTAGATCACCTCGTGTTCGCCGCCAATGCGCATCGAGTTGGCGAAAGTGGTGTCCAAATGGGTAGCTGCGCCTACCCGTTTGGGTCGCTTAGACCCAGCCCTCCTGGGTTGCCTTTCGCGCCACCTCGGTGCGATTTCCAGCGCCGATCTTTTGGCGGATCTGACGCACGTGGAACTTGATCGTGTTCTCGGTCCGGTGCACGGTCGCAGCGATCTGTTTGTTGGTATGGCCCTCCACGAGCAGCTTGAGCACCTCCCTTTCGCCGCGGCTGAAGTCCGGGGCCGGGCGGCGCGCCTGGCGCTCGTGTTCCCCGCCGTCTCTCACCGCGGATGCCGACATCGCCGCGTGGTCGATCGCCACCGCCGCGGTGGCTGCCATCGCATCTAGGAATCCGATCCACTCCTGGTCGGGCTCCAGCGCCGACCGATGAAACACCTCCAGGACGCCCAAGAGGTTGTTTCGCGCCAGCAAAGGCACCGATCGATAGGCCTCGAAGCCTTCCCGCGCGAAGAGCGGACGGCGGCTCGATTGTCCGCGCCGGCCGAGCTCGGCCATGGTGTCGACACGCTGCGACGGAAAGCTGCGCTGCAGAAGCTCCGGGACCACCGGGAAGCGATGGTCCGGCATCGACGTCGACTGGAAGCCCGTGCTCGCCGCTATGAAGAGGTTTCCGTCCCCGTCCAACAAGAGCACGTCGGCGGCATCGATTCGCAGCCTGGCCAGAAGTTGTTCCAGGAGCACGTCGAGGGTCAGTCGCAGGTCCTGGCTGGCGGTGATGGCATAGACCGCGCCCTGGAGCGCGGTCAAGCGCTCCAGGCGATCAATGGCGGCGCTGTGGAGCTGCGCATTCTCGAGGGCCAGCGCGGTACGGTCCGCGACCGCCTGGACCCACTCGACGTCCTTCTCGGTCAGCAGCTGCGTGGGGCTCCGGTCGAAGACGGCAAGCGTGCCGATGACCGCGCCACCTGCCCGCATCGGGACCATCAGCACGCCAACCATCGGTACCTCGAAGTTCGGCGGTGGCGGCTGGGAGGCGAACCATTCCCGGCCGGCTGAGGTGACGTTCGACAAGTACTCCTCGAAAGGCATCTGCGGCACGAGCAGCGGGCGACCTGATTCGATGACCCGCTGCGACAGACCCGACGTCGGCGCCTGGCCCGGGTGCGGGTCCAGCGTGGCGACATACCGGTTCACGTAGGCGGCCGCTTTCGGATCGGCGTCGTCGGCGACCACCACGCGCGAGGTGCTCGGGTCCGTGTTCATGATCACGCCGACCCACATGCCGGCCCGCAGCCGGCTCAGGGTCGTGACCACGGTGGTGAGGATCGCCTGGCTGTCGAGCCGCGTCGTCGCGAGCTGCCGGGTGACCTCGGCAAGGTTGCGATCGCGGTCCGCCGCGGTGGTTTCGGTCAGCGTGAAGGTACCGCCTGGCGCCTTCCGTCGAGCTCGGACCTCAGGAGCAGCTCTCCCACCTGCGCCGCTCTCCGCGCCGCCAGCCGATCGCCCTCCCCGGCGGCAACGATCGATCCCTTCATCAGGATGTGCCACTTCCGCGCGAAGTCATCCGAGTCGGTGACCCCGGCGCCCTCGGCGAGAACGCGCAGGAAGATCCTGATGTTGCTCAGATGACCAACGGTCGCCAGCCGCGTCGGGCGGTCTCGCTCGATGGTCTCCAACAGCAGGTTGATGAACGAGCAGCCCTCGAAATCCTGGCGCTGAAACCACTCGTCGAAGACGGTGAAGATCGCCAGCAGGCGTTCGCCTGGGTCGGTGGCGTGCTTCTTGACCTCGGTCTCGAGCCACTGCTGGGTCCAGAGCTGCTCGCGTCGCTCCAAAAAGGCCAGGACCAGGTCATCCTTGGAGGGGAAGTGACGGTAGAAGGTCATCTTTGCGACGCCCGCTCGCGCGACGATGGTGTCGACTCCGACCGCTCGCACTCCCTGCTGGCTGAACAGCTCATAGGCTGCCGAGAGCACCCTCTCCCGTCCCTCGCCGGCGACTTGCTCGGCCATCCCGCTATTTTAGCCGGGGCAAGACTGACCTGTCTCTCTTTGCCCTTGCACAAGATATCGCCAACCTAATTTGACAATGCCAATCGATCCCGCGAATACTGGATGAGACTTGTCTGTCTACTCCGCGGGGCTGAAAACAACCGGCTCGGCTTCGTCTGACGGTGGCGCCCTGCCGGGCACCCGTCGGTTCATCGACCAGCTCCTCGAAGCCATCGCAACCGCCGTCAGGGCAGACAGAGCGACGCTGACCAGGATCGAGAGCGAGTCCTCGATCGTGATCGAGGGCAGCTACGACGTCGGTGGGACGGCGGCCGAGCCAGGCCGGCGCTGGCGCATCAGCGCTCCCGAGATCCGACGCCTGATCGCCGAGCAGCGACCCATGATCCAGACCTGGGACCCGAAGCGGCTCCCGAGTCCCTTCCGTGAGCAGCTGGCCGGCGTGCGATGCATGGTCACCTTGCCGCTGGTCATCGACGGCGGCGTCTTCGGCACCGTCGCGGTGAGCCGGCGACAAGATCGCCCCTTCACGGGCAGCGAGCTCGCGACGCTGCAGGCATTGGGAGGGGTTGCGGTACTGGCGCTGCGCCAGCTTGGCGTGCTCGCCCAGGCCGAGGCGGTCACGGCTGAGCTCCGGAACAGCGATGAGCGCTTCCAGCTCCTGGTCGAAGGCGTCAAGGACTACGCCATCTTCATGCTCGATCCGCTCGGCCAGGTGACGAGCTGGAATGCAGGCGCGGAACGGATCAAGGGGTACCGCGCTGACGAGATCCTCGGACGTCACTTCTCGACCTTCTACAGAGCCGAAGACATCGCCTCGGGCAAACCGGCCAACGCGCTGGCCGTCGCTGAGCGGGAGGGTGCCTACCGCGAAGAGGGCTGGCGCGTGCGCAAGGACGGCACGCTCTTTTTGGCCAACGTCACCATCACGGCGCTTCACGACGAGGCGGGCCGGCTGCGCGGATTCGCGAAGGTCACGCGCGACATCACCGAGCAGCAGCGGGTCCAGGACAAGCTTCTCGAAACCGAACGGCGGGAGGCGGCGAGGTTCCACGAGCTGGCCGACCAGCTGGCGGTCCTGGAACAGACCAAGTCGCGCTTCCTCAACCTTGCCTCTCACGAGCTTCGCACCCCGGTCGCCTTGATCCGAGGCTACCTCTCGCTCTTCGAGGAGGGCACCCTCGGCCAGCTCAACGACAGTGGCAGGGGCGCTCTCTTGGTGCTGAGACGGCAGGTCCAGGACCTGAACTTCCTGATCGGGCAGATGCTGGAGGCGGCGCGGCTGCACGCCGGCATGCTCGCCCTGCGGCAAGAGGATTTCGACCTCCGCGTGGCCGCGGCCGAGGCGGTCGAGCGGGTTCGAGAGGTGGCCGCGGCCGATCACGTTCTGGACCTCTCGCTGCCGGCCGATCCCGTCTACGTGATCGCCGATGCCGACCGGCTGTCGACAATCCTCCTTGCGCTCCTGGACAACGCGGTCAAGTACTCGCCCGAGGGCGGCCAGATCGGCTGCGAGGTGCTCGCCGATTCCGGGTGGGCACAGGTCAAGGTGACCGACCAGGGCCTCGGTATCGATCCCGACCATCTCGACCAGCTGTTCAGCCAGTTCGGCCGGGTGGTGACCAGTGACACGGCGTCGATCGGCGGCGCCGGGCTCGGGCTTTACCTGGCTCGCGAGCTCGCGAGGCTGCACGGTGGGGATGTCACGGCTGAATCGGCGCTCGGGCGCGGCAGCACCTTCGTGCTCAGCCTTCCGCTCGGAAAGAGGGGAGGAGCCTCGTGACCAGCAGCTTGATTCGGCTGCCGAGGAAGCAATTCCGGGCCCGGCCGGTTGAACGAAGTCGAGAAGCAAGTTGAGGTGCAGCCAATGTTCGGAAAACTGCTGGCCCTGAAGAGCCTGGTCACCCCGGAGCCGCCTCGGTCTGAGCACGCTGAGGTTGAGCACGCGCACTGGGACGCCGCCAGTCGCACGTGGCAGCCGCACCCGCAGCCGACCACCGAGGAGCGCGCCGCCTAGCCCAGCAGCCGGCGGCAGCTGGCAGGCGATTTGACTTCGGCTCGACCGCAGGCCTAACTTAGCGCCAGACTGCGCTCCCTGAGGGGAAAGAAAAGGGGCGCCTTGGAGTCGCCTCCCCTGGGACCAAGCGGAGCCACACCAAGCGTTCAAAAAGGGGGTCCGCGATGCAGACAATCCAGCCTTCGGTTGCGACCAGGCGGCATCCGCTGGACCCGCTCTCGGCCGACGAAGTCGAGGCGGCCTCCACGATTCTCAAGGCGGGGCAAGGCCTGGATTCCGACGCCCGATTCGTCAGCGTCGCACTTCATGAGCCTGACAAGAGCGAGGTGCTCGCCTTCAAAGCGGGCGGCCAGATCGATCGCCAGGCGAAGATCGTCATCCGCCATCGGACCGAGCGAGCGACTTACGAGGCCATCGTGTCGGTGACCAACCAGCGGGTCGTCAGCTGGAAGAAGGTGCCTGGCGTCCAGCCCTCGGTGATGCAGGAGGAATTCCTGATCGCGGAGGAGAAGATGAAGCAGGACGTTCGCTGGCAGGAGGCGATGCGCAAGCGCGGCGTCACCGACTTCGACCTGGTGATCCTCGACCCGTGGTCGGTTGGTCACAACGGTCCCGAGGATGACGCGGACAAGGGCCGTTTCGTCCAGCCGCTGACCTGGGTTCGGAGCGGCCCCGGCGAGCACAGCTACGCAAGACCGGTCGAAGGTCTGCTGACTCGGTTCGACCTCGATCGGATGGAAGTGGTCGAGGTCAAGGACTTCGGCGTCGTGCCGCTGGCGACCCGGAAGGCGAACTACGAGGCGGACCAGATCTCCGACCCCCAGAACGTGCCGTCCTTTCCCGACGGGCCGCGCAAGGACTTGAAGGACCTCCAGATCAGCCAACCCGAGGGAACCAGCTTCACGGTGGAAGGCAACCTGGTCCAGTGGCAGAAGTGGAGCTTCCGGGTGGGTTTCACGCCCCGCGAAGGCATGGTCCTCCACCTGCTCCAATACCGGGAGGGCGACAGGCTTCGGCCGATCATCTATCGCGCGTCGATGAACGAGATGTTCGTTCCTTACGGCGACCCGAACCCGACCCACTACCGCAAGCAGGTCTTCGACATGGGTGAGTACGGCGTCGGGATGCTCTGCAACAGCCTCGAGCTGGGCTGCGACTGCCTGGGCGAGATCCACTACTTCAACGGGGTCGTCAACGACAACGACGGCAACCCCTACACGATCACGAACGCGGTCTGCCTGCACGAGGAGGACGCCGGCATCCTCTGGAAGCACATGGACTTCCGGACCGGCGAGACGGAGGTCCGGAGGTCGCGGCGGTTGGTGCTGTCCACGATCGCCACCGTCGGCAACTACGAGTACGGGTACTTCTGGTACTTCTACCAGGACGGCACCATCGGCTACGAGGTCAAGATGACGGGCGTCATCTCGAACGGCGCGGTGACCGAGGGCGATACGCCCAAATTCGGCAGCCTGGTGGCGCCCGGCGTCTACGGCCCCAATCACCAGCACTGGTTCAACATGCGGCTGGACATGATGGTGGACGGCCTCGAGAACACGGTTTACGAGGTGGACGGCGCCCAGGCCCCGGAAGCGGAGAATCCACACGGCAACGCCTGGGTCGTGAAGCAGACGCCCTTCCAGAAGGAGTCCGAGGCAAAGAGCCGCACCAACCAGCACCTCGGCCGGACCTGGAAGATCGCCAACCCGAACAAGAAGAACCTGGTCGGTGAACCGGTCGCCTACAAGCTGATGCCGGGCGACAACGTGCTTCCTTTCTTCAAGCCGGACTCATCGGCGAGTAAGCGGGCCCAGTTCACGACCAATCACCTGTGGGTCACCGCCTACGACCGAAGCGAGCTCTATGCGGCCGGCGACTACCCGAACCAGAACCCGGGCGGAGCCGGTCTCCCCGCCTACCAGGCAGCCGACCGACCGCTCGAGAACACCGATGTCGTGGTCTGGTACTCGTTCGGAGCCCATCACCCGGTCCGGCCCGAGGACTGGCCGGTGATGCCCGTGATCCAGCTTGGATTCCAGCTCAGGCCCAACGGATTCTTCGACGGCAACCCGGGCCTCGACGTCCCGTCGACGCACAGCGCGCATCACGCGCACCACAACGGCCAGTAGCGGGGGGAATAGAAAGTGGTCGAACACAAAGAGAGCGCCGGCGACCAATCTGGCGCGGCCGGCGCCAGCACCCTGCGTCGAAACACCCTCAGCTTTCCCGAGGTCTTCGCCCAGTCGGTGGCGAACATGTCGCCGACGGGAGCCATGGCGCTCCTGCCGCTGCTGGTCTTCGTAAATGCCGGCAACGGTTCCTGGATCTCCTTCGTGATCGCCGTCGTGCTGATGGTCTGCATCGGCTACTGCTGCGCCCAGTTCTCCCGCAACACCAACTCGGCCGGATCCTTCTACGTCTGGGTGACCCGGGGCCTTGGCTCCGGCTCCGGGCACACCGCGGGCTGGGCGCTGCAGCTCGGCTACATCATCACCGGCGTGGCGACGATCACCGGCTTCGGAATCTTCGGCGCCGACTTCCTGAACCGGGTCAGCGGCGGGGCGATCCCAGCCGACAACCGCTGGCTGCTGACCGTCCTTTTCCTGATCGACATCGCGGTCCCGGTGGCGGTCGCGGTGATGGACATGCGCCTCTCGGCTCGGACCAGCCTCACGCTGGAGGTGATCTCGGTCTCGCTGATCCTGATCCTCTGCGTCGCCATCTGGCTCCATGCGGGCAGCCTCTTCCACAGCGACCAGTTCACGCTCAAGGGCGTGACGATCGGCGGCATCCTGGTCGGCGTCGTCCTCTCCATCTTCGCTTTCGTGGGCTTCGAGAGCGCCGGCGCGCTCGGAATCGAGGCGCGTGATCCTTATCGGATGATCGGGCGCGCGATCATCTACAGCGCCCTGGTCGTCGGGCTCTTCTACGTCGTGGTGGTCTATTCCCAGGTCTTCGGCTTCGCGGGCAGCAAGACCGGTTTTGCCAAGAGCCTGGCTCCACTGCCCGACCTCGCCAACATCGTCGGCCTCACCTTCCTGGCACCGGTGATGGACATCGCAATCTGCCTCAGCCTCTTCGCGTGCACCCTGGCCTGCATCAACGCCTCGGCAAGGATGGCGCTGACGATGGCGCACGACGGCATGGGCGTACCGGCCCTGACGCGCACGCACACTTCCCACCGCACGCCGCACGTCGCGATCTACGTGGTGGCTACCCCGATGGTTTTGATCGCGATCGTCCCCGTCCTCTTCGGCGCCAGCGCGGTGGACCTCACCGGCTGGGTGGGCACCGTGGCGACCTTCGGTTTCATGCTCGCCTACGCGCTAGTCTCGCTTGCGGCGCCCTTCTACCTTCGGCAGCGCGGGACTCCGTCCCCGCTCGTCTGGGTCGTCGGCGTCATCGGCCTGCTGTCGATGATCTTCGTCTTCTGGGCCAACTGGCTGCCCCAGCTCATTCCCGGGGGGCTCTTCCCGGCCCTGACCGGCGTCTACTCCTGGCTTCCCTACATCTTCCTGGCGTGGGTGGCGATCGGCCTCGTCTGGTACTTCATCGTCCGCGCACGGGACCCGCAAATGGCGCGCGGGATCGGCAGCCGCTACGAGAGCGAGGAGGTCCCGGCGCCCGCCCCGGCCTCCTGACGCGTCAGCCAGCGCCGGCGCCGAGCTCCGACCGCCAGGGGGGCTCGGCGCCCACCCGCTTGCAGACGATCGCCGCCGCCTCGCAAGCGAAGCCAAGGAGGGTTCGAAGCTCGTCCGCATCGAGCTTCAGCTCCGGCCGGAGCCGGTCACTCTCATACAGACGCGCGAGGACCGCGGCTCCGAAGACGTCACCGGCGCCGATGGTGTCGACGACCTCCACACGGGGGGCTTGGACGCGGATTCGCAGATCGGCCGTGGCGCCGAAAGCTCCCTCCGCGCCCAGCGTCACCAGCACCAGCCGGACGCCGCCGTCCAGCATCCGCTCGGCCGCGACTTCGTAGCCAAGCCCGCCGTACAGCCAGTCCAGGTCGGCGACGCTCGCTTTGACGATGGTGCTCAGCGGGATCACCGCCTCCAACCGGTCCCGGTATTCGTGGTCCGAGATCAGCCCTGGCCGCACGTTGGGGTCGAGCATGACGAGGCGCCGGCCGCTCTCACGGCCGACGAGCTCGACGAGGGTGGACGCCATCGGCTCCAAGGCCAGGCCCAAGCTGCCGAGATGGATCGAGTCCACCTCCTCGGGGAGCGACTCGGGCAGCATCGAGCTGGTGAGGTTGGGCGCCGAAGTCCCCTCGACGACGAACTGATACTCGGCGAGGCCGTCGCCGTCGACCGCGGCCACGGCGATCGTCGTCGGCTCCGGCCCGCAGCTCGCCAGCGAGATGCTGGCGCCGTCGGCCACCAGGAGGTCGGCGAGCTCCCGCCCGAGAGCATCGGTTGACAGCCGACCCAGGAAGGCGGTCGGCACGCCGAGCCGGGCCAGAGCGCGGGCGGTGTTGAAGGGTCCTCCGCCTGGCGTCGGCCGCTGGGTGCCGTCGCCGTTGTCGATCAGGTCGATCAGCGCTTCCCCGCAGACGACGATCAAGGCTGAATCTCACCTGAGCCGCGCGGGATCAAGCGCGTCGGGATCACCGCGTGAATCGACGGCGAGCGATCACCGTCGAGGCGCCGGAAGAGAAGCTCGACCGCGGTCCGCCCCAGCGCTGCCGGGTCCTGGGCGACGACGGTTATCCCCGGCTCGAGGAGGTCCGCGAGCAGGAAGTCGTCGAAGCCGACCAGCGCGACCCTGTGGTGCAGGTCCAGCTTGCGCAGGGCACGATAAGCGCCGATGGTGAGCAGGTTCTGGCCGGCGAAGATCGCCGTCGGCGGCGCCGCCACCGAGAGCAGCTCGGCGGCGGCAGTCGCAGCGCTCTCGATGCCGCGGAGGTCCAGGCGCACCAGCCCGGGGTCGAGCTCGATCCCCTGCGCGGCCAGCTCGCTCGAGTAGCCCTGAAAGCGCCAGGCGGCGGTGGCGATGGTCTCCAGGTCGCCTAGATACCCGATTCGCCGGTGGCCGCGGTCGAGAAGATGGGCGATGCCCGCGCGGGTACCTCCCTGGTTGTCGGTGAGGACCGTGTCGGCATCCAGGTACGCCGCCGGCCGGTCGACGAAAACCATGGCGGTCCCCGCCCGGCGCTCGCTCAGGAGATAGCTGTGGTCGTGGCTGGCGGGCACGATGATCAGGCCGTCCACCCGCCGGGAGGTGAACTCGGCGATCAGAGAGCGCTCCCGCTCGGCATCCTCGTCCGAGCTGCCCGCGAAGACCAGCACTCCTCGCTGCAGCGCGACGTTCTCGATCTCGCGGTGCAGCGTCGAGGAGAACGGGTTGGCCACGTCTTCGAGAAGAACGCCGATGGCAGCGCTCCGGCCGTCGGAGCGCCGGAGGCTGCTGGCCGCCCGGTTGTGGCGGTAGTCGAGACGCTCGATCGCGGCGTGAACGCGCGAGGCCAGCTCGGAGGAGACGGCCGGCTCGGCGTTGATCACCCGCGACACCGTCTTCAGGCTCACCCCGGCGAGTGCCGCGACCTCGCGCATGGTGGGTCTGCTCCTGGCGTCCTCATCGACCCTTGCCAACGTTGGACCTCCGCTGCCGGGCTTTCCGAGACGGTGCGCATGGTAACAAGTTCAACTTGCCTCCGCCAAGTCCTTGTGCTATAAGAATGACAACGTTGTCTTAATCGTGCTCGACCCATGGCACATCGGGAGCGTGGAAGCGTTCCTTCACACAGGGGGTAGTTCGCATGGCCAACGAGAGCAATCGGTCGCCGAGGCGAGGACTCGGCGCTTCCCGGCTCCCACATCTGAGGCTGGTGAGCCTCGTTGCGACCTTCTTAGCAGTCGTGGCCTGTACGCCGGGCGCGGGAGGTGGCACCGGTGGCGCGACGCAGACGATCACCCTCGCCGCGGTCGACAACCCGCAGATGGAAGACCTCCAGAAGCTGGTGCCCGACTTCCAGAAGGCTCATCCCGACATCCAGGTCAAGATCGTGATCCTGCCCGAGAACCAGCTCCGGCAGCAGGTCACCGAAGATGTCGCCACCAAGAGCGGCCGCTACGACCTGTTCACCATCGGCACCTACGAAGTTCCGATCTGGGCCAAGAACGGCTGGATCGAGAATCTCGCTCCCTACATCCAGAAGTCCTCGTCCTACGCGCCCGACGACCTGATCCCCGGGGTTGCCAAGGCGCTCACCTACAACTCGAACCTCTACGCCGTGCCCTTCTACGGCGAGTCATCGATGCTCATGTATCGAAAGGACCTCCTCCAGGCGGCGGGAGTCACGCTCTCCCAGAAGCCGACCTGGGATGAGGTGGCGGCGGCGGCGCAGAAGGTGAACAACCCCGCCAAGGGCGTCTCCGGCATCTGCCTCCGCGGCCTGCCCGGCTGGGGCGAGCAGCTGGCGCCGCTTGACACCGTCGTCAACACCTTCGGCGGGCGCTGGTTCGACCAGAACTGGCAGCCCCAGCTGACCTCCCCGAACTTCAAGGCGGCCGTCAGCTTCTACGTGAACCTGATCAAGACGGCCGGCGAGCCCGGCGCCGCCAGCGCCGGCTTCACCGAGTGCCTGACCGCCTACAACGGCGGCAAGGTGGCCATGTGGTATGACGCGACGGTCGGAGCCAGCAACTTCACCGGCGACGCCGCGGCCAACTCCGGCTACGCCTTCGCGCCGACCAAGATCAAGCCCTACTCAGGATGGCTGTGGGCCTGGTCGCTGAGCGTGCCCTCGACCAGCAAGAAGAAGGACGCGGCCTGGACCTTCGCCTCCTGGGCGACCTCCAAGGACTACATCCAGCTGGTCGGCACCAAGCTGGGTTGGAACCACGTTCCTCCCGGGACCCGAACCTCGACCTACTCGATCGCCGACTATAAGAAGGTCGCCGGCGGCTTCGCCCAGATCACCCTCGACTCGATCGCCAACGCCGACGTCAACCACCCGACCGTGGACCCGGTGCCCTACATCGGGGTCCAGTACGTCGGGATCCCCGAGTTCCAGCAACTGGGTGACCAGGTTTCCCAACAGTTCGCCGCGGTGATCGCCGGGACTGCCACCCTCGACGACGCCCTGGCGAGAGCGCAGCAGCTTGCCGACGCCGTGGGCAAGAACTACCGGAAGTAGGCTCCCTGCAACGAGCACCGAAACGACGGTAAGGGCGTCACCGCCGGCCGGCGGGGGCGGGCGGACCAGGTCCGCCGCCTCCGCCTCTGCCTGGGACGGCCGGCTCCGCTGGCTGCCGCTGCTGCCGGCACTGATCTACGTCGTCCTGGTCACCCAGGTGCCGTTCCTGCTGACCATCTACTACAGCCTCTTCAACTGGAACCTGCTCCGGCCCGGCAACCCCGAGTTCGCCGGCGCCCAGAACTACCTGACGGTCGCGACCGATCCGAGCATCCGGACCGCCCTCTTCAACACCGTCCTGCTCACCGTTCTGGCGGTCGGCATCTCCGTCGTGCTGGGGGTGGCGATCGCCCTGCTCCTGAACAAGGAGATCTTCGGCAAGGGCGTGCTGCGGACCTTGATGATCGGTCCCTTCCTGGTCATGCCCGTGGCGGGGGCGTTGATCTGGAAGGACACCCTCCTGAACCCCATCTTCGGCCTCGTCGGCTGGCTGCTCTCGCCGATCGGGCTGGGCCGGGTGGACTGGGTCAGCCAGTTCCCGATGGCCACCATCGTCACCATCGAGGTCTGGCGGTGGACGCCTTTCATGATGCTGATCGTGCTCGCCGGCCTCCAGTCTCAGAACCTCGAGGTGCTGGAGGCTGCGGGCGTCGATGGAGCGAATGCGCTCCAGACCCTCCGCTACATCACGCTGCCGTTCATCCGGCCCTTCGTGGAACTGGGCGCTTTGCTGGGCTCGCTGTTCATCGTCCAGACCTTCGACTCCATCTTCATGACCACCCAGGGCGGGCCTGGTGAGGCGACCACCAACCTGCCCTTCCTGCTCTACCTGGTCGCCTTCCAGGGCTTCGACATCGGGAAGGCCTCGGCGATCGGCGTCATCGCCGTGATCCTGACCATGATCGTGGCCACCTTCGCGCTGCGAACCCTGTTCACGATCTTCCACGTGGAGGCCAGGCGATGAGCCGGGCGGTGACGGTTGCCAAGGCCGGACAGGGTCGTTCCAAGGTGGGCTGGTCGGCGCTCGCCTGGCTGGTCGCCTTCGTCTTTTTCTTCCCAGTCCTCTGGATGATGTTGGAGGCGCTGAAGACCGAATCCCAGGCTGCCAGCATCCCGCCGACGATCTTCTTCGTACCGACGCTGACGGAGTTCCAGGAGGTGCTCTCACGGGACTTCCCGCCCTTCTTCATCAACTCCGCGGTCGCCACCATCGGCTCGACGCTGCTGGTGATCGTCCTCGGCCTGCCGGCCGCCTACGCGCTTTCGATCCGCCCCGTCGCCCAGGCTCGGGAT
>VBHN01000082.1 GCA_005881155.1 Chloroflexota bacterium | reverse complement strand
CTCCTAAAAGGCTGGGGCCAGTCTTCTACGGTGCGGCGACGCAGTGCAAGGCTTTACAAGACCCGGATCCGCAGCCTGAAGGGCCGCCGTAAGTTTACGAACACCTGTTCGGAGAGTCAAGTCTTCACCTCGGCGAAGGATTCCAGGGCCAGCTTGAGCGCCGCCTCCACGCTCAGCCGCCGGTTCTCCCAGCGGTCGCCCTGCCAGTTGAACTGTCTCACCAATACCAGGTCGGGGCCGGCGAAGCCGATGAAGGTGAGCCCGACCGGCTTCGCCGAGCCATCCGCGTCGGGCCCGGCGATGCCCGTCACCGAGAGCGCGTAGTCGGTGCCCAGGCGCTGCCGCGCGCCCTGGGCCATCGCGATCGCGACCTCGGGGCTGACGGCGCCCTTGTCCGCGAGCAGGTCGTCCGGCACGCCCAGCAGCTCGTGCTTCAGGCGGTCCGAGTAGGACACGACTCCGCCGGCGAAGAAGCGTGAGCTGCCCGGCAGCGCGGTCAGGGCGGCGGCCAGCAGCCCCCCGGTGCAGGACTCGCCGACGGCCAGCGTCTCCCCCGCCGCCAGCAGGCGCTCCGACACCTTGCGGACCAGGGGATCCACCGTCTCGCCGGGTCCCGGCGCCCCACCCTGCAGCGGCAGCGGCTGAATGGCGGGCCGCCGCGGCGGCAGCCCCAGCACGTGGCGGAACCTCCAGAGGTAGTCGAGCCCGCTGTACACGGTCACCAGGACGGCGATCGCAACCCCGGACAGCGCGAAGGGCTCGAGCCAGCCATAGGGCCGGGCGAGGATCACCAGCAAGACAGCCCCGACCTGGGTCACGGTCTTGGTCTTGCCCCAGCCGCTGGCCGAGATGACCCGGCCCTGGCCCAGGCCGACCGAGCGCAGGATGGTGATCAGCAGCTCCCGGCTGAAGATGATCACCACCACCCAGGCGGGCAGCATGCCCTCCTGGACCAGCGTCACCAGGACGGCCAGGATGAAGAGCTTGTCGGCCAGCGGGTCGAGGAACTTCCCCAGCTCGGTCACGGTGCCGAAGCGCCGGGCGAGCTGGCCGTCGAAGGTGTCGGTCGCCGAGAAGGCCAGGATTCCGATCGCCGCCCACTGGTCGTGGCCCGGGAAGCGCGCCAGCAGCAGCCAGACCAGGAGCGGGATCCCGAGCAGCCGGCTCAGCGTCAGTGTGTTGGGCAGGTTCACTTTTTCGAGTTTGGGCCAGTAAGGCTGGGACTTTCAGGAGGCGGCCGTGTACTCGCGGGTGAGGACCCCGTTGCCCATCGGGCCCAGGTCTTTCCCGTTGACGTTGACGAAGGTGGCCAGGCCCTTCCCGGTCGTGACCTTCACCTTGAGGCCGGTGAAGGTCACGCTGTCACCAGCCGCCAGCACCTTGCCGGAGTCGCCGAACTGCTTCTTGCCGTCCACGCTGACGTCGATCCAGGCGGTGTCGGTGGCCGTGACGATCACTGTGGCGGGCACCGGCGCCGGCACCGGCGTCGCGGTCGCTGAGGCGAGCGGCGTCGGTGCGGCCGACGGCAGGGGCGTCGCCGCCACGCGTGCCGGCGGTGGCGGGGTCCGCACGCTCTCCAGCTCGCGATAGACGTAGCCGGTGAAGGCCAGCACCAGGAGCACGAGCCCGATCGCGCCCGCCGCCGGCGCCGTCAGGACCATGTTCGGCGAGGCGGTGAGCGGGCTCATCGGCTTGATCGCCAGCGAGCGCCGGGAGCGGTCCGCGGTCTCCTCGTAGGCCTCGATCAGCGCCCCGGCGTCGATCTCGAGGTAGGCCGCGTAGGTACGCAGGTAGCCGCGGACGTAGACCGGCGCCGGCAGCTCGGCGGTCAGTCCCGCCTCCAGCGCCGCCAGGCTCCGAACCCGGATCCGGGTCACGGCCGCGGCCTGCTCGAGGGTGACGCCCTTGGCCCGGCGCGCCTCCTGCAGGACCGGGCCCGGGCTCACTCCAGGCCGAGCCTCTCCAGGAGCTCATCCACGTCGGGCAGGTTCATCAGCACCTCCCGCGACTTGGAACCCTGGTAGCCGCCGATGACGCGATGCTCGGCAAGCTGGTCGACGATCCGGCCCGCCCGCGAGTAGCCGACGTTGAACTTCCGCTGGACGAGGGATACGGAGGCGCCGCCCTCCGCGGCCACGGCCCGGGCCGCCCGGGCGAAGAGCGGGTCCAGCTTGCGATCCTCGGCGCCCTCGCCGAAGCCGCCCACCACCGCGTCCTCGAGGACCTCCTCCATGAAGCGCGGCTCGCCCTGCGCCTTCCACCAGCCGACGATGGCGTCGACCTCGCCGTCGGAAACGAACGCGCCCTGGATCCGGGCCGGCTTGCCGGCGTCGACCGGCTGGTAGAGCATGTCCCCGCGCCCCAGCAGCTTCTCGGCGCCGCCGGAGTCGAGGATCACGCGGCTATCCACTTGAGAGCCGACCATGATGTCCGTCGATGGGCGCTGGGTGGCCACGATCAGGTGGATGCCGACCGCCCGGGCCAGCTGCGCGATCCGGCAGATCAGCTCCTCGACCTCACCTGCGGCGACCATCATCAGGTCGGCCAGCTCGTCGACCACGATCACGATGTACGCCAGCTGGCGGGCGTTCACCCCGTCCGCCTTCTCGTTGTAGCCCTGGATGTTTCGGACGCCCGCCCCGGAGAGCAGCTTGTAGCGGCGATCCATCTCCGCCACCGCCCAGCGCAGCGCGGCTGCCGCCTGGTGGGGTTCGACCAGGACCGGGACCATCAGGTGCGGCAGCCCGTTGTAGGCCGACATCTCGACCCGCTTGGGGTCGATCAGCATCAGGCGCAGCTGTGCCGGCGAGGCCTGCATCAGCATCGACGCGATCAGGGCGTTGATGCAGACCGACTTGCCCTGCCCGGTGGCGCCCGCGATCAGCAGGTGCGGCATCCGGGTCAGGTCGCCCACGATCGCCTGGCCGGAGACATCGTTGCCCATCGCCAGGGCCAGCTTCCGGTTGCTGTCCTGGAAGCCGGGCGAGCCCACGACCTCGCGGAGCGTCACCAGGCTGGCCGACTTGTTGGGCACCTCGACGCCGACCGCGGACTTGCCCGGGATTGGCGCCTCGATCCGGAGCGGCGAGGCGGCCAGCGCGAGCGCGAGGTCGTTGTGGAGGCTGACGATCCGCCGCACCGCCACGCCCTCGGCCGGCTGGATCTCGTACTGGGTGACGGCTGGGCCCGGATTGACGCCGATGACCTTGCCCTCCACACCGAACGTGGTGAGCGTGTGCTCGATGATCCGGACGTTGCGCTTGATCTCGTCCTGCATCCGCTCCTTACGCGCGGTGGCGGTCTCCAGCAGGTTGATCGAGGGCAGCTTCCAGTCGATCTCCGGCTCCTGATCCTGGGGATCGGCGACCACGCGCATCGCCGGCGTGTCCGGCGCCTCCTGGGCCGGCCGCCGGCGCGGCGGCGGGCCGGGCTCGTCGGGCAGGTCCTCGCCCAGCTGTTCCAGGAAGGAGGGCTGGTCGAGGACCAGGACCGGTTCCGGGGGCGAGGCGGGGGCTGCCGGCGGGAGCCGGGTCGCCCTGGGTTCGCCGGCCCTGGCCTCGTCGCGCTTGGGGCCGGCCCTGCGGACCAGCGCCTCGATCCGGCTGCGCTCGGCGTGGGCGGCCCGCGCGGTCGCCGCCAGCGCGCCCAGCGTTGCGGCGGGGCTGAAGTGGAAGACGACGATCAGGCCCAGCAGCAGGGCCATCCCGAAGATCACGCCGGCGCCCCAGGGGCCGACGTAGCTGCCAGCCCACCAGGCGATCCCGGCGCCGACCGTGCCGCCTCCGAAGCGGGTCAGCGCGAGCAGGCCGAGCACCGACCAGGCGACCGCGAACAGGGAGGCGACGTCGACCAGGCGCACCTCGGGCGCCCGGGGCCAGATCAGGTAGAGGCCGCCGCCCAGGACCATGACCACGATCAGCGGCGCTCCCCAGCCGAAAGCGGTCTGGAGCACGGTGGCCAGGGCGATGAAGAGGAGCAGGCCGCCGCCGATCAGCGCGACGCCGGCGGCCTCGCGGGCCTGGGCGGGCGTCAACAGGGGGCGGCGGGGTCTGCGGCCCCGGCCATAGCCGGAGCGGGACTGACCTGAGGTCCGTCCTCGCGACGATGTGCGACGTGGGCTGCGGGTGGTGCTTTGACGCATGGTGGGACGACGTCGGCGGGATTGAAACGAGATTATAGGTCCCCCCGCCCGGGCTGAGGCCGCCTAGCTACCCTTGGCCGGTGGCAGTCGAACCGTTCGCGGTGGCCGAGCTCCGCTACTTCGAGCTCGTGGCCTCCCGCAAGTCGGGCAGCCTCGACGCCCCGACCTTCCGGAAGGCGGTGCGGGCGCTGGCGGTCAAGGACATGGAGGGTCGGGAGTGGATCCTCGGACCCGAGGACGGCCAGTGGCACCACCGCGAGCACGACCGCTGGATCACCGCCAACCCGCCCCGGCGCCTGGTCTGCCCCGCCTGCGGGCACCACAACCTGACCCGCCACAGCTTCTGCGTGGAGTGCGGCAAGACGCTGGTCAAGCCCGGGGCTCGCGTCTAGCGCCCGGGGTTACTCGAGCTCCTTGGAGAAGTCGGGCTTCCGCTTCTGGCTGAAGGCCGAGGCGCCCTCCAGCCCGCCCGGCGTCTTGTTGAAGATCTCCAGCGCCGACATCGCCATCGCGCCCACCGCCGCCTGGTGCTCGGAGTCGACGTTGAAGCTGTACTTGAGGAAGCGGATCGCGGTCGGGCTCTTCTCGGCGATCTCCTCTGCCCAGGCCTTCGCCTCGGCCAGCAGCTGCCCCGGCTCGACAACCCTGTTGACGAGGCCCCAGCGCTCGGCCGTCTCGGCGTCGTACTGGCGGCAGAAGTACCAGATCTCGCGCGCCCGCTTCTCCCCCACCACCCGGGCCAGGTAGGCCGTCCCGAAGCCCGCGTCCCAGGACCCGACCCGCGGCCCGGCCTGGCCGAAGCGGGCGCTGCTGGAGGCGATGCTGACGTCGCAGAGGACGTGGAGCACGTGGCCGCCGCCGATCGCGACCCCGTTCACCGCGGCGATCACCGGCTTGGGGATCTCGCGGATCAGCCGGTGCAGGTACTCGACCCGGAAGATGCCGTGCTCGGTCGGCCCGTAGTCGCCGGTCTCGGCGCGCTGCTTCTGGTCGCCGCCGGCGCAGAAGGCCTTCTCGCCGGCGCCGGTGAGGATCACCGCGCGGACGTGCTTGTTGGCCCAGGCCTTGAGGAAGGCGTCCACCAGCTCGTCGATGGTCCGGCCCCGGAAGGCGTTGTAGCGGTCGGGCCGGTTGATGGTGACGATCGCAGCCGGGCCTTCGACGGCGTAGGTGACGTCCGTGTAATCGGCGACGTTCATTTCGTTTCCCTGAGCCGAAAGGCTAGCCGAGCCGCAGCGACTGGATGATCGCCTCGACCTTGTGATCGTCGCCGGCCTCCCAGTCCGACTGGGGCACCAGGGCGTTGACCTCGAAGAGGCCGCTGGGCCCGACCAGGTAGGCGCGCTCGAGGTAGTAGGAGCCGCCGTCGCCGCGAACCACCTTCAGGACGGCCTCCTTGCCGGAGCGGCCGCCCACGTTGATGGTCTGGGCCTGCCGGAAGACGGTGATGGTCAGCCCGCCCGGCGGCTTCAGGGTCAGGCTCGAGATGTCGGAACCGAGGACCGAGCTCGGGTCCGTGGCGTCCACGCCGGGCGGGGCCGCTCGTGGCGTGCCCATGGTCAGCAGCGCGCCCGACGGCTTGGTCGCCAGCACGTCGCCCTTGGCCGTGGTCAGCTGGGCGCCGTCGGCCACGATCCGGGAGACCCCTACGAAGGGCATCGGCGCGCTCTTGCTGAGGGTGTAGTCGGCCGGCGTCCAGTCGGCCGGGACCGCGTAGACCAGCTGCAGGTTCGGGCTCCGGTAGAGCTTGACGCCGGTGCTGCCGGGCGGGGCCGGCGACCCGGCGGCCACGGGGAAGATCAGCCGTCCGACCCGCGTGGCGGCGGGGCCGCCGAAGACCGTGGCCCCGATCACCAGGGCGGCCACCATCGGGATCATCGCCACCAGCAGCCAGAACCTCCAGACCGGGGAGCGGAGCTCGCCCGCGGCGAGGTCGTGGCCGCAGAAGCCGCAGTAGCGGTCGAACGGTCCGGCCACACCCTGGCAGGCGCCGCACTTGGCCAGCTGCAGGCCGCAGTTGGTGCAGCGGTCCTCGTAGAGCGCGGGCGCGTCGCAGCGGGGGCAGAGGGTCGGCGCCGTCAGCGCAACCGGCGGAAGCTTCACTGGTCGATCACCACCGGGATCACCATCGGCTGGCGCTGGGTGCGGCGCCAGATCACCCGCTGGACTGCGTCGTGGGCCGTCTCCTTGATCGCCGCCGGCTCGGGCTCGCCGTCGAATCCCTTCAGGCTGTCGATCACCGCCTTCCGGGCCTCCGCGAGCACGGCCACGCTCGAGTCCTCCTCCATGAACCCGCGGGAGATCAGCTCGGGACCACTCCGGAGCGCGCCCGTGGCCCGGTCGAGGCCGATGGTGACCACCACCAAGCCATCGGCGGCGAGGTGGCCGCGGTCGCGGAGCACCACCTGCTCGACGTCGCCGATGCCCAGGCCGTCGACGAACACGTAGCCGGCCGGCACCTGCTCCCCGAGCACCATCGAGTCCGCGGTCAGCTCCAGCACCTGGCCGTCCTCGATGACCTTCAGGTTCTCGCGCGGGACTCCCGCCGCGAGTGCGATCCGGGAGTTGTGGAGCAGCTGCCGGTACTCGCCGTGGACGGGCACGAAGAAGCGAGGCCGGACCGTGTCGATCAGGGTCCGGATCTCCTCCCGGTAGGCGTGGCCGGAGACGTGGACCTTGCCCGTGGTCGAGTAGAAGACCTCCGCCCCGTGCTTGTAGAGGTTGTTGATGGTCCGGTTGACGAGCGTCTCGTTGCCCGGGATCGGCGTCGCCGAGATCACCACCCAGTCGCCCTCGCGGACGCCCACGGCCGGGTGGCTGCGGTTCGCGTAGCGGGAGAGCGAGGACATCGGCTCGCCCTGGCTGCCGGCCATCAGCATCAGCAGCTTCGGCAGCGGGACCGAGTCGACCTGCTTCAGGGGGATCGTCATCCCGGCCGGGACGCGAAGGTAGCCGAGCTCCTGGGCCGTCTTCATATTGGTCTGCAGGCTGCGCCCGGCGATCCCCACCCGCCGCCCGTACTCCTCGGCCAGCGAGATCACCTGCTGGATGCGGTGCAGGTTGGAGGCGAAGCTGGCGACCACGATCCGGGAGGGCGCCTCCCGGAAGATGCGCTCGAAGGGCTCGAGGAGGTCACGCTCGGACCCGCTGTGGCCTTCCCGCTCGGCGTTGGTCGAGTCGCCGAGCAGCAGCAGCACCCCGTCCCTGCCGAGCTGAGCGAGCCGGGCGAGGTCGGTGGGGCGGCCTTCGGGCGGGTCGTCGTCGAGCTTGAAGTCCCCGGTGTAGATCACCATCCCCACCGGCGTCTTGATGGCCAGCGCGGTGGCGTCCGGGATGCTGTGGCAGACGGCGATCATCTCCACGCTGAAGGGCCCGAGCCGGAAGCGGTCGCCGATCCTGACCTCCCGGAGGTCGGCCTCGCGGAGGATGCGGTGCTCCTTCAGCTTGGGCTTGGCCAGCCCGAGGGTCAGGCGCGTGCTGTAGACGGGCACGTTGAGGCGCTTGAGGACGAAGGGAAGCGCGCCGATGTGGTCCTCGTGACC